>JAKQOD010000204.1 GCA_029565465.1 Deltaproteobacteria bacterium
GCGTTTGCGACATGTCGTTTCGCTTGCACTTGCTAGCCAGTGGCTCGGTGGTGCGCGTCATCGCCGATAACATCTTTGTGTATGGCCAGTTTCCAACCCCAGGCCCCGTGGTGGTGCATCGGTTGATGCAAGCGCTGTTCACGCAAGGCGAGCGCGGCGACGAACCACGGCCCTTGCATCCAGTCGTCCGCGGTTTGTGCGATCTCGAAATCGATGTCGTACGCGATGTACTTTGGCATCTGTTGCCTTCCCATGGTTGGCGTTTGCCTGCTGCAACCGGCGTGGAACTCACCCTGCTAGCAGTCGAGCGTACCGGCATCGAGATTGGCTACGATCCAATTGGCGCGCGTGGTGGCAGTGACCTTGGCATTCGCCCAGCGGCGGTCGCAAGCGGTGCCAGTCTCGACGTTATGCACACCGCCGACGAGCTACTACGCATGGGCGATCTCGAAGGCGCCGTGCGTGGCTATCGCGCGCTGCTCAGCAGCACCAGCGCGGGTGCCGACCAAGGCCGGATTATCGACCGCCTCCTCGCCGTTGCCACCACGCGCTCAACGTGGTTTGCAGATGCTACCGAACTCGCCCGACAAGCCATCTCGCGAACACCTCAGTTTGCGCCGAGTCACTTGGCACTCGCTGCCATCGCGGCCGCTACGGGCGATGCCCGCAGTGCCGCCCGTGAGTATGCTCGCTTTGCCGAGCTAGCCGCCGTTGATGGCAATGAAGACGGCGCAGCGCTGGCCGCCTTGGCAGGCGCACGCTTGTTACGCGTGGTTGATCCGCGCGCGTCGACCCAATTGTATCAGCTCGCCTTGGAGTATGACCCTGGCTCAACCGAAGCAGCCGAAGGCGTCGCCGAGCGTTTCGCCGACGAAGGGCGCTGGCCGGAATTGATCAAACTGTGGCGCGCGCGCGCGGTGGTGGCAACACTGCCGCATGAAGCGGCAGCCTTGCGGCTCCGCCTGGCCGATCTCTTGATCACGCACGTTGGCGATCTCGAAGGCGCCGAACGCGAGTTGGCTACGGCGCTAAGCCTTGCGCCGAACGATTCGGCCGTGCACGAAATGCAAGCCAAAGTACTTGGCGCACGCGGGGATACCGTCAATGCAAGCGCCGCTTGGCAGCGCGCGATCGCCGCCGCGGAAGCTCGTGGTGATCGGAAAGCGCAAGCCCGTGCGTGGTCCAGCCTCGCCGAGATTTCGAGTGGCGACGGCGCTGAACAAGCGTGGCAACGGGCGTTGGAGTACGATCCCATGTCACATGTTGCCATGGCGGGCTTGGCGCGAGCCGCCTTCGTCCGCGGCGACTTTCAGGTTGCTGCGCAACGCTTTGAACGGGTCCGCGGTTTGGGCTTGCCGTTTTTGGTCGCTGCACGTTACGAGCTTGAACTGGCGCGTGCCCTGCTTGCGAGCGGTCGCGACATTGAGGCCCGTACCACTTTGCGGCGCATCGCCATCGGCAAAAGTGAACTAGCAGCGCAAGCGCACGCCATGCTTGCGGAACTTACCGTCGAACTTACCAATAGAGCCGCGACGATCGACAACGACAGCGCGACCTTGGCGGCGACCGAGTACGAAACCGCCATCGCGATTTTGTGCGAGCTCAGCGAAACCGCAGCGACCACCGATGCTGATCGCCTGCAAATTCGCGCCGCCGAAATGGCGGTCGCACGCGCCGAGTTGCTGGAAAGCAATGGCCACCGCGACATGGCCACCCTCGATTGGCAACGGGCCCAGCAGCTCGCACATGGCCGCGCACCGGAGATCGAACGCCAAGCCGTGCGTGCGTTGTTGGCGCGCACGGTCGCCACCGACAACACCAGCGAGCGGTTGTCACGCATCGATGCATTGCTTGCGACCAACCCGAGCGGTAGCGAACGGGTTGACCTGTTGTTAGCGCGCATCACGCTGTATCAACAAGCGCGCCCGGCGAACACGACGGCCGCCTTGCACGATGCCCTCGAAGCCTTGGACTTGCTAACCGATAACGAAGCCCGCAGTGATTTGTTGGCAACCGTAGCCGAACTGCAAAGCACCGGCGGCCAGCACGCCGATGCTGCGGCAACGCTTGGCCAACGCGCAACCGTGCGAGCCGCGATGGACTTGCCGATCGATGTGCGCATGGACGACCTGCTGCAGGTAGCGCTGGCGTGGCAACATGCTGGCGAACCCGATCAAATGGTGGCGGCTGCGTTAACAGGCTTGACCTTGGCAGCGCAAAGCCCAAGTCCTGCCGACGCTGGCGTAACCCGCCGGCTCCACCAACTCGTCGGTGAAGCGGCATTCCGACGACGGCAGTGGCCAACCGTGCAAGACACCTATGGCGTGTTGTTAGCGATGGCGCCAAGTGAAATTGGCGAACGCATTCTATATAGCCATCGCCTCGCGTTTGCGGCCGAAAAGAACGGCGACCAAGCCATGGCGTTGGCAACGATCTGGCCGTTGATGCCGATCTTGAGCAACAGCCAGCAACCGTCGCCCGTCGATGAACAGCTGCGCATTGCCATGCTGCGGCAATACGCTGATCTCAGCGAAAAATCCGGCGATATCGTCAATGCCGCACAAGCCCTCGATGCGCTGACAGGCGAAACCGCATTGCCGGTGGCGCAACGCGCCGATGCATCCTATCGTGCAGGCGAACTCTATCGCCGCAGCGACAACCTTGACGAAGCGCAGCGCGCGTTGGAAGCAGCCTTGCGCTTGGCCGAAGCACACTTGCCAGCGCTTGATGCCTTGGAACAAATCTGCAAGCAACGCAACGACGATGAACGCCTCGCAACGATTTTGGGACGCAAGGTTGCAGCCACGGCCAAGTATCCACAACGCCAAAAACCACTATTGACGCGCCTCGCCGAATTGCAGTTGCAATTGGGCCGTCCCGACGTCGCCGATCAAACGTTCCGCCGCGCCCTCGAACTCGACGCTTCGTGGCGGCCAGCGCTGCGCTACCTCGCTGACCAGATGGTTAGCGAAGCGAACCCCAACGCGGTGCGCGCGATGGCCCAACTCGCTGGCGAATTAGAATCGGACGCACAACGCGACATCGCGACGGTGGAGCAAGAAAAGCGGGCAGCCCGCCGGCAACTTGCGAGCCTAATCGGCGCGTTGACGGTCGACGCAGCGCGGGAATATCGCGATCTCATTCCGCTGATCACGGCGGCCAATCGCAACGAACCCGACCCGGTGTTCGAAGCTGCGCTCGCCGTGTTGGGCGATTCTTTTAGCACTCGCAACAGTGATGCGGTGCCGTTAGCTCCGCCCGAGAGCAATCGCGCTGCCATCGTGCAATTCGGCGACGAAAGCACGCGCAACCGTCGCGGCCATTCACAAACGGCCGAAGCGTTTCGGCAAGCCGCCATCGTTGCACGCAGCGAATCGCGCTTTCGCGATGCGCTCGCAGCGCTCGAAACCGCGTGCCATCTTGAGCCTAACAACCCGGACGTGATTCGCGAGATCATCGAACTCGGGATGCTCGTCGATGATTATGAAGCGGCAGCACGGCATTTGCACAAACTTGCGCAAGCGGTGCCGCCCGAAGAGCGCGGCGACGTATATTTGGAATTGTCGGAGGTATGCTTCGAGCATATGGACGACCCCGTCCGCGGCCGTGAAGCCTTGCGCCATGCGGCGGATGCATTTGCACCAGGCGCGCGCCGCGACGCTGCACTGCGACTTTTGGCCTCGGAAGCCGCCGCCGGTGAAGCCTGGGCGGTGACGGTCGACGCACTAACCGAGATTCCACCGAGTTCGCGCAGTGGCGGCGATCTGGAACACCTTGCTACCGCGTATCTCAAAAGCGGCCGAGAAGCCGCCGCCGTACGTGTGCTGGGCAGCAGCACGCCGGAACCAGCCCTCGGCGCACGTGGCAGTACGATGTTGGCCGTAGCGATCGAACAACGCGATCGCAAGCGCGAGCTGGCGCGCACCCTGGAGACCCGCGCCGCCGATGCATTGCCGGCCGATGCCCTGACCTACTTGCAAGAAGCCGTCGTGTTGTATCGCGACGGGGTTGAAGACCCAGCCGCAGTGCAACGCATTGAGCAAGCGATTCTTGAGGTAGCCAGCAACTCCGCAGCATCATCCGCAGTGAGCGCTGCCGAAGGTGCGGTGCCGGTCGAAGATCTATCGGATGCTCAGTTGCAGCTCGAACTCGCGCGCGTACCAGATCCTGGATCCGCACGCCAACGCGTGCTCGAACGCTTTGTCGTCAGCCCGGCGCCACGTGCCAAAGCACGAGCGCTGTACGAGATGTCGCGGATTGCACGCAAACAACAAAACGACATGCTGCGCGCGTTTGAGCTACTCACGATTGCACACCGCGTTGACCCTGAATTGACAATCATTTGGCTACCACTGGCCGATGCGTTGATCGCTTCGGACGATGCGGCCAGCGCTCGCGAATTGTACATGCAGGTCCAAGCGCACCCTGAACTTGACGCGCGTAGCCGCGCTATCGCCACCGAACGGTTGGCATTGCTTGACCAAGTTACCCACAACGCGCCCCCAGATTTCAGCAAGAGCATTCTGCAGCGCATGCACGAATACTCGTCGCCCGGCATGCCGGTTGCGCCGCCGAGTCCCCAACCAAGTCCGCCTCCGCCCCCCGCGCTCCCCCTCCATGACACACCACCTGTGGCCATCCCGGCCGTGCCCGTCATCGCCGCTCGCCACAACGACGCCACAGTGCCCATCGTTATGGTCCCTGCTGAATCAGCCGACTTGCAGCGCGCCCGAGAATTCGCCAGTCGCGAACAATGGGTTGATGCCATCGTGTTCGCAGAACGCGCAGCGAATCCACCCAACATCGAACACGCGGCGTTGCCGTTGCTCGAACAACTGTACCGACGCGCGGGCGATCCAACCGCAGCGTCGTTCGCGCTGGGCCGGCAAATCGCATCGACCGCCGACCCACTGCAACGTTCACCGTTGTGGTTGCGGCGCGCAGATCTGTATCAAGAACTGAACCGCGACGCCGAAGTGTATCGTTGCCTTAAAGAAGCGCACGCTTGCGACCCACAAAATCTGGCCACGGCTCGACGGCTGCGTGAATACGCGTCGGCGCGCGGCAATTGGAGCTTTGTTGCCTCGTTGTTATATCGTGAAATTGCCGGGACCGAAGCGCCGGTTGATCGCGCTGCGTTGCATCGCTTGTTGGCGCGCGTGTTTCGCGAGCAACTCGACGATGCCAGCAGTGCACAACGCAACGACGCGCAAGCCGCCGCGCTAACGGGCAGCAGCGAAGTGCCTGCCACCGCCGCGCAAAATCAGTTTGAGCACGCCTTGTTGTCGGCCGAGCAAAACCATGACCGCGCCGCGCAGATCGACGCTGCTGAAATGTTATGGCGGCAACAACCTGGCAATGCCGCAGCGTTTCGCGTGCTTGCCGCCGATCGGCGCGACCGCGCGGACCTCGAAGGCTTGTTTGTGCTCACCAAAAAACGCGCCGACCAGTGCGAAGACATGCAAGAGCGCACGATGATTTGGCTCGACGCCGCCCATTGCGCAGAATCACACAACTCACTCGACGATGCAGCGCGCGCGTATGACCAAGCGTTGATCGCCGTGCCAGATCATGCGTTTGCGCTTGATGCCCGTGCGTCGCTGGCCTTTCGCGTCGGTGACTACGCGACGGCGGATTTCATCTATCGCGACCTCGACCACGATCAATCGATGCTGCCGCCCGAGGAGCTGGCGTGGCGTCGCTCGGTGATCGCGGAAAATCTCAGCAGCGATAGCATCGGCCCGCAAAGCGAAGCCCTCACGTTTGCACAGGCCGCCGCCGAAGCCGCACCGAATCGCCGCGACCTTTGGATGCGCGTCCAAGAGCTCGCGACGCGGGCCGGCGATTATCCAACCGCCCTCGCGGCCGCCCGCGCGGTGTTAGCGTTGGTGCCGCTCGACGACACGACGGCACCGTTCGCCATTGCGACCGCGATGGTGGAACTACATCGCGCCATGGGGGACCGCGACGCCGCGATTGCGCAGCTCGAACGCGTGCTGCGCGACCAACCACATCATGTACCAGCGTTGGAAGCCCTGGTCGAACTGCACCGCGACACCCAAAACTGGCCGGCCGCCGCGCGTTATCAATATCAGTTGGTGCCGTTGTCCGGCTCCCACGTTGCGCGTGCTGAACGGCTGTACGCGTTAGGCGTGATTCTATCTGACCACCTTGAGGATCACGATCGTGCCGACGATGTGTTCTTGCGTGCCATCGATCTGCATCCAACCCATGTGCCAACCTTGCGGCGGTTGCTCGATACGTTTTGGCGCAACGCTGAGCTGCGCGAGTTTGTCGATGTTGCAATGGAACTCGTGCAGCAGCATGCAGTGCAAGGGCCAGGCAGCATCGTCGAAACCAGCGTCGCTGGCCGCATCGTGGTGGCGCTGTGCCTCGACGCCAACCATCATGCAACGGCCGAAATCGTGTTGGACAAATATGGCGCCGAGATTTCCCCAGCTGTGGCGCAAGCGCTCACTGAGCTTAGCGACGCAGGTAAAAGCGTCGAACTGACGGCAGCCGCACGCGGTTTAGCCACCTTGGCGTCGAGTAACAAGGCCGATCTCGCAGGCATTGCGGCGCAAGCGACCAACCCAGCGATTCACCAAGCGATTAGCGCTGCGCTAACTACGAGCTAGCCCCTGGCATCGAGCAGCCCGTCAGCACTCACGCCCAAGCGGTGTGAAAGTACGCCCTTGCGCGAACTGTAACCGTGATTACGTTTGCGTGGCCATGAGACATGACAAACTAACGGTAAAAGCCCAAGAAGCCCTCGCCGCCGCCCGTGAAGCTGCCATCAAGCATCACCACGCAGAAGTGATGCCTGAGCATTTGCTGTTTGCGCTGCTTGAGCAGGAAGGTGGCGTTGGCGCTCGGTTGTTAACGCGCATTGGCGCTGATCCGCGAGCCGTGCTCACCGCCATCGACAAAAGCTTTGCTGGCTTTTCGAAGATTCACGGTGCCGGCATTGATGTCGACGGGTCGCGCGGACTCAAAAATGTGTGGGAAGCCGCAGCCACCGAAGCTGGCACCATGAAAGACGAGTTCGTTTCAACCGAGCACTTCATGCTTGCGTTGGCGGACTACAACGATCGCAGCAACGGTGCCCGCGACATTCTCAAAAGTTTTGGCGTCGACAAACAGCGTTTGCTCGAGGCCTTGGTCGCCGTGCGTGGCACCCAGCGCGTCACCGATAATGATCCTGAAGCCAAATATGAAGCGCTTGAGCGCTACACCCGCGATTTAACCGCGTTGGCCAAAGCCGGTAAACTCGACCCGGTCATCGGCCGCGACGATGAGATCCGCCGCACGATTCAGATCTTGTCGCGTCGAAGCAAGAACAACCCGGTACTGGTTGGCGAAGCTGGGGTCGGCAAAACCGCCGTGGTCGAAGGCATCGCGCAACGCGTTGCGCTCGGCGATGTGCCGGAGTCCTTGCGCAACCGCCGCATCGTGTCACTCGACTTGGGCGCATTGATCGCAGGTGCCAAATACCGTGGCGAATTCGAAGAACGCCTCAAAGCTGTGCTCAAAGAAGTGCAAGCGGCCGAAGGCCACGTGATCATGTTCATCGACGAGTTGCACACCTTGGTTGGCGCTGGCGCCGCTGAAGGTGGCAACGACGCTGCGAACTTGCTCAAGCCTGCCCTGGCGCGCGGTGATTTACGCTGCATCGGCGCCACTACGCTCGACGAGTACCGCAAGCACATTGAAAAAGACAAAGCGCTCGAACGGCGGTTCCAACCCGTCATGGTCGAAGAGCCATCGGTCGACGACACCATCGCGATTTTGCGTGGCCTCAAAGAGAAATACGAACTCCATCACGGAATTCGCATCCGCGATGCGGCGTTGATCGCGGCAGCCAAGCTGTCGCACCGCTACATTCCGGCTCGGCAATTACCGGACAAAGCAATCGACTTGATCGACGAAGCGGCATCGCGCCTCAAGATGGAAATCGAAAGCGTGCCGACGCCGATTGACAATCTTGAGCGCCGCATTTTGACCCTCGAGGTGGAACGCGCTGCGCTCGAACGCGAAGACGACCGCCGCGCTAAAGAGCGTTTGCCAATCGTGCAACGCGAAATCGCCGAGTTGCGCGAACAAGCGGCCGGCAAAAAAGCGCAGTGGCAAAACGAACGAGCCTTGATCAACAATTTGCGCAGCACCAAAGAAAAGCTCGAACAGCTGCGCACCGAAGCCGATCGTTTGCAACGCACCGGCGATTTTGCCCGGGCGTCCGAGCTGCGATTTGGTTCGATTCCGCTGGTCGAAAAAGAACTCGCTGCGGCAAGCGCCGAAGCCGAAGCGCAACAACAACGCGGCGGTTCATTCCTGCGCGAAGAAGTTATTGCCGACGACATTGCGGCCGTGGTCGCCAAGTGGACCGGCATTCCCGTCGAAAAAATGCTCGAAGGGGAAAGCGCCCGGCTCAACTCGATGGAAGATCGCTTGGCGTCGCGGGTGGTGGGGCAACGCGAAGCCGTCGCAGCGGTTGCGGCTGCCGTGCGCCGCGCCCGCGCTGGCCTCAAAGATCCGAACCGCCCGATTGGCTCATTTTTGTTCCTTGGCCCAACCGGCGTCGGCAAAACCGAGCTGGCCCGTGCCTTAGCCGAATTCCTGTTCGACGACGAACAATCGATGATCCGCATCGACATGTCGGAGTATCAAGAAAAACACACAGTATCGCGGCTCGTCGGTGCCCCGCCCGGCTACGTCGGGTACGACCAAGGCGGGCAACTTACCGAAGCAGTACGCCGCCGGCCATATTCGGTCATTTTGCTCGACGAGATGGAAAAAGCGCACCCCGATGTGTGGAGCGTCTTGCTGCAAGTACTCGACGACGGCCGACTCACTGACAGCCAAGGTCGCACCATCGACTGCAAAAACACCGTCATCATTATGACGTCCAACGTCGGCGCCCAACATTTGCTGCGCTTGCAAAACACCGGCGTGGGCAATAACCGCACGGAAATCGAAGGCCTTGTACAGAAGGAGCTCGCTCACACGTTCCGGCCAGAATTCCTCAATCGCATCGACGAGATCATCTTTTTCGAGCCGCTGGGCCTGGTCGAACTCACGTCGATCATTCGTATCCAACTGGCACGCTTCGAAAAATTGCTAGCCGAACGCCAATTAACGTTGGACCTGACCGAAAAGGCCGTCGCGCTTATCGCTGAGCATGGCTACGATCCAACCTATGGTGCTCGGCCGATCAAACGCGCGTTGCAAAAGCTGGTCATCGACCCGCTGGCCACGTTGCTCTTGGGCGGCACCAGCACCGGCCAGATTGGGCCAGGCAGCCACCTGGTCGCAGACCGTGATGGTGAGAAGATCGCCTTTACAACCCATGCCGCCGAGCACGCGGCGTGATATTGGAAGTCTGCCATGGCCAGTGATCCATATAAGATTCTTGGAGTTGCTCCGACGGCTACCGCCGACGAGATCAAAAAGGCCTACCGTAAATTGGCCAAGCAATATCACCCGGATTCAACCGGCGGCGACAAAGCCAAAGAGTCGCGCTTCAAGGACATCAGCAACGCCTACGACGTCCTCGGCGACGAAAAGAAGCGCAAACAATTCGACGACATGCGTGCGGGGCGCGGCGGTCCGCAAGGATTCCCTGGCGGCGCCGGTCAAGGCGTTGGCCCCGACG
>JAKQOD010000213.1 GCA_029565465.1 Deltaproteobacteria bacterium
ACGCCCACGTCGGTGAGCCAGTACCAGTTGGTGCTCGGCCGTTTCCCGTGTTCCTGGCCGTCGTCGCCAATGTCAGTTTCGCTAAACGCCTTGCCGCGGCGCACCGGTACCGAAACGGCGCCTGAAAGCTGCAACGTCGGCACCGCATAACCATTTGGATAGGCCACAGCGACGCCGAGGTGCGGCGCTACGGCGATGAGGCCGGTGTCCATGACCGAAACCGCCAGGCCGCCGGTGCCAGCCACCCAGTCATGCGCATGGGTAGCGTAGCGTCCAAAACTGCGGAGTGATAACAACCAATGTTTTGGCCGGCTTGGTTGGTCATCGCGATGGTTGTCTTCATGGCCAATGCCGCCCGTCACGTCGACGCCAACCGTGAGTTCGTCGCTGGTCTGGTGCTCGATGCGCAGTGCGACGCCCCAGCCATCGCCACCGAGCAATTGCCCCATGCCACCTACGATGAGCATCGCGCTAGTACTGTCGATCGGCGCCGGCTCGGTCGATGCGTGCAGCGCTAGCGTTGGCGGCGGCGAGATGACTTGGCAGCCGGTGGTGCTGGCAGCGGCTGTTGCCGCAAGGCCCACCATCCGTAGCGCCGGAGTGATTCGCATAAGGCTATGGTAGCAGTGCTGAGTTGCCACGGCCTGGCAAAGCTTGGGAAACTCGCGTTGTGGGCTGCATTGCAGTACGATCTTCCGTGTGGACTGGGATACTGCACTTGCAACGTTTACCGACTACCTGACGGTCGAGCGCGCGTATTCCCGGCACACGATCGCCGCGTATCTGCGCGACGTGGGTGCGTTGCGTGAGCATCTGCGGGAAAAACGTGGCGCCGATGTGCCACTCACCAAGCTTTCCGCGATGGACATTCGCAGCCACTTGGCCAGCATGCACGGCGCGACCGAAGCGAGCACCATCGCGCGCAAGTTATCGAGCGTGCGCGCCTTCGGCCGATTCTTGCGCAAGCGTGGCGTGATCGAAGGCAATCCTGCTGCCACGATGCGCGGCCCCAAAAAGAAGAAAAGTCTGCCGCGTGCGCTCGACGTCGACGATGCTTTTCGGCTGATGGATGCACCCAGCACCACTGGCCGAACGTCGCATCGCAAGCTGTCGGCACAAGAAGAAGTGCGCCACGCGATGCTGCGCTTGCGCGACACGGCGTTGATGGAACTGTTGTACGGCACAGGTCTGCGCGTCAGCGAGTGTTGCGGCCTCGACACTACCGATATCGACCGCGACCGCTACGGCGTACCGTTGGTGCTCGTGCGCCGCGGCAAAGGTGGCAAGTCGCGGCAGGTGCCGCTCGGTGGCGCCGCCGACCGTGCCGTCAACACGTATCTGCCAGCGCGGCGCGCATTGATCGCGGATGCGCGGGGTGGCGCTGGGCAAGCGCTGTTTGTTAACGCTGACGGTGAACGCCTTACCCCGCGGTCCGTGCAGCGCATGGTGCGCAATTGGGCCGTCGCTGGCGGTGTGATCGCCAAATCAACCCCACACGGTTTGCGGCATTCATTTGCAACCCACTTGCTCGATGGTGGCGTCGACTTGCGGTCGATCCAAGAATTGCTCGGTCATGCGTCATTGTCGTCGACTCAGATCTATACCAAGGTCTCACTTGAGCACTTGACCAAGGTGTACGACGATACCCATCCGCGTGCGCACATGGCGTCAGCAACCGCGCCAGTGATTGCGCCAGAACCGGCCGCAAATTCCAATGCCACATCGTTGCCACCCGCTGCTACGTCGTCGCCGCGAACCAGCCGCGGCCGCTGAATGCACATCGTTGCCACCCGCTGCGATGCCGTCGCAGCGAACCAGCCGCGGCCGCTGAATGCACATCGTCGCTATCCGCTGCGATGTTGTCGTCGCGGTCACCACTAACGCGCTCACAAAAAATCCGCGCGAGTAACGCGCGGTGGGTTGAATGCCGGCGGCTTGCCGTCGGCAGAAGGGACGGGAAAGTCCCTTGTACAATAAATCGCGGTCCACACCTGCGCTACGCGAGCCGAAATGCTACGTCAGTAGCATGGCCAAAGTTGAGATCCATTCGACGACGATCTTGTCAGTGCGGCGCGCTGGCATGGTGGTCGTTGCAGGCGACGGACAAGTGACGTTAGGTAACACCATCGTCAAAGGCGGCGCTAAAAAAGTACGCCGGCTCGGCGACGGCCGTGTGATTGGCGGCTTCGCTGGTTCGGCCGCCGACGGCATCGCGTTGTTTGAACGTCTTGATGCTAAACTGCGTGAGCAACGCAGCCCATTGCGGCGCGCTGCGGTTGAGCTGGCCAAAGAATGGCGCACCGACCGTGCGATGCGCAAACTCGAAGCGATGTTGGTGGTGGCCGATGCCGATGGCACTTACATTTTGTCAGGCTCCGGCGATGTGATCGAACCTGACGATGGCGTGTGTGCGATTGGTTCGGGCGGCCCGTATGCATTGTCAGCCGCGCGCGCGCTGCTGCGCCACAGCGATATGTCGGCCCGCGCCATCGTCGATGCCGCCATGGGCATTGCCGGCGAAATCTGCATCTACACCAACGCTAGCGTAACCGTTGAGGAGTTGACCTAAATGGCGACAACCAAAGTAAGTGCGTTGAGCGACGCGCAACTCACACCTGCACGCATCGTCGAAGAACTCGATCGTTACGTGATCGGACAGCGCGACGCTAAACGCGCCGTTGCGGTTGCCATGCGCAATCGCTGGCGTCGACAACAAGTGCAAGGCGATCTGAAAGACGAGATTGCACCCAAAAACATCATCATGATGGGCCCTACCGGCGTCGGTAAAACTGAAATCGCCCGCCGCTTGGCCAAGCTTGCCCGCGCACCGTTTTTGAAGGTTGAAGCCAGCAAGTTTACTGAAGTTGGCTACGTTGGCCGCGATGTTGATTCGATCGTCCGTGACCTGATGGAAGTTTCGATCAAGCTTGTGCGCGACGAAGAAGCCGCCAAGGTCCGCAACCGTGCTCGCGAAGCAGCGGAAGAACGCGTGCTGGATTTGTTACTGCCGCGGCCGCCAGGTTCTGGGCAGGCTCGTTCGTTTGCGGATCGCCCAGGCGAACCCTCGACGGCAACCGACAGCACGCGCGAAAAGTTCCGCGAGATGCTTCGCGATGGTCGCTTGAACGATCGTGAGGTTGAGCTGGAACTCAACGACGACCGCAATCCGTTATTCTCGGTGTTGGGCGGTCAGCCGGGCATCGACGAAAACGCGTTATCCGGGCTGCGCGACATGATGGGCGGCATGGGCAAAAAGACCCGCCGGCAAAAACTGCGAGTACCGCAAGCTTGGGATGCACTTACCGAGCAAGAAGTTGAAAAGCTCATCGACGCCGACGCTGCAGCCCGCGAAGCCGTGAGCCGCGCCGAAAATTCGGGCATCGTTTTCATCGATGAAATCGACAAGATCGCAAGCAACCGCGATCGCGCTGGCGCTGACGTTTCGCGCGAAGGCGTGCAACGCGACTTGCTGCCGATCGTCGAAGGCTCGACGGTCACCACCAAATACGGCCCGGTGAAGACCGATCACGTTTTGTTCATCGCGGCCGGAGCCTTCCACGTTGCCAAACCCAGCGACTTGATCCCTGAACTCCAAGGTCGGTTTCCAATTCGCGTCGAACTGGCGTCGCTTGGTGCCGACGAATTCGTGCGCATTTTGACCGAGCCGCAAAACGCCATGACGCGGCAATACGCAGCGTTGCTCGCCACCGAAAACGTCATCATCGAGTGGGCGCCCGACGCGATAACCGAAGTTGCGCGCATTGCGGCAGCGGTTAACCAGCGTAGCAACGACATCGGCGCTCGTCGCTTGCACACCGTGCTGGAGCGCTTGCTCGATGATTTGCTCTACAACACGCCCGAAATCGGCGCGCAAACAATTCCGATTACAGCCGCCTACGTGCAAGAGCGGCTGGGCTCGCTCGTCGCTGATGAAAACTTGTCCAGTTACATTTTGTAACGACGGAAGCTGCTTACTGCTTGAGCTGAATAAACGCGAAACTCGCGCCGGCTCGATCGCATGCAAACCCATTGCGTCCAAATGGCACGTCGAACGGTTCGACGGTGACGGT
>JAKQOD010000215.1 GCA_029565465.1 Deltaproteobacteria bacterium
GATTCTTGTAGTCCCGTGCGCCGCTGCGGCGTTTTCGTCGACGAAAACGTGGGAGGAGGCGATACAGCTTCCCGCCTTCGCGCTTGTCGCGCAGCACGAGTTGATACACATATTCCGCCGACATCGTGCCGAACCCTTCGAGCGGCGCGCGGCCTGCAATTTGCGGCGGACTCCACTGTGCGTGCAGTTTCGCGCAGACCCACGCAATCGCTTCGGGTGGCTTACAACGCTGGCCGTTGGCTTCGAATCGTTTGTCGTCGGCACGGTACTGCGCCTGCTGCGGCTCCCACTCCACGCGATCTGCTTGGGCTGCTAGCGGTAGCGCTCGCAGGTACGCATCGATCTCGTCATCGGTTATGAGCCCGAGTTCCATGAGCTTCATTTCGTGGACGTCGAAGGCTGTCGTGACCTTCGCGTTGCGGCGCAATTCGCGCGAAATGGTCGACGGACTCTTGCCGATGCGGCGTGCGATTTCGGCTTGCGAACAGCCCACTGCCCGTAACTTCCCAATGCGTTGGCGGTCGATGAACGTGAGTTGTGAAAACGTGCGCTTGGCCATAGTGAGATCCTGGTTGAGAATCTCTACCGCTGCCTAGTCGTTGCATTTTGAATCTGAACCCGCCCACCTCAATAACCGCGTGGTTATGGCGCCCATGACGCGTAGCCGCGCCGATATTGCGGGCGTGGTCGGCGAACTGACCGCGCAATACTACGCGCAACGTGCAACAGCGGGGCTCATCGTCAGCGAAGCAACCAATATTTCCGCTGACGCCATCGGCTCGCCGATGACGCCGGGCATTTGGAGCGATGCGCAGATCGAAGGCTGGAAAAAAGTGACGAGTGCCGTGCATGCTGCCGGTGGCCAGATCGTTATGCAGTTGTGGCATACCGGACGCGTTGGCCACTCGACGGTTCGCGGCGGCAAATTGCCGCTAGCGCCATCGGCGGTCAGCATCGTTGGGCAACAGACCTTTACGTCAACGGGGCTCAAGGACTTCGAAGTGCCAACCGCCATGTCGGGCGATGACGTGCGCGCGACGATTGGCGACTTTGAACGCGGCGCACGCAACGCGTTGGCGGCTGGCTTTGACGGCGTCGAACTGCATGGCGCCTTTGGCTACTTGCCGCATCAGTTTCTGGTTGATTCGGCCAATCAACGCACCGACGAATATGGCGGTAGTATCGCCAATCGCGCTCGCTTCGTGCTTGAAGTCATGGAACGTTTAGTGTGTGGGGCGAAGGGCGCGTTGGCATTCGGTTGTCACCGACGCTGGCTTACAACGGCATGATCGATTCGGACCCGCTGGCCACGTTCTCGTACCTCATCGGCAAACTGAATGACTTGCCGCTTGCGTACTTGCACTTGATGCGCGCCACGCCCGATGCCGAGCGCTTTCCGTCGTGGCCACGCGATACGATCGCAACGTTTGGCCCGTTGTTTCGCGGCCCACTCATCATCAACGGCGGTTACGATCGTGCGTCAGCCGACGCTGCGGTCACCGACGGTGCCGCGCATGCTGTTTCGTTTGGTGCACCGTTTGTTTCAAACCCAGATCTTGTGAAGCGCTTTGAACTCGATGTCCCGTTGGCGCCCGGTGACCGGCCAACG
>JAKQOD010000240.1 GCA_029565465.1 Deltaproteobacteria bacterium
GTAGTAAGCAAGCTTGTTGCGGCGTGCGCCCACTTCGTAGATCAAGTCTGCGGTGGTGCAACCAACTTGGTGCGGGCTCTTGTGGAACGGGTGTTCCAGCTCTGGATTCTTATTGAGGAAGGCGCGCACTTCTTCCATCGACATGTTGACGTCAGCCAAGGCCTTGTCAACTTCGCGTTGCGCCGATTGCTTCGCTTTGAACAACTGCATCTGCACGCGGCTGTAAACGTTCACCGCGCCATCGCCGTTGGTTTCGATCGGCAAGAAAATCGCTTGCGGATAGAGTTCGGTGATGAGGCTTTGAATACCGTCCGAGACCGACGACGAAGGCATGCAACCAAATGGCTTCACCGAAAGCGTCATATTGACCTTCGAGTAAGCAACGTTTTGGATCAGCTTGCCAACTTCCATGTGGCCTTCGCCGCCACGGAGGTTGTTGTCGTAAAACGCGTGCGAAACTTCAGCGATTTCGTCTTGGTTGGCCAAGTGGAAGTCCTTGAGGCCCAACGCCATCGAAATCGACTTAAACAGGCTGAGCAATACTTTTTCGCCAGCCCACAGTTGCGCCATGCGCTTGCGCACGTCGACGCCTTGCAGCGAGAACTTGCTACCGCCCGCGCCCTTGTTGGCGTCGGTGCCACGCAGCGAGGTGCGTTCTTTGGTGTCGTAGCGACCTTGCCACACCATGTACATCAACCATGCGGTGACGACTTGGATGTCAACTTCCGCGCCTTCGCCTTCAAGGAAGCGCTGCAAGCCGTAGTTGCCGTCGCCTTCGGTGGTCATCGCCCAGAATTCGCCGATGATACCAACGCGTGGCTTGAGCTTGAGCTTGTCAACCTTGACTGCAGCGAGCAGCTTGCGGGCTTTGTACAGTGCCATTGGCACCGATTGGCCGTTTTCGAATGCGGTGGCAATGGCCAACTTGGCCTGTTCCAACGCGCGGTCGGTCGCGCCGGCTTCAACTTCGTATGGGCGAATACGATAGCCCAATGCGTTGAGCGCATCGCCAATCAACACGGCGCGAATGATGCCCCAGAAGAACGTTGGGTTCATTTCCAAGCCGACGCCATCGCCTGTTGCCTGCTTGAGACCACCGGTTTGTTGGAACAACAAAACGCGGAAGCCGTCAAAGCCCGAGTCACGCAACGCCTTGCGATATTCGGTGACGTAGGTGCCGAAGCGGCATGGGCCACAAGCGCCAGCGGTGATGAACACGTGATTCTTGACGATGTCTTCGGTCTTTTGACCTTGTTCACGCAAACCGTCGAGGTACTTCACCAAGTTACCAACCGTGAAGTAGGTTGGATTGCATTGGCCGCGGTTGCCGTATTCACGGCCGTATTGCAATGCATCGTTATCCGGCGTGTCCATCGCCATAACTTTGTAGCCAATGCCGCGCAACGCAGCTTGGACGAACAAGTCGTGCGCCATGGTCAGACCCGACACCAAGATCGTGGTGTGCTCGCGTTGTTCACGCGTAAACGTGCGCGGTACAGCGTCGAACCATTGTTTTACCGAGTCGACTGGCAGGCCCAAACGACGACGCTCTTCGTCTTCGAACTTCTTGAGTTCAGCTTCGATGGTATCGAGCGACAAATTGTCGAGGTTGCCGAGAGTGCCGCCGCCATTGCCATTGTTGGTTGAGTTCATCTGACGTTATCTCCGAGTGCTGATGCCAATTACTGATAATCGGTGAGTTGAAGAATCTTTAGCGAGTGCCGTGAAGCGCTCGCGAATACCTTAGGTACGATTGACCACGTTGAGCGAAGCCGAGCGTTTGCCGGTGGTTTCGCGACGGGTATTTTCGGTGCCATCTGGCTGCCACGACGACACTTGCGCAACCAGTGCGTTCACTTGCTTGTCGAGGTTGTCGTCGATACGGCCGCTTTGCGCGAGCTTATTTTGCAATGCGCGCATCAGCTCCAGCTTCTTGACGGTCAACGTCTTGTCCAACTGAACTTTCTTTTCAGCTTGGTCTTCGAGTTTTTCCTTAAGCAACATCAGCGTGTAAGCGTAGGTCTTGACGCGAATCTTGATCGAGCCCGATGGCTTATTGGCGTCGATGTCGTGCAACGCTGAGTACGCTTTACCGGCTGAGCCAATGATGCTGTCGATCAAGCCGTAGGTCGGCGCATCGTGGCCACACTTGAAGCTCGACAAGTCCAGACACGCCATATTCGGATGGCGCGAAGCGAATTTGGCCGCCCACACTTTTTGCACCGAGTTGGTTGAGTAGTTTTCTGGCCAAACGTCGGTTACATCGAGTGGTGAATCGATCACGCCTTTGGCCAAATCTTCAGCAAAGAAAGGCTTCAAGAACGCTTCATCTTTTGGAATCGAGCGCATCGACAAAATTGGATAGCCGAGCGCTTGGAATTCTTCGAGCACCGAGTGATTGAGACCCGGGTCATTGTGATATGGGCGGCCGAGCATGATCAACGCAACGCGATTTTCGCGAGTAACTTCTTCGACGATTTCAGCGCCTTTGCGCTGCATTTCGACTTCGAATGCATCGACGGCTTTGAACGCTTGATCGATCGCGAAGTCGCTTTCGTCTTCGGTCATGCCCAACAACGGGCCCCATTCGCGGAACATTTGTTTTTTGCACATCAGTGGCTCATTGAGCGTCACTGCGGTGTCGAGGTAGCTGATGCCGCGTTCACCAAAGAAGTCGGTTTCCTTGGTAAAGGCAGCGCGCAACACTTTAGGCGTACCCGACACCACTGGGCACGACGCCGTGTCCATCTGGTTGATGATGTACGTCGGCAAGTGGGTGATCGAAGGGAAGAAGATGTAGTTCAGCGCCTTCTTTTCATGGTGCTTGAACAACAAGTTGTGGATGTGCGCTTGGCAAACCTTCGATGGATAACAAGGATCCACCGAGACGTACTTGCAGCCTTCTTGCCACAATTCTTCGCTGGTCTCGTCGGAGAACACCACGTTACGTGAGTCAACGCCAAGGGCTTCGAAGTAGGTGCGCCAGAATGGCCCCGTCGAATACAGGTTCAACACACGTGGAATGCCAATCCGGGCATCACGGCGTTTTTCCCAGTTTTCCGCCGAGCTGCGTTGGAACGGACGCTCAACTTCTTTGTGGCGAATCGCGCCGAGCAAGGTCTTTTTGACCACGATGTCTTTGACTGGTGCGCCGTGCGCCGGCATCGGTGCAGCTTCAAAAAAGCTCTTGAACGCCAGCTTGGCTTCGTAGTCGACCAGGTTCGGATACTTCTTCATCCGCGTTTGACGCTCTTTATTGAGCTTCTTGAGCGAATCCGTGTTTTCGACCGTGCCTTTTTCGCACGAGAAACCAGAGA
>JAKQOD010000246.1 GCA_029565465.1 Deltaproteobacteria bacterium
GGCCACGGCCGCAAAGATACGAACGTCATCCCAATTATAGGCAAGATCGCGGTGCGCACTCATGTCCATAGCTTCGCATGAGCGCCAGCGCACAGCCATGCAAATTTGCATGGCTGCAATGCAGCATTCGAACTAGCCAGGTTCAACGCAAGTTGCCACTATGCTTGCATGAGTTCGATTCTTGTACTGCTAGCCCATCCCGCTCCGGCGTCCTTCGTTGCGGCGCTCGCCAAGCATTATGTGCAAGGTGCGCAGCGTGCAGGTGCAACCGTCGAGCTCATCGACGTTACCACGCTGCAATTCGATCCCGTGTTGCGAGGCGGCTACCGCACACCGATGCCCGACGAGCCCGACCTTGCACGCGTGCGCCAAGCCGTGAATGACGCGGCCCATGTCGTGTGGATATTTCCGACCTGGTGGGTGGGCTTGCCTGCGGTGCTCAAAGGGCTCATTGATCGGCTGTTGCTACCTGGCCAAGCCTTTGTCTTCGAAGGCGGGCCCTTGCCGCGGGGCCTGCTCACTGGCCGCAGCACACGTTACATCACCACCATGGACAGCCCACGCTTTTGGTACTGGCTCACGCATCGACGCGCCATGGCTGCAAGCTTTGCACGTGGCACGTTGCGCTTTGTTGGCTTTGGCCCGGTGCGCAGCACGCTGCTGTACAGCGTGCGCAAGATGTCGGCCGCTCGCCGTGCAACTTGGCTCGCCAAGCTTGAACAGCTTGGCCAAACCGACGCGCAGCAGGCCAAATCGCGTCACAGGCCCGTCTGAGCGGCTTTTGTTGTCGACGGGTATGGGCCGCCGATTGTTCTATCTTTTATCGCGTCAGGTGTTAGGGTGCCCTCGCGTTAACCGTCGTTCGAACACTCTGCTTCGTTGCGAGTCGGTTAACGTTCTACTAGTACGAAGGCGGATACCATGGCTGAAGGAACAATTAAGCGTTTGACCGACAAGGGTTTTGGATTCATCGAAACCAGCCCCGGCAAAGATCTATTTTTTCACATGTCGGCTTGCGAAGGTGTTCGTTTCGAACAACTGCAACAAGGTCAACGTGTTTCCTTTAACGAAGGCCAAGGTCCAAAAGGCCCACGCGCTGAAAACGTCAAACTGGTCTAAGCCGGTTTGAACCAACGGCGACGTTGGTCAGAAAGCCTCCGTGGATTTCCTCGGGGGCTTTTTACGTTTTGCGCAGCACGACCGAGAGATTGTTGGCCGGCATTTCGTGCAACGTATCGAAACCCAAGCCAGCCTCAGCTGCAGCCGCAACTACGGTTGCTAAATCGCGCAAGCCCCAGCGTGGGTCGCGTGCTTTGAGTGAGGCATCAAACGCTTCATTGCTTGCGGCCGTAACAATGCCTTGCCGCCGATACGGACCATACAAGTACAGCGGTGCGCCTGACGGCAACAAAGCCGCAGCCCCGCGCAACAAGCCAAGCGTGGCCGCCCACGGGCTGATATGCACCATGTTGATGCACAACATGGCGTCGGCGGACGCAACTGGCCACGTTGCCGCAAGCGCGTCCAACTGCACCGGCGCAAGCAGATTTGGCGCTGCCGCTTCGGCGCGCCATGCGGCAATCGATGCCAATGCTTCAACATCGGGGTCGCTTGGCTGCCAGCTGAGCCTAGGAAACTGTTGGGCCAAAAATACCGCATGCTCGCCGGTCCCGCTGGCAACTTCAAGCACCGTCCCCGCTGGCGGCAGTACCGTCCGCAGCACGTCGGCGATCGCATCTCGGTTACGCAGCGTTGCAGGCGCAAACTTCTTGGCATGGCCGTCGGCTTGCGCTTCGAGCCATGGCACTGGCGACGAACTGCTACTCACTGACAACTCGCCGAATGGATGGAGACATGCCATACTCTACCATCGTGCAACAACCCTCGCGCAAGCGCGCTACGCCATGACGCAAGCAACGAAGCCGCCCGAGCCCCTCGCCGTTGCGCGCGCTCACAACCAAGTGCAACTGCGCCATCTCATTGGCAGCAAATGGTCGCGCATCGACGGCAAAGCTGCATTCGTGCATTACGGCTGCATTGCCCGCAACGCCGAAACCGTCTTGCTGCGCTCG
>JAKQOD010000989.1 GCA_029565465.1 Deltaproteobacteria bacterium
CGCGACTGGTAAGCAACGATCGCCCGCTCGATGCCGGAGAACATTTTCCGGTACACCACGCGTTGCCCAATAATCGCGCCACCTTCTTCGCAATGGCGCTCGATTTCAGCTTCGAGGTCGAGCGCAAATGGCTCGCTGTCCGCGTACATATTGATTTCGTCGTAAACGCCATGTGACAGCGACGTAAAGTTGGCCGAGCCAACGTCCGAATAACGGTGGTCGATAACAACCACCTTCGAATGCACCATGCGTGGCAACAGCACGATGGTCAGATTGTCGGGCGCACCCGTTAGTCTCATCAACGCATCACAAGTTGCGCGGTTGGTTGAGCCCAGCACGTCGGCGTTCTCCGCAGTCACGAGTTTCACTTCCACGCCGCGCTGCACCGCACGAGCAAGCGCAGCAGTAAAACGGCGATCACCCATGTAGGCCATTTCGACAGTGAGCGAAACTTGGGCCGCATCGATCAGCGCCAAGCGATGGCTCACCATCGGACAGGTTTTCGGTCGATGGGTTTGCCGGCTGTGGACCAGAAAATCGATGCCACGCGTTGGATCAAATTCATCCACGCCCGCCATACGATCACGCAAACGCTGCACATGTACTTCGCCTTCGGCTTCCACCATCACATCGATCCAGTCGTGGCGGTGGTTATCGCCGATGCCCATGGAGCCTAACGCCAGGTAACGCTCGTCGACAATGAACACTTTCGAGTGATCAAAGCGCTTTCGTGCGTGTTCAACCCGAATATTTGGATGGCCGAGAATTGCGCCGGCCAACGAATTTGGCTTTTGCTTAAACGAGCCTGGCGCCCGGGTTACCGTCGACAAAAACCAGGCTTGAAAGCCGCGCACGGGATCGACCCGCTTGTGAAAAAAGCTCTGCTTGTTGCCACCGGTGTATTCGTACACCGCCGCGATGCGATCTTTGTGAATCGTGACCGTGACGCCACGATTGGCCGCAGCCAACACGGCTTCACCGAGCATGTTGCCGGCTTCGTCGTCGCGCCATAAAAAGGCGCGAATTTCGACGGAACGCTGGGCATGAAAAACACGATCTACAATTTTGCGAAATGCGCTATCGCCAGCGCCCAACACCTGAGGATGGGTGCCTCCAACTGGACTGGAAACCGAGGTTAAGCCCGCGGTTAAGCCCACCGGCCGCATCTGATGAACGATGCGGGCGCGGCGGCGACCGGGAAACGCACGGAGACGGCGACGAGCCATAGCGGTCGTTCGTAGCAGGTTACGAGCCGCGGTGCAAAGGTTGCTCAAACGTTGCAGCAACGTTGCCAATTGCAACGGTATTATTGTTGGATGCGAACGCAACGTGATCACCACCTAGTCACCGACCACGCAACCTATTGAAATCACTGGCCACTAATACAGCTCAGCCGGCCCAAATGCGGTTTCAAGTTGGCCTCAGAGTTGCCTTAGCCAGACTTTGTGGCGCAACTGAAGTTAACTGGCATCGTAAAACAATATGACGGGGCACCGTCTCCTGCGATTCCGGCGCTCGATCTTACGATTGAGTCGGGTCAGATGGTCGCATTGGTGGGGCCCTCAGGCTGCGGCAAATCGACCACGTTGCGTATGGTGGCTGGGCTCGAAGAAGTAACGGCTGGCCACATCTATATCGCCGATCGCGAAGTCACCCACCTGCCGCCAGCAGAACGCGACATCGCGATGGTGTTTCAAAGCTACGCGCTGTATCCGCATATGACGGTGTTCGAAAACATGGCGTTTGGGCTGCGCATTCGCAAAGCCAGCGATGCTGAAATCACGACGCGGGTACATGCGGCAGCGCAGTCGCTCGATCTAATGCCGTATTTGCAACGCTTGCCCA
>JAKQOD010000276.1 GCA_029565465.1 Deltaproteobacteria bacterium
AAAGAAAAAGAAATCATGGATCTGTAGGCACCGTCCTAACGCCGGGCATGACCAAACCGCCGACACCACGCAACCGTCACCGCGCTCTTGGACCTGCGCCCAGCACCGATCTGGTAACGCGCAAGCAAGCGGCTGAACGACGCCGAGATGCTCGCGCAGCGCTGATGTGGCTAACAGGTGTGGCGGGGTTGGCTGGTGGCATAGTGTTGTTAAAGAACCATTTCACCATCGCTGGGGTGCTAGTGACGGGGGTCGGTGTGGTGTTCATGTGGCTCGGCCAAGCAGACGGTGTTCAACGCAAAGTGGACGAGGAAGCCGCCAGGCTTGCTGCCGCTCAAGCTGAAACCGACGCGATAGCCCGCACCGAGCGCCGCGAACAAGCCGCGCTGGCTGCGTTAAAAGCATCGATCGACGCCACACCGGCCTATCATCAGGAGACGGACGAACCGATAAAGCCTGGGGTTGGTGCGCCGTTTCGCGACAATTTTCAGACCGTCGCCGAACGCGTCGTGCGCCCATCCCTAGCCGAGCCATCGCCGACGAGTGGTATCAGCACCGCCGCGGCGGCCGACGACGTGACCGCCCCCAAGCTGCTCAAATAAGCGATTCCCCCGCTGAATTTGCCAGAAATCGGGTGTGCTAGCCCCCCAAGGCGGCGCGCAATTAGCTACAATGGCGAGGCATGTCCAACATCCCTGCCGGCGCTGGAGCGCTCCTTGGACAGCGCCTTGGCAACTACGAAATCGTAGCGCTCTTGGCGCTGGGCGGAACCGCGGAAATTTACTTAGCCAAAGTCGGTGGCGATTCGGGCTTTGAAAAATATGTCGTGGTGAAGTGCTTGCACGACCACCTCGCCGATGACGAAGAATTCGTCAAAATGTTTCTCGATGAAGCGCGGCTGGCGGCCAACCTGAATCATTCGAACATCGCACAGACCACCGCGTTGGGTAGCTACGGCAATCGTTATTACATGGTGATGGAGTACCTCACCGGATTGTCCCTTGCGATGGTCATCCGGCGTGGTGGCGAACGCATGCCGGGCGGCGTGTTGCCGGTGAGCTTGTCGTTGAACATCGTGCAGCAAGCATGTGCAGGCCTGCACTACGCCCACGAGCACAAGCAAAACGGCACGCCGCTCAACATCGTGCACCGTGATATTTCGCCGCAAAATTTAGTGCTGACGTTCGAAGGCGTCGTTAAGGTTGTCGACTTCGGCATTGCCAAAGCTGAGCTGCGCGAAACCCAAACCAAATCGGGGACGATCAAAGGCAAATTTGCCTATATGTCGCCGGAACAGTGCGTTGCGACCGGCGTCGATCGCCGCACCGACGTGTTTGCGCTCGGCATTATTTTGCATGAGCTGTTGACCGGCAAGCGTTTGTTCAAACGGCCAAATCCGTACGATACGTATCAAGCAGTTATCGACTGCAAAGTCTTGCCCCCGTCGAAGTTCAATCACTCGCTCGACCCTGCGATTGACGCAATTGCGCTCAAAGCGCTATCCAAAGACAAAGAAAATCGCTTTCCAACCGCGGAAGCGTTTGGCGACACGTTGCTGCAATACATGCACAGCAAAGGGGCCGGCGGTGGGCCGGGCGAAGTTGCCAGGTTCTTCGATCAGCATTTTCAAGCCGAAATCGACGAACACAACAATCGCATGCGCGACTTGATCTCCGGCGATGCGCCTGCCGCCGACGAAGACGCGCGCCAAACCACACCACCATCAAAGACCGCGCGCCCTCCCGTAAGCGCGGCCGCCGGTGGCGTGCGCCCGGTTGCGTTGGAACCGGCCAAAGCCGTCGGTGGTACCATTCCAAGTTTGGTTGGCGCCAACAAGCCGCGCCCGGTTGCGGTAGCCGGACCAGCGAAAAGCGCCAGCGCAGGTGCGATTCCAAGTCTAGCCAGCGCTGCACCCGTGAAACCAGCGCAACCGTTGCCTGGCGCACCACAACGCGAATCCGAACCGTCGGAAATCATCGCAACCGCTGACCTCATCCTCGACGAGAAATCGGAGAACGGCCCAGGCGAACTATCACAATTTATCAGCGATCTGAAGCCTGGGCTCGGCATGGCCAAACCGCCTACGGTGGAGGATTGGGGCGAGCCCGAGGCAGATCCTGACGATTTGCCTGCTGAAAATACGCGCATCGAAGCCAATCCAAGCGGCTTACTGGCAGCGCTGGAAGCCGCAAGTGCACAACAAACCAAAGCGCCTGCGCGCGGCGCGAGCGAAGCTTCGGCTCGCCCTTCGGCTGCCCGGTTTCCGGACATTGCAAATCTTGCCACGCAATTAGCAACCGACGAGCAAGCGCCACCGCCGGCGCCACCGCCATCGTTTGGAGCCGTCCGTGGCGATGCGCCAACGCAACCCCCGCCGATGAATTTCCGAGCGCCGTCGGCCCCGCCGATCACGCCGTCGCAGCCGCAGCCCCCGGCGCCAGCAGGTCCGTTTAACGCTCCTGGGCCATTTGACCAATCGATGCCCATGGGCCACTCGCCCAACCGCCCACCATCCAAGCCTTTTGGTGTTCCGATTACGCCGCCGCCGCACGGGTCGCCACAAGGTTACACGCCACCCGGCGGGCCGCCGCCCGGATTCAATTATCCACCGGGCGCCCAGCCAGCGCCGCATGCCCCCGCCAACATGCCGCCGCCGAATTGGGCGATGCAAAATTGGCAATCGGAAGGTACCGGCCCACAACGCGCGATTCCAAGTTCGCTTGGCCCACCCTTGAGTGGCCAATTTCATTTGCCGCCAGGCGCCCAAATGATGGCCCCTGTAGGCGAAAACTATCCACGCAACGTCGATTGGCAAGCACAAGCCAACAAGCCAGCGCGTGCTGTGCCGACCTGGATCTTGGCACTCGTGTTTTTCGTTGCCTTGGCCGTTGCCCTTGCGGTCACGGTTGCAGTGCGCAAAGCCTTGGCCTGACCCCAACAGCGTTAAACTGGCGCAGCTCGATCCATTGCGTATGATCGAGGCATGACTCGACCTTTCAATGTGACGCTGGGCTTGCTGGCGCTAGTTGCCTGTGAGCGCGCCACACCGCCAACCCGCGATGCAGCGCCGCAGCTCGCAGGCGCAGCGGCTGCGGTTCCGCCGGCCGCGCCAACGGTCACTGCCACACCACCGCCATGTACACCAGCGCCAACACCACCTGCAGCCGAAACCATCATGTTAAGCCAGGTGGAGTTCAGCAGCCTCGGAGGTTGGAGCAACGACCATGTGGCCGAAGCACTGCCTGCGTTTTTGCAATCCTGCGACAGGATTGCCAAGCTTGGCAATGACAAGCCGATCGGCGTTGATGGCTATTCGGGCAAAGCCAGCGAATGGCGCGCCGCATGCAGCGCAGCCAAAGCCGTGCGCTTGGGCCGGGCCAGCAGTGATGCTGACGCCCGTGCGTTTTTCGAAAAAGAATTCACACCCTATCGCGCAGCAAGCAGCACTGCGACTGGCTTCGACGGCAAGCTCACGGGCTACTGTGTGCAGTCGCTGCGAGCGTCGAAAAAACGTGGAGGTGCGTATCAAGCGCCGATCTACGCACGGCCCAGCGACTTAATCTCCGTCGACCTAGGCAAGTTCATCAGCGACGGCAAAGGCCGCACCGTGTGGGGCCGCGTCGATACCAAATCGAAAACGTTTGAACACTATGCCAGCCGAGCTGAAATTCGGCAGGGCCTGTTGGCCAATCGCAAGCTCGAACTGATGTGGGCCGACGACAAGCTCGACGTGTTGTTTGCCGAAATCGAAGGCTCGGCGGTGGTGACGCTGGATGACGGCAGCAAAGTTTGGTTGGAAGTTGATGGCAAAACCAGCCGGCCATACCGCGGCGTCGGCAAGATTTTGCGCGACTTAGGCACGCCACCGGGGACCGGCAGCATGCAAGGGATTCGCAAATGGTTTGCGGCGAATCCCGAACGCTTCGATGAAATCGTCGATCAAAACGAATCGTTTGTGTTTTTCAAGAAAGCTAACAAGGCCGGTGCGCAAGGCTCCCAAGGCGTCACGCTGACTGCGCAACGCAGCGCCGCCATCGATCGGGCATTTATTGCCTATTCAACACCAATGTGGATCGACAGCACGGCGCCAGTGCCGAACGCTACCACCAGCGCCCCACTGCAACGCTTAGTGATTGCCCAAGATACCGGCGGCGGTATTAAAGGCCCGGTGCGTGCGGATATCTATTGGGGCGAAGATGCGGCGGCGGTCGATGTCGCGGGCCGCATGAACAGCAACGGTGGTTACTATCTGCTCTTGCCAAAAAAAGTAGTTGTACCGCCAACGTTCGTGGCCGCAACGAGCACCGCGGGCGCAGCCAGCGGCGCCCCCTAGCGCGCTTAGCCCAAACGCAACGCAGCAACGGCGAGTATGCCAACCACCAAGGCCAGCCCCGCAGTTAGCAAAATCCAGCGTTGCTGCCGTGGTCGCCGATCGTAGTTGCGCTGCGACGCATCGACGCTCGCGAGTGACAACACAACGGCCGGGCTGCTTGATCGCACAAACGCCGGCCCGCCTTGTTCGGGTGCGGGCTGG
>JAKQOD010000285.1 GCA_029565465.1 Deltaproteobacteria bacterium
TTAGGTGTCACGCGCGAGTAGCTCAGCGAGCTCCGCGTGTAATTTAGCACCTGGCCTGCGAGTGCTCGTGCAAGGCGTCGCGAAGCTGTGCAATCAAAACCTACTCTGCGACTTTCAATTCATGGAGGCGCTGCTCAAGCGCCGTGCCGGTACGGTCGGTCTCAGCGCGGATGCCGTACAAAACCTGCGGCCCGCGAGGCACGGAGAACAACGTGAGCTTGAGATCAAACGGCGCTGGGCCGGTAACGGGCTCAATCGTGAAACGCGTAGTCACGCGCTCGTGGGTTTCTGGCAAGGTCATGTTGATAGCGTCGCCTTGCACTTTGTAGACGAACAACTCGAACGTGCCTTTGAACAACGTGCGGTCCTGGTACACGCCGCCGCCCATGCTCGGCACAAACCGAAACACGTGGAGTCGATCGCGATGATTCTCCGGCATGCGATCGATCCAGTTGCGGTCGATCAGCAACTTCGCAGCTTCGTCGGAATCGAAGGCGTGCGACGCCGGCGCATCGTGACGGCCGCAGCCTGACACGGCGACGGTGCCTGCGACTGCAGCAATGGCGGTGGCGCAACTGAGCGTGAACGACAACGAAGCCTGAGCGAATCGCGACATGGTCGAAAGGTACTCCAAGGATGAGCCAATGGCTATTGGCACGGATACGGGCACGGACGGAGACACGGGCACGGACGGAGACACGGGCACGGGCACGGTCCCCTGAAGTCGGGCGTTGGAATAAAAGCACGTGAACGGTCGCCGCCCAGATGCTTTGGACGGAGCGGTTGGCGCTTCGAGCGAGCGCCCTTCGGCCGGCCGCGCAGCCGCGAGCTCCCTGCGGGGCAACCAGTCTGCTGCGCCGCCTCCGGTTCAATTGAACGGTCGCGGCGGCGCGCAACTTGAATACCGCTACTGTTTGATGCGCAGGTCGAAAGGAGGGTTCAGATTCAAAATGCAACGAATAGGCGGCGGTAGAGATTCTCAAGCAGGATCTCACGATGGCCAAGCGCACTTTTTCACAGCCAAAATCTTCGACATGGAGCGCGTCGAAACTTGATTAAGGCTAATGTTTTTTCAATTTTCAAAATCAATATTTTATTGAATTCCTCGTCGATAATGATAAAAATCGATCAGTCACACGAGCGGGGCAAAGAAGATGCAGTCAATGGTCCAATTAGGGTTAGCACTGCCAGCGCCAAAGTGCGGTCATGGTGGAGCCCGAAAGGGTGCGGGGCGCAAACGAAAGGTGGACGGTGCTAAAGCGCCTCATGTCAAACGTGAGCAATTTACGGGGCGGTTGCCGGTGCAAGTCACGTTGAAGATGCGGCCGGATGTGGTGAATCTTCGGCGGGACGATGTGTTCGAGAAGGTCGAAGCAGCGTTGCGGACGGGAGCGGCGCGCGATGACGGCAAGGTTTGCGACTTCACAGTACTCGGCGATCATCTGCACTTCATCGTCGACTCGGTGAGCAACAAGGCGCTGAGGCGTGTGGCCAGCAGCGTTGCGATTCGAATCGCCAAGCAAATTAATAAACTGACTGGGCGCAAAGGTCGTGTATTCAAGGACCGTTACCATGCGCGAGTACTGCGTTCACCGTCGGAAGTGCGGAATTCGCGGAGTTACATTCTCAATAATTTCAGGAAGCATCTTGCCCAGCGGTTGGCAACCGAGCGCACGCAACCTCAAGCGGAGCATATCTGTGTTACGCCAAAGCATCTCGACATCGCGAGACAGATTTTGGCGATGCCCGATTGGATCGATCCGTATTCATCGGCAGGCTTGAGGCGCAAAGGCATCGCGTGGCCAACGGGTAGTAGCTGGCTGCTGTCAGAGCAAGCAGCCGCACTAGCAGAACGTTTCGCAGGACGACGACGCCGGGCGGTGCGCGATCAAAACGACGTAGATGCAGATGCGGCGATGAACGGACAAGTCAGGCATGCGGTAGCACCCGTCCGGCACGCGGAGCTACACGCCTCGATCGTCGAGGTATGATTTTTCATATCCAACTGAACGAAAAATAAAAACTGGTAGTTCAACTGCTTCCCATACTCCAAGAGCTTGCGGCGGTCGAAGGCGGCCTCTTCCTTGTTGTCGTTGGTCTTGACTTCGATCACCATCAAGTTACTCGAAGAATCAAGTCGTCGATGCACGAGGATGTCGGGGTACACCGTCGGGTCGACCACTTCGCCTTTTCGGTTTACCAGCCCTTTAAGTCTCTTTGTTTCACTTTCGCCAAGTCGGTTGTATTCGCAATCAACCGAAATGCCCGCGAATGCTTCGTCTGCATCTACTTCCTGCTTGATATAGCCCGCGAGTTGTTGAGTGACCGTTCGTTCGTTGATGCTCTGGGGCAGGTTGGCCTCTGATTTAAAGAACTGCACCAAAGCACGATCGAGCAGTTCCCGTGCATCCGAAGAAGTTAGTTTCATACGGTACAAGCTACTCGATCCGGCAGTGGGAAATCCAAGGCTCCACGGCGGGCCCAAAATCGCTGCACTGACGCACCGCCCACTCGGAGTCGCCCGCAGTATCGAGATCGTTGGCCTGTGAAAAAGTGCTCCTGTCTGTGCCGACCTGTGTGCGAATCGCGGAGACCTCGTCGTTGATTTGAATTTGCACTCGCCCCCCCGGTCCGCGCCTCAAACAGTAGCCGTAATCAAGTAGCGCGCCGCCGCTGTGGGTCGAGTCGACCGCGTGGCGCAGCGAATCGTAACTGGCAGAACGCTCGCGGCTGCGCTGCCAACCGCAGTGCGTTCGTTCGCAGCGCCACCCGTAGCCTGGTCCGCACATCAAACAGTAGCCGTAATCAAGTAGCGCGCCGCCTCCGAGGATCGAGTCTAATACGGGCGGCGCAGCAGACTCGTAGCTGGCAGAACGCCCAGGGCTGTGCTGCCAACCGCAGGTGCGTTCGTTCGCAGCGCCACCCTGCTCCGTCTAAAGCATCTGAGAGGCGACCATTCACCAACCGGACCACGTGCATAGCCGCCACACAGGCACAGACACGGACACGGGCACGGTGACGGGCACGGGCACGGTGACAGCGACGACCACGCCCACGGGCACGGGCACGGGCACGACCACGGTCACGATCACAACCACAACCACAACCACAACCACGACCACGCCCACGCCCACGCCCACAGGGCTCGATCTCACGGGCACAAACGCAGACGGGCGACCGGCCAGGCGTTTCGCCGAAAACTCAAAAAGCCCAAACTCTAGCGAGTTCAGGCTCAGTGACGATCGAACTGAAATGAATCAGCGAACGTTACGCAGCTGCAGCGTAGACAGCCACGCGGGTGCGCGACTTGCCTTGACGCTCAAACTTCACAACGCCATCGATGGTCGAGAACAGAGTCCAGTCGCGACCGATGCCAACGTTGGCACCAGCGTGAAAGACAGTGCCCTTTTGGCGGACGAGAATGCTGCCAGCGGTGACAACTTCGCCACCGAAGCGCTTAACGCCACGCATTTTTGGATTTGAATCGCGGCCGTTCTTGGTAGATCCGGCACCTTTTTTGGAGGCCATGGTGATTTCTCCTAAATCGTACTATTAAAGATTAAGCTAGAAGTTCCGAACGCTTACGCGATGGCGGAGATCTTCACAGCAGTGTAGTCTTGGCGATGGCCGTTGCGGCGCACGTAGTTCTTACGGCGGCGGAACTTGAAGACCACGAGCTTTTCGCCGCGGCCTTGTTCCACGATTTCACCAGTGACTTTGGCGCCCGAGATCGTTGGCTTACCAACAACCACTGCACCGCCGTCGCCGGCTGATTTGAGCAGAACATGGTCAAACGTGACCTTGTCGCCCTTATTACCGTCGAGCAGCTCAACCACAATGGTCTTGCCTGGCTCTACGCGATACTGTTTTCCACCCGTTTGAATGACGGCGTACATGACATTGGCTCCGAACAAATGCTTAACGAACCGCGCACTTTATAGATCATTTTCCTAAGGTCAAGCATCCGATTGATGGATCCGTGAAAATGCATCTAAGTAGCTGAAACTATAATAGCCGATCACCTTCCGGATTGGGTACGATCGACGCGCTGACCATCGATTCACCGTTACGTCAGAATATAACTAGGTCAGAATTTGCCTGTCCGGTTGAATTTGCCAGGCAATCAGGCGTTCATCCGAACAATGAAGAATGCACTGCTTGCCACGCTCCTTGTATCGTTCCTTCCTGCCACCGCATTCGCCGACATCGGCCCGCGGCCATATCGCCCAACACCGCCGGCACCACCGCCCGTCCCGGCACCAACGCCAGGTCCGAAGCCAGTGCCAGCGCCACCAATGCCACCGCAGGACGCCAAAGTTTGTTACCAGTTGGAAGCCAAAGCTAAAGACATGACCAAAGAGCCTCAATTGCTTTGCGTCGAGCAAAATGGCAGCGATTACAAGCTTCGCTTGTCGACCGGCATTCCAGGCAGCGCCACCGAAGTCGCCGTCTTCACGTTCCAACTGCAAGGCCGCGCCCGCTGCATCGATTGCAACAAAGACAGCTTCGGTCTTAGCAACCCAAGCAACTCGGTTTTCAACAAGCTGTCGATCAAGTTTGATGGCAAGCGCGACGTTGCAACCAAGACCGAAAAAGGCACTGTCAAAATCGGCTCGACCCAGTTTTTCTATCGCTCGCTGTAGTCAAGGCGCAGTTAGGCCACACTCATCGTTTGGGCTGCCTGGCTGCACACGTTGCGACAACACCATGGTAAGCGCGGTGCGCGCGCCAGCTTGCTTGCATGTAGTTTGAGCGTCACCATCCAAAAGACGCTACGCTTACCGCATGCGTTGGGCCGCCATTGTCGTGTTTGGGTCGTGCATCGCCAGCTGCGCCGGGTTAGCGCCGCGGCCAGTCACTGCCAGCAACGATGGCGATGCGAGCCGCGCGATTCCCGACGCTGCGATGTGGACGGCACTCGCATCGCACGATGCGTCGTCAGTGTTTGGCTCGATCGAAAGCGTTAAGGTCATTGTCGACCGGCATCAAGACCGTGTGTATTTTTTGCAATCTCGTCGTTGGCCGCTGCATTTTGATTTTGCAGCGCGCTTTTTGTCGGAGCCCGGCGACACCGTCGGTGATGGCTGGACGTTCAATCAAACCCAGTATCACGATCCGCAGCGTCGGTTTGTGCTGGGTACGTTGAATCACTTTGCAGCGAAAGATCTTTGGTCGTTCGAACTGTATGCAGGCGATACCCTCGACGTGCCCGCGACGCTGGCCGCAATTGCAACGATCAAGCAACACGTGTTTTTTGCTCCTGCGTTGCGCTATCGGCCGGTGCCTGCAGCGCATATTGCAGCGAGTGCAGCCTTCGCAAACGAGATCAACGTCGTCACCAGTGCCGAGCTGTTTGGCGCGGTTGAGTATCAAGCGATTGAACTTGGCACCGCTATTGGCCGCGTACGCATCATCGACGCGCCGTTGGCCGACACCGTCGGGCATGCGCAGCAAATGGCAGCGCTGACCGACCGCGACATCGCCGTACTTGCCGAGCCGCCCCTTGAAATTCCGCCGGTGGCAGGCATCATTTCAAATCAATTATTGGCGCCGCTTGGCCACATCGCCGTGCTTGCGCATTCACGCCATACGCCAACCGCGGCGCAGCGTGATGCGACGCAACTACCAGCATTGATCGCCCAGCGCGATCGCTGGGTTAAGCTGGTGGTCGAAGGTGGCCGGATGCAGGTCGAACCGCTTGATGAAGCTGCGGCTACACGAGCGATGAGCGCGGCACGCCCACAACTGAAACTGCGACAAGCGGTCCGCTTGGCCACCGACCACCCTGGCCTGCCCCGGCTTGCGGCGATTGCGACCGACGACATTGCACACTTTGGCGCCAAGACCGTACAACTGGCGAAGGTTGCCAGCTTAGGCGTACGAACGCCGCGCGCATTTGGCGTGCCGTTTGCAGCGTATCTCGATTTTTTGCATAGCACGGGCCTCGACGCGCAACTGACTAGCATGTTGCGCGATCCTGCGTTTGTCGCTGACCCCATCGAGCGTCGACGTCAACTCGATGCATTTCGCACGGCGATCGCTGCAGCGCCGGTGCCTGCGCGCATCACGGTGCCCGTCGCAGCGCAAATCGCCGTCGAGCTCGCGGGATCGCGCAACGTGCGTTTGCGGTCGTCGACCAATGCCGAAGATCTCGCGGGCTTCTCGGGGGCCGGCTTGTATCAGTCGGTACGCATCAAAGCCGGCAGCACCGCAGAGTTGGAGCATGGCTTGCGCGCCGTGTGGGCGAGCGTCTGGACCTTCGAAGCCTTCGAAGAACGCCGCGCGTTTGGCATCGACCAAGCCCGCGTTGCGATGGCGATCTTGGTGCAAGAATCGATCGACACCGACGAAGTCAGCGGCGTAGTCATCAGCGGCAATCCATTTTACCAAGGCCGGCCGGCGGTGTTCATCAACGCGGCGCCGCGTGGCGCAACCGTGACGAGCGCAAGCGGCGGCGACGTACCCGAACAAGTGTTGCGCTACACGTTCAAAGCAATGACAGGTATCGAACGCATCAGCCGCAGTGCCCAAGCTCCCGATCGCGACCTGCTTTCCGACGACGAAATTGAACAACTAACCGCACTGGCACAACGTTTACATCGTGGCTTTTTGCACACCGACGTCGGCACGGCACAAGCGCTCGACATTGAATTCCTGCTGACCCACGCGCCCAATGGCAAGAGCCCTCGACAATTTGTCATCGTGCAAGCCCGGCCCTACGCCATGGGCTGGTCCGGTGCACGGGCGCAAACCGACGACAACTAGCATGTTTGGCGATTCCACTCGCCACGCCGCCGCGTTGTTTACTTGCTGGAGTAGTAGGCAAGATAAGCGACTACGACGATGATGATACCGACGGGAATCGGTCCGTACATAATGCCGCACCATTGAGAGTAGCTCCATCGCCACTCAGTGCTTGGTGGAGCGATGTTAACCGGCGGCGGCTGATAGGCAGATTGACGAATTCCTCGGTGCTGCCCGTGTGGGCGGATATCGCACTTGGCTGCCGTGCCACGACCGGTTACGCCGGTACTAACGCTTTACGCAGCAGATCATTGAGCACTTGAGGATTCGCTTTGCCGTCAGTGGCCTTCATAACTTTGCCGACGAAGTAGCCCAACATCTTTTCGTTACCGTTGCGATACGCTTCGATCTGCTTTGGATTTTCGACGAGTAAGCGGCTAATAATTGGCAACAGCTCGGCTGGGTTGCTGATCTGCACCAAGCCCTTGGCGGCCACGATGGCTGCTGGCTCAGCCCCAGTTTGATACGCTTCGTCGAATACATCTTTGGCAATCTTGCCGCTGATGGTGCCGCCTTCGATCAACCCGACGATGGCGGCCAGCGCCGTGGCAGGAAACGGCGACTCTGCAATCGATTTACCATCGCGGTTAAGTGCACCAAGCAGCGTCGTCAACAGCCAGTTGCCCACCGCTTTGGCATGCGCCACAGCATTGCAGCCCACCGACGGTAATGCCGCAATCGCCGCTTCAAAATAATCCGACAAGGCACGCTCGCCGATCAACGTACGCGCATCGTCGCCTGTGATGCCCCACTCGCGATAGCGTTCGAAACGTGGCCCCGGCAGGGTTGGCAACGTTTGCATCACACGCGCCATCATCGGACCGTCGATCAACAGCGGTGGCAAATCAGGATCAGGGAAATAACGATAGTCGTTCGCTTCTTCTTTCGAGCGCATCGGAAACGACGCATTCGCCGTAGCGTCCCACAACCTGGTTTCGCGCAGCACGCGCTCGCCGGTTTCCAGCAAACGTATTTGCCGCACGATCTCGTTGTCGATCGCATTTTGCACAAACCGAAACGAGTTGATGTTTTTGAGTTCGGTCCGGGTGCCCAAGCGATCTTCGCCGCGCCGACGCACCGAGACATTGGCATCACAACGCATCTGGCCTTTTTCCATATCTCCGTCGGAGATACCCAACCAGCGCACCAGTCGATGTAACGATCGCATGAACTCGGCAGCTTCTTCGGCCGAATGCAACTCCGGTGCGGTGACCACTTCAACCAACGGCACACCGGCACGGTTGAGATCCACATGCGAAACCGTACCGTGATGCGAACTTTTACCGGCGTCTTCTTCGAGGTGGATCCGCTGCAGGCGAATCGCCATGCGTTGCGTGCCCATCAACACGTCGAGCGTGCCTTCTTCACACAGCGGCTCATCGCTTTGCGTGATTTGATAACCTTTGGGCAGATCAGGATAGAAATAGTGCTTGCGTGCAAACCGCGAACGCGCCCGAATCTTCGACGAAGTTGCCACCCCAAGCGCAACCGCGAGTTCGGCGGCGCGTTGGTTGTACACCGGCAACGTGCCTGGCATGCCCAACACCAACGGGTCGGTCAACGAGTTGGGAGGCTCACCAAACGTGGTTGCCGACGACGAAAAGGCTTTGCTCACGCTGCCAAGTTGCACGTGAATCTCAAGCCCAATCACCGGCTCCCATTCTTCAAGCAATTGCGGCAACACGGCATCGGTACTCATGCCAAGCCTCCGGTTGGTGGCACAGCTGCAGCAAATTCGGGTTGCGTATCCGATTCAGGGGTCATTGCAGGTTTGCGATCGCCAAGGCCACTGCGCCGCTCGATCACGGCACCAACCCGCAACAACGTTGCTTCGTCGAGGGTGCAGCCCATCAGTTGTACGCCAATGGGTAGCCCAACGCTGTTGAGCCCACATGGCACGCTGAGACCTGGCAGCCCCGCGAGATTGCAGGCCAAGGTAAACACGTCGGCTAGATACATCTGCATTGGCGAGTTGGTGGCGCCGATTTCAAACGCCGTCGTCGGTGTGGTTGGCGTCAACACAACATCGATCCCGTTTGCAAAGGCTTGGTCAAAGTCTTGCTTGATCAGCGTGCGCACTTGTTGAGCTTTTTTGTAGTAAGCGTCGTAGTAGCCCGAGCGTAGTGCAAACGTGCCGAGCATGATGCGGCGTTTTACTTCGGGCCCAAAACCTTCAGCGCGGGTTTGCTCCAACATGTCCGCAAGGCTGGCTTTGTTTTGCCCTTGCAGCGATGCGCGACGGCCGTAGCGCACACCGTCGTATCGCGCCAAATTCGACGACGCTTCGGCAGGTGCTAACACGTAGTAGGCAGGCAGCGCCAACGCCGTGTGGGGCAGCGACATGTTCACCACATCGGCGCCGGCATCACGCAGCATGGCCACCACAGCGTCGAGTGCGGCGCGAATTTCCGGATCGAGGCCGCCCGGTGGAAAGTACTCGCGCGGCAAGCCGATGGTGAGGCCCGTGACGCCAAGCGACAAGGCATCGCGATAGCGCGGCACTGGCGCGTCGATAGTGGTGGCATCGCGAGGATCGGCGCCCGCGATGGTTTCCAGCATTAGGGCTGCATCTTCGACGGTTTTGGTCATCGGCCCAATGGCGTCGAGCGACGAAGCATACGCAATGAGGCCCCAGCGCGAGACTCGGCCATAGGTTGGCTTAAGGCCAACCGCGCCGCACATCGCTGCAGGCTGCCGAATCGAACCACCGGTGTCGGTGCCCAGGGACGCTGCGCACAAATCCGCCGCCACGGCAGCTGCGCTGCCACCAGAACTGCCGCCCGGCACGCGCGTGCGATCCCACGGATTGCGCGTTACGTGATAGGCCGAATTTTCATTCGACGAGCCCATGCCGAACTCATCGCAATTGGTTTTGCCCAACACGATCGCATCGGCAGCGCGCAGCTTTTCGACGACAGTTGCATCGTAAGGCGGCACCCAACCATCCAGCATTTTTGAGCCGGCCGTGGTGACTAAGCCTTTGGTTACGACGAGATCTTTGAGCGCCAAGGGCACGCCAGCCAACGGGCCGAGGGAAAACCCAGCCTTGCGCCGCTGATCTAACTCTTCGGCGCTGCGCCGTGCGGCGTCGGCCGCGACGTGCAGATACGCACCAAGGTCGGCATCGTAGGCAGCAATGCGGGCCAGATAACCTTCAACCAAATCGATTGCGGTAATTTCGCCACCACGCACGCGACGGGCGAGCACCGCCGCTGGTGAATGTAACGTCGCTGCGTCGATGCCACTCATTCGTGTGGGCCAATCGCAGCAGGGACAACAAAATGATCGCCGGCAGTGGCAGGCGCTGCAGCAAGCGCCTCCGCTGGGGTGAGCGATGGCATGACAGCATCGGGGCGCAATCGCAGATCCATCGGAACGGCATGGGTCATGGCAGCGACGCCCTCGGTAGGTACCGCAGCCAACGCGTCCATTGCCGTCAAGATCTGCTGCAACTCGCGGCGCATGGTTTCGGTTTCATCCGTGCTTAACCGGAGCCGCGCCAGCATGGCGAGTTCGGTGACTTCTTGCAGCCCAATTTCAGCCATAGCTCATCTCCTGGGACGCTATTCGGTCGGCAACGGTGCCAAATCGACGCGGCCACTCGCGCGTGCAGCGAGCTGCGCGCCCATTTTCAAATAGGTATCCGCGATGCGTGCAGCGTCTGCGGCGTCGCCTGCGGTAATCGCTTGCAACAATTCGCGCTGATGCGCACGCACTTGTTCTTGTGGACCAGCGAGATTGGCCAACAGCGCAAAGTACGGTTTCACAGCATCGCGCACGGTGTTGATCAGCAACACCATCACTTGGTTGGCGGTCAGTTGCGCCAACACAACGTAGAAGTCGAAATCGATCTCAAACAGTTCGTCGGCGGAATTAGTGGCAACGCCACGCTCGACGAGCGCACGCAGTTTCACAATGATTTCGGCCCCGCCCGGCAGGCCCGCACGCGCAGCACCGAGCCGTGCGATTTCACGGCCAAACACGCGCCGGAATTCGAGCAAATCGCGAATGAACTCCGGTCGCCCGCTCGCAAGTGGGAGCAAGTGTTGCACCAACTCAATGCCACCGGTTTCCATGAAATTTCGCACGCGGGTGCCATCACCTTGGCGAATGCGGACCAATCCCAAATGTTCTAACTTTTTGAGCGATTCACGCAGCGAAGCCCGGTTCACACCGAGGGTTTTGGCCAATTCCCGCTCGGGCGGCAGCTTGCTCCCGGGTGGGTACTCGCCGCTGAGGATCATGCGGCGCAGCTGTTCCGAGATCTCCTCTGCAACGCGCTGTTTTTCAACGGGCCGGAACACAGGGGTTGTGACTGGTGGGATAACGCTCGACATCGATCCCGTCGAAGGTACCGCGCTATCGGCCGCAGCGAAAGGCCTCGGCGAGTCTTCGCACGGCTATCTGCCTTTGTTATGGTGTAGGCATGGCTCCGCCTGCCACCGTTACCCCCACCGCACCAGCGGCTCCCCGTGCGTTTGTGCTTGACGACGGCGGCCCCCATGGCACCGAGATGTTTGCGGTTGAAGAGCTGACGGCCGACAACGCGTCGGTGCGATGCGCGTTTCTATTCGATATTGGTGAAGAATTGCGCTTACGTATCGAACGCAACGGCGATCGCTTCGAAGCACGTGCCCGCGTGATTCGAGTGCTCGAATATCGGCCGCAATTTCTGATCGAACTTGAGCTTTTTTCCGTCGGTGAACCGACTCGCATTGTCGCAGGGTAGCTAGCGCATGGCTGCGCTGATTGCAGACCTCGATGAGGTTACGTTTGATCTCGAAGTCGATGGCGAAGAAGTCCAGCGGACCTTGGCTCGCCGGGTGATCGAGCGCGGCGCGTGGGCCACCGTGTTGGTCCATGTGCAAAAGCGCAATCGCGATGGTCAATGGCGCGCGCCACATGCTGTGCTGCTGCGATTTGCCAAAGTCCGTGGCATGTACAAGCGCCACGCGTCGATCACCTTAGGCCCAGCGACGGCCAAAAGCCTGCAGGAAAGCCTAACCACGTGGTTTGCAGACGCCGACGCAGACGACGACGCTGCAGACGACGAATAACCGTGGTACCCACAGCGCGATGGCAACGGAGCAAGCAAAGGTAGGCACAGCGCAGGCACCAGCCATCACGCTGCGTGGCGCCTCGGTCGCTTTGTCGCGTCGCACCATCATTGCTGGCATCGACGCCGATGCCCATGCAGGCAACCTTGTGGCCATCATTGGGCCCAACGGCTCGGGGAAAAGCACGCTGCTGCGCGCCATCGCGGGGTTGCTGCCCCTGGCTGGCGGCAACATTGAAGTGCTTGGCCGCGCGCCCTTTGGCGCAGCGCGCCGCAGCTTGGCTCGCCAACTTTGTTATTTGCCACAACAAACCGAACTCGCGTTTGGATTTTCCGTCGAAGAAGTGGTGTTACTCGGGCGTTATGCACAACAACGCGGCGCCGGCTTTGCCGATACGGCGGATGTCGCGGCTGCGCATGAAGCGATGACTCGATGCGATGTGACCCATTTGGCCGCGCGCCGGTTCGATCAACTTTCGGGCGGTGAAGCGCGGCGGGTCTTGTTAGCCCAAGCCTTGTGCCAGGCTGCCACCTGCCTGTTACTCGACGAACCAACCGCGGCCATCGACCCCGCGCACGCGCGCAGCGTCATGCAATTAGTCCGCGCCCAATGCGAGCGTGGCGCCGTTGCTTTGTTGGTAACCCATGATGTTGATCTTGCGTTACGCTACGCAACTCATGTGTGGGCACTCGACGGTGGCGCGTTGGTGGCGCAGGGCGAGCCCGCCACCGTGTTGCAGGATCCCGCGGTGACCAAAGCCTTTGGCATTGCCATCCACGTCGGTCAATTGCCGTCGGGCCAGGCTTTTGCGGTGCCCGCATGAGTGGCTTTGTGTCGTCGGCAACGCCAACGCGGCTCACGGCGCAGCGGCTGGCAACCGTGCTTGGCAGCGCAACTCTGCTGTTGGCGTTGTTAGCTGTTTTGGCGCCGCTACTGGGCGTTACCGCTGACGCACATGGCCGGCACCTATCGCTGCTTTCGACGGCTGCGTTTGATCCATCGTCGACGGAAAATGCGATTTTGTGGGTGCGAATTCCACGTGTGTTGGCTTGCTTGCTGGTTGGTGCTGCGCTCGGCGCCTCGGGCGCTGGCCTGCAAGCCATCTTGCGCAATCCCTTGGCCGAGCCGTTTACATTGGGCATCTCGTCGGGCTCCGCGCTGGCCGCCGTGATTGCCATTCGCATTGGCGTTGAAACGTGGCTGGGGGCTGCTGGCGTCGGCTTTGCTGCCCTGCTTGGCGCTGGCGCCACCTTGTTGGTGGTCTGGCGGTTAGCGCGCACCGAACAGCGGTTACCGGCCGCCACCTTGGTGCTCGCTGGCGTGACCGTGTCGATGTTTTGCTCGGCAGCCTCGGTGTTGATTCAATACACATCAGATTTCTCCGAAGTCAGCCGCATGTTGCGTTGGATGATGGGCGGCCTTGAATCGATGCGGCTGAGCACGGTTGGCTGGGCGGCCGCACCGATCGTCGTCGGGATCGCGACGTTGATTGCGTTTACCCGTGAACTCAATGCCTTGGCAGCTGGCGAAGAAGCAGCGGCGTCCGTCGGTGTCGCCGTCGCGCGCACGCAATCAGTCGTGTTCATCGTTGCATCGCTGTTGGTCGGCGTCAGCATTGCTGTCGCTGGGCCGATCGGGTTTGTCGGCCTCATCGTGCCGCATGCCATTCGCGGCACAGTTGGGCCCGATCATCGCTTGTTAGTACCAGCGTCGGCCTTAGGCGGCGCAGCACTCCTTCTGATATGCGATTCGCTTGCGCGCATGGTCGCAGCGCCAGCGCAGCTGCCGGCCGGCGCCGTCACCGCTGTGCTTGGTGGGCCGTTTTTCATCTTCATCCTCGTCGGTCACAAATGGCGAGCAAATTTGTGGGGTCGTTCGTGAGTGTAGTTCTCGACCACGTCTTGGCGGCTATCTCGCCGGTGAGCCCTGCGCATGCCGAAGGCGCACGGCTCAAGCTTGCTGAGTGCAACCTGCCGCATCTTGAAGCGGTGGGGCTAGCCATCGCCGCAGCCCAACACACCGCACGCCTCCGCGCTACCAAGCCGATGCTGCTCATCGTTGCAGCGGATCATGGCATTGCCGATCCAGGCGTTGATTTTGGAGCACAGCATCCAACCACCGTTGCCGTCAACGCCATCACGAATGGCAGCGCAGCGGTTTGCCACCTTGCGCGCAACGCCGCCACCAGTATTGTCGTTGTTAACGCTGGCATCGCGCACGTGCCGCGCGACAATGCAGCACTCGTGTCGATTGCGGCCGGCAACACGGCTGCCTTTACGGTCGATCAGCCAGCCTTAAGTCGCGTCGACGTGACCCTTGCGATCGAAGCCGGCATCGCGTTGGCGTTATCGCTCAAAGACGCTGGCTGCGACGTGCTCGGCCTCGGCACGCTTGGGTTGGGTGCAGCCGAAGCCACCGCAGCACTTGCAGGCGCCTTGTTAGGCGAAACGATTGCCTTGCCACCACGCGACCAAGATCTGCAGTCGTTCGTGAGCCTAGGCGCGTTGCTCCAAGCTAACGCATCAACGCCGCTGCAATTGCTTGCCCATGTCGGCGGCCGCGATACCGCCGTGCTCGTGGGCGTGCTGCTTGCCTGCGCCTCGCTTAACCTACCGATCGTGCTTGATGACAACAGCACCATTGCGGCGGCAGCGATCGCTACTGCGCTAGCACCGGCGAGTGCCGGCTCCTTCATTGCAGCCCACCCTGGCCGAGGAGCTAGCGCAGCGTTGCTGCAATCGATGCAGCGCACGCCGGTATTTTCGCAGGCGCTTGGCAATGGCGAAGGTAGTGCCGCCGCAATGGCGCTCGCGCTGGTGCGCGCCGCTGCGGAGCTCACGCACCGCTAGCCATAGCGCTTCGAAGAACCGTCGGTGATATCTAGCGAGCCGACGCTGGCACTGTTGGTGTACGCGTCGCCAAAAATACACCAAGAAACACAATCGGCGCAGCAACCAGTACACGTGGCGAGGGGCTTTCGTGCAGCCGCGCCATCGCGCCAAAGGTCACGAAGACCGGTTGCAGATAGATATACGCTGCAACCAGCGTCGATTCCGCGCGCTTGAGCGCACTTTGCACCAACGCATACGCGCCCACAGTTGGCACTGCGATCAAAAAAGCCAGGCGACCGTAGTCGGCGCCAGTCAGCTCGGGCATGTCGCCCCATTCGGCGATGCCGACGGGCAGCGTCATTGGCACTGCAAACATGAACAAGATCGCGATCAAGCCGATTGGGTCGTAGCGATCTTTGACCGAACGCACAATCACCAAATAGACGCCGTAGCTTGCTGCGTTACCCAATACCATCAAGCTGCCTAACAAGTGCTTGCCACCGACGGAGAACTCGGCAATGCCGACCAGATAGCCGGCGCCGGCAAAAGCTAGCGCGATACCCACGCCGCGCAGCCAGTGAAACTGCTCGCGCCGCAACGCCAAGGCACAGATGACGGTAAAAACCGGAATCGTCGAGCCCAGCACGGTGGCGTTGATCGCACCCGAGCGCGCCAAGCCATGAATGAACAGCTCTTGGTTGAGCACGATGCCAAGCAGCGCGCACAACATCAAAAACGGAATGTCGCGGCGATACAAGCGCAGCACGCCCATGCCCAGCGCAATTGCGCAAAACGCTAACGCGCCGCCAGCTGTGCGCACCAGCGGCACGACGCCAGCGGGGATGCGCATCACGGTTTCGCGACCGATGACGGATAACGACGCAAAACAAAGCTGCGCGGCCAGCAACATCAAGTGAACAGTCCAGCGGCGCGGCACGATCCGCGATTGGTACCACCAATTCGCCAAACGGCTACCGCTCTAGCGGCCTATTAACAATGTCACAATGTCACAACATCAGCATTGGCGCCGACACCGCACGTGAGCGCTTGCCACCGAATTTGAGATCCAAGCGCCGACTCAGGCCCAGGATAAACTGCTTTTGATCAAAGCCACCATCAAGCATCGGCAGCAGGGTTTGGGCGCGTGAGAGGTCCCCACGATCCACAATCGTAAAGGCTGCAAACATGTCCCATTTGTCGCCGATGCGCACGCCGCTGCCAATGGTGAAGTCCAGCCGCGGCTGAGGATCAAGCTTCAGGCTTGCTGCGCCGGCATTCGGGTCGGCACTCATCGCCATGCTGCCGATGGTATTGCCGTGTGAATAGACGGGGACCGCATAGCCAACACCGACCCAGCCGCCCCAAATGCCGTTGGGAACATTGACCAACACCGAGGCTCGACCGCTTACTTCGGCCAACATGCCGCCTTTGCCGCGCGACGGGCTCAGCAGTGAGCCATCGACACCGCCGGAAAGATCAAACGCCGTGACTTCAGACAACCGGCGTTTGTGTTGCACAAAAATCGAGGTATTGGTCCACAACCCGTCGACGCCGAGCAACGGACCGCCTGCGCCTTGCACGCCAAGCGCGTAGCGTTTTGCAATCTGACCACGCAGTCCGATAGACGCGCCTTGCCACACAAGTTCGTCGGTGAAGCTCGGCTGCTTGGGCAGCGCCACGATCGATGCATTGATGGCCAGCTTCTTGCCGAGCGCAGCATTGAAGCCGAGGTCAAACAGTGCAACGTCGGAAAACTTTACCGGCGCGGCACCCAAGCTGGTATCCGCAGTAATGAACCGCAGTTGCGTCGACAGCTCCTGGCCCGACGGCAAGACTTGATAGTCTTCGGCCACCGCGCGGCCGTAACCCGCCGAAAGTTCAACGTCGGCGGTACGCATGCTTGGCGCTGGCTTTACGAAGTCATCCGGTGGTGGCGGTTGCGCAACAGCACTTTTTGTTGCGATCAAACCCAAGGAAGTGGAAGCCAACATTGTCAAAGCTGCAAGGCGAGTCATGTTCGCTAGCAACGCCCGAGCGCTGAGGCAGATCTAATTTTTAGCGCTGTTCGCGTGGATCGAGTGCGTCGCGCAGGCCGTCACCGACGAAGTTAAGGCACAAAATAGTGGTGCTCATGACCATGGCTGGGAACACCAACAGCCATGGATACACCAGAATTTGCGAACTGCCTTCAGTCACCAGCGTGCCCCACGATGCCAACGGCGCTTGCACGCCAAGGCCCAAAAAGCTCAAGAACGCCTCCGTCAACATGACAGCAGGCAATGCCAAGGTTGCGTAAATAATGATCGGCCCCGACGCATTCGGCAAAATGTGCCGAAACAAGATGCGCAACGGCGTCACGCCGATGGCGCGCGCCGCTTCAACAAACTCGCGGTTGCGCAGGCTCAACACAGCACCGCGCGCGATGCGTGCCATGGTCAGCCACGAGATGCCGCCGATCAGTGCAAACAATACGAACAGGCTGTTAGTGCCAAGCACCGCCATAATGACGATAACGAATGCCACCGTCGGAAAACCGTAGAGCACATCAACGATCCGCATCATCACAAAGTCGATGCGGCCACCGGCATACGCTGCAATCGCGCCCCACGACACGCCGATAAATAACGCCACCAGCGTGGACACCAACGCAACAGTAATCGCGATCCGGCCACCCGTAAGCGTACGCATCAACATGTCGCGGCCGAGGGTGTCGGTGCCAAACCAATGGCTGCCCGACGGAGAATGACCGGAAATCTTGGTGTTGATCGTGGTTGCGTCAATGCCAAGCCAGGCGCCGATCTCTGGACCGATCAAACAAGCGACAACAATGCCTGCGAAGACCCACAACGACACGATCGCCGCGCGATTCTTGGCGAGCCGGCGCCAGGCATCGTGCCACAAGCCGCTTTTGCGTTCGGTTGCAGGCGCAGCGCTCATCGGGCCTCCCGCGACCGTGGGTCTAAGATGCCAAACAAGATATCAACCACGATGTTCAGCACCACCAACAGCGACACATAAAACACAAACACGCCGATGATCACGTTGTAATCGCGGTCGGCAATGCTGTTGACGAAATACATGCCCAACCCAGGTATCTGAAAGATTTTCTCGACGACGAATGAACCCGAAACCAACCCGGCCGCAGCCGGCCCGATATACGTCACCACCGGCAACACGCCGAGCCGCAACGCGTGCTTCAACACCACCCGTGGTTCCGACAGGCCTTTGGCACGCGCGGTGCGAATGAAATCTTGATTGAGCACTTCAAGCAAACCACCCCGGGCCAACCGCGCCACCGTGCCCATGTACACCAGGCCCAACGAAAACGCCGGCAAGATATACGACGACAATGAATCAACTCGCGTCGGAGGCAACCAGCCGAGCTTGATCGAAAAAAATGCGATTAGCATTGGGCCGATTACAAACGACGACAGCGAAACCCCGATCAGCGCCAACGTCATCGACGCGTAGTCGATCCAGGTATTGCGCCGCCACGCTGCTGCCACGCCGAGCATCAGCC
>JAKQOD010000292.1 GCA_029565465.1 Deltaproteobacteria bacterium
GTAGGTGCCTTCCATCTCCAACGGGTTTTGCGTTGCCAAGACGAAGAACGGACTTTCGAGCTTGTGGGTGGTTTTGGCCACCGTGACCGAGCCTTCGCTCATGGCTTCGAGCAGCGCCGATTGCGTCTTAGGCGTTGCGCGATTGATTTCGTCGGCGAGTACGATGTTGGCGAAAATCGGGCCGCGTTGGAATTCGTAGTGTTTGGCGCCGTGGTCTTCGACGATGACATTGGTGCCAACGATGTCGGCAGGCATCAAGTCAGGCGTGAATTGAATGCGCGAAAACGCGGCGTCGATACACTCGGCAAGGGTGCGCACCAGCATGGTTTTGCCCAGGCCCGGCACGCCTTCGAGCAAGGCATGGCCGCCGCCGAGCAAACAAGTCAACACGCCTTCGACAATGGTGTCTTGGCCGACGATCATCTTGCCGATTTCTTCGCGCAGGGTGCGCAGATCGGAAGTGAACGTTCCAACGGTGGCTTCGATCGCTTGGCTCATGCTAAGGGGCTCCGGGGGCTGGGGCTGGGGTGGTCGGTGCGGCAGTTGGTGCAGTCGTTGCTTCGACGCGGCCGCTTGGGTGAATCTGAGTGAAATAGCGCTTCACGTAGTATTTGTAGCTCGACGGAACTTTCTCCGATCGCATCACTTCTTCTTGGATCTTTTTGTAGTCAGTGTAGACCTGCTGATAGCCACGGCTAGCAAAGCCTTTTTGCGCTGCCGCCAAAATGGTTTCGCGACGTGAAGGGCCTTTGCCGCTGACGCCTTGCAAATCTTGATCTTTGGTGTCGCCTGATTTGCCAGTGGCATCGCCGGTCAAGTTGTCGTCATGCCCAACGCCGTAGGTGTCGCCACCTTGTTGATCGCCTTGGCCTTGGCCCTGGCCTTGGCCCTGACCTTGGCCCTGACCTTGCCCCTGGCCTTGGCCCTGTCCCTGACCCTGGCCCTGGCCCTGTTTGCCTTGCCCTGGTTTCCATGCCTGGCCGGAACCCTTTTGGCCTTGTGCGCGCTGGGTGAAATCTTGTTGCTTGCCCTGTTTATTAAACGGGTCCCGCGGGCCTTTGTTGCCCTTTTGCTTAGCCCGGCGCATCGCTTCTTTGAGGTCTTCCATCTGCGAGGCCGTCTTCTTTTGCGACGCTTGTTTGCGCTGTTCCTGATCGACGCGGCCGGTTTCGCGCGCTGCATCTTTCATATTGCGCGATGCTTGTTGCTGTTGGTCTTTTTGCTCTTGCTCAGACTGATTCGGTTTCTTTTGCAACTGCTCGGCAGTTTTACCCATGTCGCGGTGCAGCCGCTTGAGTGCACTTTGTTGCTCAGAGTCCTGCTTTTCTAGCTGCTCTTTTTGCAGCTTCTTGAGCTCGTCTTTCTTTTTTTCAAGGCGACGATCGGCTTCTTGTTGTTGCTCGGGGGTTTTGGCTTTTTCGCGTTCTTTTTCGAGCTTGCGAATTTCGTCTTGGACTTTGTCTTGCTGTTGTTTCTGTTGCTTCTGATCTTGTTGCTGCTTTTGTTCTTGCTTCTTTTCGAACTTTTCAGCCACGTCTTTGAGTTGCTCGGCGAGTTTTTGTTGCTGCTCAGGGGTGAGCTCTTGCTTTTCGAGCTTATCAGCCAGCTTTTCCATCTCTTGCTTGGCTTTTTCTAAATCGTTTTTCGCCAAGGCTTCGCCTAGTGCTTTGGTGACTTCATTCTTTTGCAGTTGTTGGCCGGTTTCAGCCATTTGTTTGTTGATGTCCTCGGGATTCGGCTCCGGTGCCGCTTGCAGTTGCTCTTGCGCTTTTTGCAATTGCTCCAGCATCTGCTCTTTGGTTAGTTCGCCGCGCTCCGCCATTTCCAACATCTTTTCAACTTTGGCGACAAAGTCATCGAGCTCTTTGACGTGATCTTTGGCGGCAGTGGCTTTGAGGTCAGCGAGCACTGACTTGATATATTCTTTGTCTTGCGGTTCGAGTGCGACTGCGTCGGCCGCGTGAAAGCGCGAATCTTTGGCGTCGACGATCACCAAGGGCAGGGTGGCAACCTTGGTTTGTTTGCGGAACAACGTGATGGCGCTGTCACCGAGCGTGGCGGTTGGCGGAATCTGCACGGTGATTTCCGTGTCACCCCAACGCCGGATCGTGGCAAGTTGTTGGTTACCGTCCAGCCCGACCGTGATGGTCACGTCGCTTGGCGCTTCTCCACCAGCGGGATGCCCGAAGCCGGTGCCGCTCAACATCACCGTGGTACCTGGCGGCGTGTGATCCGGTGTAACCGTTAGCAATTGCATAGTTGCATGATTCGGCGGTAGTGCGAGTCCGGCCGCTAGCGCCGAAATGACAAGGAAGCCAGCTGCAATCGGCAGATCTTTGGGCCGCGAAAATGGCGTTGCGGCTTTGGCGTTGGCTTTGGGCAGCGCCGCAATCGCATCGCGAATTGCCGCAGCCCGGAGTTCGTCAGTGGTGGGATCATCACTCGGCTCGGCGCCTGCTGGCGATGCAAAGGCGACCGCGGTCGAAAGCCGGTCGGCCAAATTGCTTGCGCGGTCAATCCGCCGCGCGATTCGTTCATCGCTCGGGACGCGCCATGCACCGGCAATGCCGCCAACGATGACGGCGCCAATTGCAACGCCGCCCAAACTCCAACCGATGGCAGCCGAGAACAGCTCGATGCGGGTGCCAAACACAGCCCACAGTGCGATCGCTGACCCAACAATAAGTGCGGTTGTGACACCATTGAATGCGCCTTGCCAACGCAAGCGCCGACGTGCAGCTGCAACCAATTGCAAAATAGGCGCAGACGATGGCTTGGCTTGCGGTTCACTCATGGGCGACTCCCGAGTTGGGCAACGGGTATAACATCTAAGATAGCACCAACATTCCACGCGTCAGCCGATGCAATGGTCTAACGATAGGTACTTATTCAGACAACCGGAACGGGAATTCGTTGCATCTTGACTGCACGGCAAGGCTATGATTGCTAGCTTTGTCACGATGGCACAGTCGCAACGGGCGTTGATGGAGCAGTTGGTCCGCCAAGGGCTTTGGGCATGTGCACCGAAGGCCGTTGTGGCACGGCAAGGGTGGGACTTTGTAGGTGAGCGTGCATTGTATGTATTGGCGGTCGGCAAAGCCGCATTGACGATGGCTGCCGGTGTGCCGGCACATGTGCGGGTAAGTGCTGGCTTGGTTATTTCACCCGTGGCTGGCGAGGTGCCAGGCTTTGATACGGTGGTCAGTAGCCATCCATTTGCCGACGAGCGCAGCATAGTTGCTGGGCAATCCGCGCGCCGCTTCGTCGAGGCGGTCCCAGCCGACGCTCTGTTACTGATATTGATCTCAGGCGGTACGTCGGCGCTGTTGGCGGAACCGCGCGGCATATCGTTGGCTGCAAAGCGCGCCGTCGTAGATGCAGTTATGGCAGCAGGTGCGCCGATTGCGGAGGTTAATACGGTACGAACCGCGCTATCGTCACTCAAGGGCGGCGGCTTGTTACGCGCCTGCCGTGCATCAGTCGTCACGTGGGCGATTAGTGACGTGCCAGGTGATGACATTGGGGTGATCGGGTCGGGCCCAACGATCATTAGAGCAGCGCCGGATCCCGCTGGGCAGGCAATCGCGGCTCGTTATGGGGTTGCCTGGCCCGCGGTAGACATCGTCCCGGCATTGCCGCCGCGTCCACATGACCACGCGTCGGTAATCGCGCCGCGCGCTGCGTTGGCCGATGCTATTGCTGCCCAGCTGTCCCACCCGCAACGGGCGTCGCTCGACGGTGACATGAGTGCCGTTGCAGCGCGGCTGGCCGACCAATACGCCCGACTTGCAGTCGGCGCCTGGTTGATTGCCGCAGGCGAGCCGACATTAGCGTTACCCGCACATGCTGGGCCGGGCGGGCGCATGCGCGACCTTGCCTTGCGGCTGGCGATCTTGCTTGATGGGCAACCCTTCGCTGCACTGTGTGTGGCCAGCGACGGCGCCGATGGCGTTGGAGCGCTGCCGATTGCAGGAGCTTTTGTTGACGGCAGCACGGCGCAACGCGGTCGAGCTGCCACGCTTGATTTGCCAGCGGCCAGCGCCATTGCAGGCAGCGCGGCAATCTGGCACGCACTCGGCGATGAGCTAGTGCTTGGTCACACCGGCGCGAACTATGCCGATGTGGTGTTACTACAGCGAACCGCTACTTCGCTGGCTTAGCGTTGCTGCCACTGCCGCTGCCCGGCGGCGCTGCGCTGCCAGCGGTGGCTGGAATCTTGATCTTTTCGGTCGCTGCAATCGCGGTCTTGAGTTCAACGTTGATGCCATCCGAGATGCCTAGTTCAACCGGACGCCGCACAAATACTTGCGGTGTGGTTTCGATTTCAACGTACGGTTTGCCGTTGTCGTACTGCACCAGCGCTTCGCGAATCGCCAACACATTGCGCTTTTCGTCGAGCACGATGTCGGCATTGGCGCTGTAGCCGGCGCGCACATAAACGTTGTCTTTGGCTTTGAGCGACGCTTTGATTTCAAACTGAATCGAGCCGTCGATTTCTTTGCCTTTGGGCGCTATGTACTCGAGCTTGCCTTCGAATTGATCTTTGTCGAGTGCGCCGATCTTGATCGTTAGCTTCATCTCTTCTTTGACTTTGGCAACTTCCGATTCGTCGACGCGGCCTTGGAAGATCATGTCGTTCATG
>JAKQOD010000294.1 GCA_029565465.1 Deltaproteobacteria bacterium
AAACCGCCTGGTCCAAGGGCCGACAAGCGACGCTTGTGGGTGACTTCGGACAATGGGTTGGTTTGGTCCATGAACTGCGACAGCTGTGAGCTGCCGAAGTATTCTTTCACAACCGCCGACACTGGCTTGGCGTTGATCAAGTCGTGCGGCATGAGCGTCTCAATTTCTTGCGACATGCTCATGCGCTCTTTGATCGCGCGTTCCATCCGCACCAGACCGATGCGGTATTGGTTTTCCATCAACTCGCCTACCGCGCGAACACGGCGATTGCCCAAGTGGTCGATGTCGTCGATGACGCCACGGCCGTTGCGCAATTCGATCAAGTAGCGAACCGATTCCAAAATGTCACGTTTGGTGAGCACTTGGGTTTCGATGGCTTCGTCGATCTTGAACTTGTAGTTCAACTTCAAACGACCAACGCGCGACAAGTCGTAGCGTTCAGCGTTGAAGAACAGGTTTTGGAACAGCAATTGTGCCGAGTCCAACGCTGGTTGGTCACCTGGACGCAAGCGGCGATAGATTTCCATCACAGCTTCGTCTGGGCCTTGCAGCTTGTCCGACAACAAGGTGTTGCGGAGGTAAGGACCAACGTTCAAGTTGTCGATGAAAAGAACTTCGACTTTTTCAACGCCACGATCGCGGAGTTGGTCGAGCTTTTCTTCGCTCAGCTCTTCGTTGCATTGCAGCAAAACTTCGCCAGTCGACTCGTCGATGACGTCTTTCGCCGAAACTTTGCCGACGAGTTCGTCCATGTCGATCGGGAGCATGTCGACGCCCGACTCTTGCAACTTGCGGATCGCGCCCTTGGAGAACTTACGGTTCTTCTTGACCAGAACTTCTTTGGTCTTTGGGTGCTTGATATCGCGGGTCGCACGTTGGCCAACCAGCAATTCATAATCCACTTGGCGAGCGTATTTTTTGCCCGCTTCGAAGTGGATGATTTCAGTGTCGTAGAAGTAGTTGAGCAGTTCTTCGGTCGAGTAACCGAGCGCGCGCAACAACACGGTTGCGTACAGCTTCCGGCGACGGTCGATGCGAACGTACAGCACGTCTTTGTGGTCGAATTCAAAATCGAGCCACGAGCCGCGGTATGGGATCACGCGAGCGTTGTAAAGCAACTTGCCCGAAGCGTGGGTTTTGCCCTTGTCGTGATCGAAGAACACGCCAGGCGAACGGTGCAACTGCGAAACGATAACGCGTTCCGTACCGTTGATGATGAAGGTACCAGAGTCGGTCATCAGCGGAATTTCGCCGAAGTAGACTTCTTGTTCCTTGATGTCGCGAATCGAGTGCGCGCCGGTTTCTTCGTTGACGTCGTAGACTTCGAGGCGGATCAAAACTTTGATCGGCGCAGCGAACGTCATGCCGCGAGCGCGGCATTCTTCAACGTCATACTTAGGTTTTTCGAGGTTGTACGAAACGAACGATAGCGACGACGTGTCCGAAAAATCTTTGATCGGGAACACGCTCTTGAACACGCCTTGCAGACCGATGTCTTCGCGCTTTTCGAGCGAAACATCGATTTGCAGAAACTTGTCGTAAGACCGCTTCTGAATATCGATCAGATTTGGGATGTCGATGACTTGCTTGAGCTTCGCAAAGCTCTTGCGTGCGCGAAAGTTCTTCTGGATTGCCGACGCCATAAAGAGTTTCCCGTTTCTAGCCGTTACTGGCCAACTGCTGCCCGGACCGAGATCGCCATGAAGTTGCCGAAAAATGCCCCGAGGCTGTTCTTGCCGAATGGATGAAGATCCTTGAGATCTTTGTTGATTCGACCTGCTGTATGCCTCTTCGGCGGTTCCGCCAAATCGTGTAACGCGTTGCCGCGAAACCACGGTTTCATGAAAATCTCCAAGGCGGGCGTGCGTATAGCACGCCTAAAAAAAAGTCGAGAGAAAATGGCACGCAAAGTGCCGTGCCAACCTAACTGGCCCAAAAAGCTCAGATCACCTGGTGGCTGAGGGTGTGCAAAATCGACTCGGGCGCTGGTATGCCCGGGTTGGGATTTCAGGTCAATAGAACGGGAAAAGAACTGGGATTGTCAGAGGGGTGTGGTTGGCCTGCCGGGCGGCGCGTTGTTGTTAGGCCTTGCGGCGGAGGATAGAACCTGCCG
>JAKQOD010000990.1 GCA_029565465.1 Deltaproteobacteria bacterium
CTGGCGTATGGTCCTTATGTTGCCACGTTGCCATCGGGGCCAGCCGAGGTGCACTTTCGGCTCAGTGGTGCTGGCACCGGTACGGTTGCCACTGTCGACGTGAACGATGTCGCGGCAAATCGCATTATGGCGCAGCGCAATGTCAGTGCCACCCAACTACCAGCGACGGGCTATGTTGATGTTGTTGTGCCCATCATGGTGCCGCCGGATCCGCATCCGTTGGAATTCCGCGTTTGGTGGAAAGGGGTTGGCACCCTGCGCCTTGATCGCGTGACTATTAAGGCGCATGCCATGTGATGGCACGCGTAAACGTCGCATTTTGCCTGGTATCGGCTTGTTTTTTAAGCGATTTCTTGACCCCGGCGCACTAGGTTCGCTAGCGTTGCAAAAGATGACATTGTTACGCTGCAGCGCGGACCGAAGGCGAGGGCGATGAGCGCACCTGCACGGCAACCGCTGGCTAGCGTGGTGCGTAGCGTTTGGATCGATGGGGATCCAATGTTTGCTGCGCAAGCTGCTCGTATCATTGCTGCGCGTGGCTTAGCCATCGCTGCGTCGGCGCACACCACTGACGCAGTATTTGCTTGGTCAAGCGCGCGTGCACTCGATGGCGCAACCGCGGTTGAACTCGCTGGTTTATGTAGCCAAGCAGCAGCGCGCGGCGTGCCGGCCGTAGTGCTTGCACCTAGTGCTACCGGCACAGGTCAGCCGGCGATCGAACAATCCGCGGCGCTTGCGTATGTGCGTTCACATGCCGCGGTGGTGACGGCCGATCCAGACCTATGGTTGGAAGCCATCGTGATGCTGTCGCGTTGGCCGTTGCCCCGAGGCGGCAGCGTGGCGTTGATTGCCGAGCCTGGCAGTTGGCTGGCGGCTCAAGCGGCGGCGCTTACCGACGACGCAGCGTTGCCGCGGTTGTGGTCGGCGCTGACCGCACAACGAGATACTTCGCGCGAGGACCGCACTGACATCGTGTTATTCGATGCTGCGGTGGATGCCCCAGCTGTGCGACCGGTGGCGGATGCGCTGTGGATCGGCGTGGTGGCACGCGCTGAATTAGCAGGCGATACGCCAGCGTTGCTTGGAGCACGCACGGCGTTGGCCGCCGCCACCATGGTAGGCGCAGCCGCTGAGCGCATTGGCGTTGGGCTTGGCCCCGCGCCGGTGAGTGCCAAACAAGATCTGGAAATCGATCATGAACGCATGACCCGCCAGCTTGATCGCCTGAGCGAATCCGACGAGCGTTTGGGCGATCACGAAACCAAAGCAATGCTCGCATCGTACGGCGTAGCGATTACCCGCCAAGCGGTTGCCACCACGGCATCTGCGGCGTTGCGCATTGCAAAACGCGCTGGCTTTCCGGTGGAACTAAAGCCTTGGGGGCCGGAGGTCCGCGCTGAACGCGATGGCTGTCCGGTCGAGACCAACATCACCACCGGCGCCGACGTACGGCGCGCATTCTCCGCGGTGTTGACGGCGAATGGGCAATCGTCCAACGAAGAAGATGGCGCTGCGGTCATCGTGCGTGAAACGCCGCCACGCGGTCGTGAGCTTGCAGCATCGTTCATCAAGTTGCCAGCCGTTGGCTGGACTGTCGTCGTCAGTGGCACTGGTCATGCGGTGCCGCTGGCGGCACCAGCGCCGCTGCGCATGGTCGATGCCCTGGCCTTGGCGAGTCAACTGCTTGCGTCGCGTGCCAGCGAGGCCGAACCCGATCGCCAAGGTTTAGCGACGTTGTTGCGTCGCGCTTCGCACTTAATCGTCGACCATCACACTCGTTTTGTGCGCATCGAACTCGCGCGCATCGTGGTTGGCGCGCGCGGCGAGCGCACCGTGGTCGTCGATGCATACGCTGAATTAGAACATTAGCGCTATTCGTCGCGCGACGTGACGCTGACCTTGCCAACAGAGAGGGTCAATGTGCGTTCGTGGGTTGTGGCGCTGCCATCACACGCAACATCACCATGCGCGCGCAACAGCACGCTGCCGTCGGGCATCGCAACGTATTCGTAGGTGAAGTAGTGCGCTGCTGGAATCTGAAATTGCAAGGCATGCCAGGTTGGATGCAACCACTGGGTTGCATCGGCAGCGCATTGCCCACCTTGGTCACAACAGGAACCGCGGGGTGGCGTCATCGGTGCACTCACAGCTGGCCATGGTGTACCGCTGGCGGCGGCCATGCGTAGCCGATGTTCGAGATAGTCGAGCATCGTCTCGGCTTCACGGCTGCGGTTTTGTTGGTCACATGCGCGCTTGGCAACCGGGCAGGTCGCCAACGTACATAGCCCCAGCAGGATCAGCATGTAACGAATCTTGCGCCACATCAGCGAGCCTGATCATTCTGGCGCCGGCGGTCGGCGCTCGCGATGCGATCGATGAATTGCTCAACCAGCGCGGCCGTGGGCTTGGGCGCTTCGAGCTGAGGCGCATGGCCGACGCCGCGCATGACTTGCAGTTCGGCCTGCGGCAGATGGGCAACCAGTTGTTGCGCGACCCGCAGCGCGATTACGCGGTCTTGCTCGCCATGAATCACGAGCGCTGGTGCTTGCACCCCGTGGATATCGGTTGGCACGCCAGCCGCGCCATCACACATCACAAAATCCCGATACAGTTGCCGCAGTTTGTCGGCATGCAAGGCGCGTTGGGTGGCAACGTAGCGCACCAGCGACGCTGGCACTGGCAACGGCCGCTCAAGCACGGTTGCCATGAAGCTATCGATTTGATCGAGCTCAGGAATCAGCGGATTGTCACCAGTTACCCAGCTGCGCGCCACTTTGCTTTGATGAATGTCGTCACCTACCGAATCGATGAGAATCAGCCCCGCAACGCGCTTGGGCCAGTCGGTCGCAAGGCGCAACGCAACCCCGCCGCCCATCGAGTTGCCGCAGATAATCGCGCGCTCAATGCCAAGATGATCGAGCAGGGCAAGCACGGCTAACGCATGGCCCCGGATCGATGCTGGCGTGCTCGGCATCGCCGACGTGCCGTGCCCAGGCAGATCAAGAAAGTACATCGCTTGCCGACGCGGCAGCAGCGCACCCATCATCAACCAGGTTTCTTTGTCACCGCCAAAACCATGAATGCCAACCAGTGGCACACCGCTGCGCGGTCGTGCCACGTAATCGATGCGGTTGGTTTCGCTGCCAAACGTAGCAAGCGTGACACCACTTGCGCGCCGCACCACGCGATGTAGCGTGCGCAATTGCAGGCCGCCCAACGCCAAGGTGGCGTGGCGTTGCCCTTGGGCAAGTTGCTGCATGGCGCTGCTGAGCATGGACATTACGGCAACGTCGGCGCAGGCGCCGGTCCTTGTTTACCTTCGAGCGCGTGGACAAAAGCGCCAAGCTGCGTGCGTTGCTCGGGGGTAAGCGTAACTTTGGTTAGCGCCGGATCGATGATCGATGGATCGGCGTTTTGACCACGGCCGCCGGCAAGATGCCAATCAATCGCGGCGTCCAGCGAAGGCGCACTGGCGTCATGGAAAAACGCCGTTCGATTATTTAACGCGCGCAAGCTCGGCGTGCGAAACGCTCCATTGAGCGCTGGATCAACCTTGCCGCGGCCTTCATCAGGGGTTGCGATCAGGCCGATGCGATGAAAGCGATTGTCGGTGTACAGCGGTGGCACATGGCACGTGGCACAACCCGCCAGCCCCGTAAACAGCTGGTATCCAGCTTGCAAATTTTTGTCAGCGTTGGGCGTGCGCTCAACTTGGTCCCAGGTTGACGTCGACGAATAGCGCGTGCTGACATACTGCGCTAACGCGGCAGTCACGTGGCTGCCAGCAGGTGCGGCGTCGATGGCCAGCCCAAACGCGCGCACAAAATGCGCACGATACACAGGGATTTGGGCAAGGCGTGCGGCCACGGCGTCGGCGGTATCGCCGAGTTGGCCGCGGATGTGGGCCGTTAACAATGTCGCCACATCACTGTAGCGGCCGTCCCATGCGAAATCCGATTGCCAGGCGAGATTGATCAGGCTTGGAGTGCGTCGAGCATTGGGGCGACCATCGGCCGCTAGCGCGCGATCGTTGCCTGCAAATGCCAATGCTGGGTCATGACAAGTCGCGCAGTTGGTTTTGCCGGCTTGCGAAACCCGTGCATCGAAAAACAACAGCTCGCCCAATGCCACGCCGGCTGGCGTTGGCGCAATCGACGTCGCTGGTCGATCCGGCAAACCACGCGGCACTTCTGGCAACGGCGGCGCCGGCGGCAACACTGGCAAGCCATTATCTGACACTGGCGGTGGCACGACGCCGACCGCGACGGGCGGCACAGGTTTTGTTGGCACCGGCTTGTCGCTAGGCTCCGAGCCGCTGCGCTTGCCGCACGCAAGCAAGGCTACTGCGGTGGCTGCCACTACTTTCGAATGATGTTTCATGTCAGTTGTCCGTAAGCAGGTACCGCATCCAGCACGCGCATCACATTGTCGCCGAGGATCTTTTCGAGCACGCGCGGCGCAACCCCGCGTCGACTCAATGCGACGGTGAGATTGGGCAGGCAGGCGACATCTTCGAGGCCAACCGGCGGCACCACGAACCCATCGAAGTCGGAGCCGAGTGCTGGCACATCTTCGCCAGCGACATTCAAGATATGCAAAATATGATCGACGACCGCATCGATCGACGCACCGCCCAAGAATTTGCGCGCAAAGATGATGCCGACAGCGCCGCCGTTGTTGCCCACGGCACGCAGCTGTTCGTCGTCAATATTGCGCCAATGTGGATGCACACCGTTGACGCCGGTATGCGAAACCATGACGGGTTGGGTCGCAACGTCGAGCGCGTCAAAGAAACCGCGTCGGTTGATGTGCGCTAAGTCAACGATGACGCCAGTGCGATCACATTCACGGATGACGTCCCGACCGAAACCGGACAGCCCCACCGCGGCATCGGCGCCGCGGCCCTTGGCAGGCTTGCCAATCGCATTTGCCGAAAAGTGCAACAAGCCCAAGTAGCGCACGCCACGGCGCGAAAATGCTTCGATGGTGCCAACGTCGCTTTCCAGCGCTTGGCCACCTTCGATGCCGCCAAATGCTGCGATTTGGCCACGAGCTTTGGCCGCGCGCACATCAGCGCCAGTGCGGCACCACGTTAACTGGTCGCCGTGTTTCGCGATAGCAGCGTCGATTGCATCGAGCTGGGTGTGCACGCCTTGGTTGCAGCCGCGTTCGGGATACGGCACAGTCCAAAAACTAAAAAACTGACCCGCCACACCACCTTCGCGTAAGCGCGGCAGATCAACATGGCCGATCAGATTCGCGGCGGTCGGCAACGGCCGCTCGTGTCGCTCGGCAACGTCGTAGCCCATCTTGTCCATGAGCTTGGCAGTGTCGGCGTGCAAATCGAGCACACAAACTTCGCGATGCAACGCGAGCGCTTCGTCAAACGTGAGCGACATCAGCTTGGCCCTTTCGGCGTCCAGCGACCCTTGGCGGCTTGCAACACTTCGAGCGCCGAGTCGACCCGGTTAAAAGGCGGCATAACATACGTGCCAGCCACGCGATCCTTGACGGCACCCAATGCTTCTTGCGCAATCTTGATGCCTTCGGCGCGCGCTGCAGGGCCTGCACCAACCGCTGCCATGCGGCGTCGATACTCCGCTGGGATGCCCATGCCCGGCACTTCATTGTGCAGGAACTCAGCATTGCGATGTGAGGCCAGCGGCAAAATGCCAACCATCACGGGCAGGCCAAGCGGCTTAATGTCGTCTAGAAACCGCTCCAGCGTACGTGGGTCATACACGGGTTGGGTCATGACGAGCTCCGCCCCAGCGTGCTTCTTTTCTTCGAGTCGGCGCAGTTCGCGATCACGATCATGCGCGCCGGGTTCGGCGCCCGTGGCCAACACGAAGCTGGTGGCTGCGCCTAGCGGCTTGCCGGCTGGGTCCAGCCCGCCGTTAAGCGTGCGTGCCATGTTGAGCAAGCCGATCGAGTCAACGTCATAGACCGGGGTTGCAAACGGATAGTCGCCCATCTTCGGCGGATCGCCGGTGATGATCACTAAGTTGCGTAAGCCCAGCGCTTGCGCGCCAAGCAAATGCGCCACCAAGCCAAGGAAATTGCGGTCGCGCGAACACACATGCAAGATTGGTTCGGCTGCCGTTTCCAGCGCCAGGCGTGCGCACACGGCCAAGTTGCCCATGCGTGCACTGGCGCGTGGCCCGTCGGCGATATTTACAATATCGACGCCACCCGCGATGAGTTCGTTGACTTGTGCTTTGGTTTTGCTCAAGTCGACGCCAGGAGGCGCCGTGAGCTCTACCGAAACCACAAAATCACCGTTGGCGATGCGGGCCCCAAGGCGGCTGCGCTCCGCCAAGGGCAGGGCAGGTTGCAACGTTGGTGCAGGTGTTGGCGAATTTACTTCGATGACGGGTTCGGCTTGGGCGGCCGGCGCGGTTTCGCCGCTGGCGTGCATCATGCGTACGGCACCTAGCATCGCGCGGGTATGTGCTGGCGTGGTGCCGCAACAACCGCCGATCATATGCACGCCACTTTTGAGCAAGCGCCGTGCGAACACGCCGAAGTGTTCGGCGTTCGCAACGTATAACGTGCGGCCTTCGACCGACGCTGGCAGCCCAGCGTTGGGCTGAATGATCACGGGCTTGCCGCGGCCGACCATCGCTGCACCGACGGGATACAGCTCACTTGGTCCGATTTGGCAGTTGGCACCAATGACATCCGCACCTGCCGCAATAAGGCGGTCGGCAATTTCGGGTGCCATCAAGCCACCGTCGCTGCGGCCTTGTTGGTCAAACACCATCTGCGCAATGATCGTCACCCGTCGCGCTCGTTCTTTGGCAACTTCCAAGGCGCACTCAATTTCGAGCAGCGACGTAAACGTTTCGAGCATGATTGCATCGGCGCCCGCCAGCACCAACGCATCGATCTGTTCGGCCAACGCAAACCGCGCCAGCTTGCGCTCGGCGGCATTCGCAATATGAAACTTCACGCCGGTTGGCCCGACGGCGCCAGCCACGAAGGCTCGATCCCCAGCAGCGCTGCGCGCGAGTTCGACGCCAGCGCGATTAATCGCGATGACTTGGTCAACCAAGCCATGGCGCGCCAACACCATTCGATTGGCACCAAACGTGTTGGTCTCGATGACTTGTGCGCCGGCTTGCACGTAGTCACGGTGGACCGAGCGCACCAACTCAGGTTGCGTGACATTTAATTCGTCGTAGCTACGAGTGTGCAACACGCCGCGTTCGTAC
>JAKQOD010000301.1 GCA_029565465.1 Deltaproteobacteria bacterium
TTGCTGCAAACATATCCAACGGCCACGCTGGTTGCCGATGGCGCCTTATTGGCGCAGCTCGACGCGTTGACCAATAGCAACGATCGCGACGCCAAGTTGCGGGCAGCGCAAATGTTGGCACCGCGGCTTGAAACACGCGGCGATTGGTCGGCCGCGCTGCGTTGCTTGCGTTTGGAATTGGAGTTGCACGGTCCCGCAGCTGGACCGGATGCTTCCGTCGATATGTTGCTGCACATCGGCGAAGTCGAAGAGCGGCATCGCGATGATCGGGCAGCAGCCTTTACCGCCTACGATCGCGCCTTGGGGTTGATGCCTGCACACGTTGCGGCCCGCGATGCGGTACGGCGCGTGAAGTTGGCCGACGGTGACGTGCCGGGCTTGTTGACGAGCCTTGAACGCGCCTTAGGGGCACTCGCTGGCAGCGGCGATCTAACTGTGCAATGCGACATGGGCCGCGAAATTGCCGAGCTTGCCGAAAACACCGCGGACGGACCGCGTGCAATTGTGGCCCATCGCCGTTTGCTTGAGATCGATGGCGCCAATCCGGCGGTTGCGTTGCCTGCGCAGCTGGCATTGGTGCGGTTGCACGAACGTGCCGAACAGTGGCAGCTGGCAGTGACCGCGCTGCATGGTGCGGCGCAATGGGAAGAAAAATCCAGCCGTCGCCGCGGCTACTTGGAGCGAGCCGCCGAGCTTGAAGAACATAAGCTAACGCAATTACCAGTGGCCACCGCAACCTGGCGCGATGTGGTGCAAGAAGCCAACGCCGACAACGACAATGCAGCGCGCGACGCGGGCTTAGTGGCGCTGGACCGGCTGCTGACCGCGCAAGCCTTATGGCCACAGCTTATCGAAGTGCTTACTGAGCAATGCAGCCACGCTGGCGTGGCCGGCGATGTTGCACATGTCATTGCGTTACGGTTGCGGATGGCGGAGCTGCACGAAACCTTGCACGAACCTGAGCAAGCGATCTCGAACTATCTCGAAGTGCTTGATCACGAACCGACCCATGCCGCGTCGCTGCGAGCGTTGGAGCGCCTCTATCGCAGCAGTGGTCGCTTTGCCGACTTGCTCGAAGTGCTGGAGCAACAAGAAACCGCGGGCATCGTTGAGCCCGTCGCAATTCAAGCCACCATGGCGCACTTGCTTGGCACCGAGTTGGCACGGCCGCCCGATGCGCTGGAGCGTTGGGGCAATGTGTTGCGCTTGGACCCAACCCACGTCGCGGCGCGCACTGCGGTGCATGCTGCGCTCGACGACGTCGATTTGCGAACCATGGCATTTGGCATGTTGGTGCCGCTGTACGAACGAACTGGCGACGACCAAGCGTTGGCTGCCCTGTACCAGCGCTCGGTCGACTGGAGCAGCGATGCAACCCACAAGATCGCAGCGTTGACGCACGTGGTGCGTTTGCATGAGCGCACTGGCGATGTGCGCGCGGCCTTCGTTGCACAGACCCAATTGTTGCGCAACGCTGCGGCGCAGCCCCAGCTGCGGGCGGCGGTTGCGGATACCGAACGCCTGGCCGATCGCATCGATGCCCACGGTGATTTGATCGACGCATACTGCGCAACCTTGCCCGACGTGCTCGACGCTGATGTGGCGCGGCAACTGCATTTGGATGTCGCCGACTTGTCGCGTGCGTTACGCAAAGACATGCCTACCGCCATTACGCACTACCAACTGGTGCTGGATGCAAATCCCGACGACCGACGGGCGTTGGCTGCGTTGGAAAGCATCTATCGCGATCAAAACGATGTCGAACGGCTTTCTGAGACGCTGTTGCGGCAAGCTAATTTGCCTGGCGCTGACGACGACGAACGCATTGGCGCGTTGGCTGAAGCCGCGGAGTTGCTTAGCAAAAATAAGCGGCTCGACGATGCGATTGCGACGTGGGATCAAGTCTTGGAAATTGCACCGCAGCATCGCCCCGCGTTTGACGCGCTGGAGCAGCTGTATGGTGAACAAGAGCGCTGGCACGATGTCATCGAACTGCTGGAACGCCGCTTGGGCTACACCACCCAAGTTGCCGAAGCCGTTGCGTTGCGGGTGCACATGGCCGAAGTGTGTGAACACAAGATTCACGATCTGGCGGCGGCCGTCGACAATTACGGTGCAGCGTTGACCAACGATCCTAACTCGGTGCCGGCCGCGGCAGCGCTGCGACGGCTGTTGGATAACCCTGATGCGCGCATGGATGCAGCCGAAGCGTTAGAGCCAATCTACGTCTCGTTGCATCGTTGGGCCGACTTGGTGCCTGTCTATAAGGCGCGCTTGGATGCTGCACATGAGCCCGAACAGCGCGTGCGAGCCTTGAGCTTGTTGGCACGGCTACAAGAAGAGCAACTCGAAGATTTTGATCAAGCGAGCCTCTGGTACGGCCGCCTGTTCTTGGAATCACCTGACGATGAAGGGGTACGCGATCAGTTGCACCGCTTGGCCAGCGTGACCGGCAATTGGCAACATGTCGTGGCAGCGTATGAAGAGTACTTGCGCGACACGCGGGATGAGACCGAGCTGGTGCGCGATATTGCAGTGGCCCTCGGCGTGGTCTACGACCGGCGCAATAACGACGTGGTCAAAGCTTTGCCGTCGTATCGGCGGGCCTTGCTGATCGAGCCGGCGCCCGAGGTGCAGCCCAGCTCGGCGCAGCTGGTGGACCGGCTGGAAGAGATTTACACCGAACGCAAAGAGTACGCGCAGTTGGTTGAAGTCTACGACCAAGTAGTAAGTAGTGGCGATTCAGCGCGCCGGCGCAGTGCGTTGGCGAAGCGCGCGGTGATCTTTGAAACCGAACTGGGCTCGGCCGACAAAGCGATCGAAAGCTGGCGAGAGTTGCTGGCCGATATACCTGATGCGCCCGCAACCCCAACTGCGGCGCGCATCGGTGCGCCCGCTACACCCGGCGCAACCGACCCAGAGTGGCTGCAAGCCGCCACTGAATTGGAACGCTTGTATCGCTCGCGTGGGCAGTTGTTTGAAGTTGTCGAGTTGTTGGAGTCGCGCTTGGTGCGTGCCGAGTCGCCAGCCGCAACGGCGGAACTGCGCTTGGCTTTGGCGCAACTGCAACTCGATCGTAAAGACCTGACCGCTGCCATCGATCAGTACGAACAAGTTTTGATCGAGCGCACGGGCTGGGAGCGCGCGGTGGCTAAGCTTGAGCAACTCGTTGTTGAAAGCGAGGTGCGCGAGCGCGTGATCGAGCTGCTGGAGCCAATCTACAGGCGTGAAAACTGGTGGCAAAAGTTAGTCGTGATTCTCGACGCGAAGCGCGCCTTCTTGTTCGATGATGAACTCAAGATCCGAACCCTGCACGAGATTGCCGATCTGCACTACCGCCGCGGCGGCGATCATCAGCTGGCGCGTGCGGCACTCGCTGATGCGTGGCGGATCGATGTTGGCAGCACGGCAAGCTTTGCCAAGTTGCTTGATGCGGCCCGCATTGATGACGCTTGGCCCGAAGTTCTGGCCGTGGTAAAGGCCGGCATTCCAAGCAGCGACGATGCGTTGGTACGCTCGGAATTGTGGCAACAACTTGCGAACGTGCAAGATCGTGAATTGCAAGACGTGCCGGGCTCAGCTGAGTCATGGCGTAAGTCAATCGCCGAGCAGCCGGATCATCCGGTAGCGTTGTCGGCGCTGGATCGCTTGTTAGCGTTGCAGCAAAAGTATGACGAGTTGGTGCCGGTTGTGTTGCGCCGCGCCGAGTTGTCCGAAGATGTGGGCGTGCGCGCCGTGTTGTTGCACCGTGCGGGTGCGTATTGCGAGGAGAACTTGCATCAGCCAGAACAAGCTATCGCGGCGTATCGCGAAGCGGTTACGGTTGATCCAACCGATACGACGGCACTTGATGCGTTGCAGCGGTTGTACCTTGTCACCGAGCAGTGGCGGGATGTGGTGGAAACCGTCGAACGTAAGCTCGAACTCGATGCCGACGTCGATGCGCGGCAGCAGCTGCACGCGTTGGCCGCCACCACCTACGAAGGCAAGCTCGGCGATGTGCATCGTGGCATCGCACATTGGCAAGCGCTGCTCGATATTGATGCGCGCCATGCCCAAGCGCTTTCGGAGCTCGATCGCTGCTACGGCAACCAAAAGATGTGGCCCGAGTTGGTCGATATTGTCGATCAGCGCGCCTTGTTGGCGTCGACATCCGTGGAGCGCGCCGAACTTGCTTATCGCGCTGCCCGTATCGTTGCCGATGAACAACATGATACCGACGCTGCGATTGCGCGCTACGGTGGTGTGCTGCAGTTGTTGCCAAGCCATGCGGCAGCCAAAGCCGCCTTGTTTGCGCTGTTAGCCGACGATGACTTTGCCGGTGCCGCAGCGACGTTGCTGGAACGGTTCTGCCGGACGGAACAAGATGTGCCAGGGCTTATCACCGTGCTCGAACGCCGCACCGAATTGGCGAGCCGCGGCGGCGACGGTGATCTTGGTGAACGCCGTCAGCTTTGGGCGCAACTTGCCGAAACTCACGAAGTGCTGGCGAATGACGTGCCGAACGCGTTTGCGGTGTGGTCGCGTGCGCTGCAAGCCAGCCCCGAAGATTTGGAATTGGTGGGGCCGTTGCGCCGGTTGGCGGCGAGCCATAACATGTGGCCGCAGTTTGCAACGCTATTGCAGAGCTTGCTGACCCGATCGCTTGATGGCGATGTCGAACATGCCTATGCGATGGAATATGGCTCAGTGCAAGAAGACCGCCTGCGCGATCTGCCGGCCGCCGAAGAAGCGTTTGAGCGGGCGTCGCGTTGCGGTGACGCAGCACCGGCCTTGGCAGCGCTTGAACGGGTGCTAGCACGGGCAGGGCGCTCCGAACAATTGGCCGTGGTACTAGCAAGGCAAGCTGATGCCGCGAGTTCCGATGTGGTGCGTGCCGAGTATTTATTCAGGCGTGGCGACTTGTTGGAAAGCGTGCTCAATCAAACCGGGCCAGCCGTGGCTGCTTTTAGTGAAGCGTTATTGGCCGAGCCGGGACATCGCGGTGCTCGCAATGCGATGCATCGTTTGCTGCAAGGGCCAGTCGCTCAGCGCGCCCAAATTGTCGAGGTGTTGTTGCCGCTTTGGGAAAATGAAGGCGACTTTACGAAATTGTGCGAAGTTTTGGACGCCAAACGCACCGTCGTCGACGCCGCCGAACAACGGGATATATTGCAACGCCTCATCGAGCTGCGCGAACAAGAACTGCAAGACAGCGGTGGTGCTTTGGATGCTGCGCTGTTGCTGCACGAAATTGCGCCAGGGGATGAACATGCCTTGCATGAAGTTGAGCGCCTAGCTGAGCGCACTGGCAGTTGGCGCAATGTCGCCGAAGCACTGGCCGTGCACAGTGGTGCATTGCGGCAACAGCCGCGGTCCGATGCTAGCGATATTGTGCGGTTGCAGAGCGCACTCGGGCGCATCTATGCTGAACGCTTGGCACAGCCCGAACGCGCCATCGAAAGCTATGAACACGCGTTTGCTGCGGATCCGCACGGGTTGGCCGTGGTCGACGAACTTGTGGCGTTGTTCCGTCGGCAAAATAGTGCGACGGGCTTGATTCGCATGCTGCAAGCGCGTGGTCGCTTGGTGGATGATCCGCAGGCGCAGCGGGCCGCGTACTTTGAGGTTGCTGATTTGTGCGATGTCACTGGCGATACCGAAGGGGCAATCGATGCGTGGCGCGCCGCAGTAGCCTTGGACGAAACCGATCGCGATGCGTTGCATCGCTTAGCGTCGGTGTATACCCGGGTCGGTCGTGTCAGTGAACTCAAAGCAACGCTGGCGCAAGGCGTGCGGGTTGCCGCCAACAGCACCGAAGAAAAGCAGTTGCGGCAGCGACTCGCAACGTTGTGCAGCGAAGGCCAAGATCACGCCGGGGCTTTGGCGCAATGGCAAGCCATTGTTGATGTGGACCCAACCGACTTGGCAGCGATGCGCACGCTCGAAGGCATGTACGGCAACGTCAAAGATTGGGATGCCATGCGTGAGCTCAAGATGCGCCGCGCCGATGGTTCGCCGTTGCCAAGTGATCGCTTGGCGATTCTCGGCGAAATTGCAAACCTAGACGAACAGCAACGGCAACGGCCGGACGATGCGATCGCCACGTGGTACGGCGCACTCGAAGTTGACCCGCGCCATGTGCCTGCCTTCGACGGCCTGGAGCGTCTGCTGCGCGCAGCGACCCGTTGGCATGATGTTGTTGAGTTGCTTGAGCGGCGCGCCGAAGTGTGCGCAGCCGATGCTGATGTTACCGGTGAGATTCGCGCGTTGGCGACGATCGCGGATATCTGGGAAGGGCCACTGGATAGCCCTGACGCCGCCGCCGAGGTATTGGAGAAGATCTTGCGTCGAGATGCAGCGTCGGTCGCCGCGCTGACACGCTTGTCCAAAGTGTATCAACGCAATCACGACTTGGAAAAATGCAAACGTACATTGGAGCAAGCCCTCGCGCTTGGCCCAACCGGGCGCGATGCTGCTGATTTGTACGTACGGTTGGCGGACGTTGCAGGCG
>JAKQOD010000311.1 GCA_029565465.1 Deltaproteobacteria bacterium
GCCCTGGCGCAAAACTGCCACCCATCAAGGTGAGCAGCGCATCGCCTTGGCTGATCGGCACGCCCCACGCCGCAGTGTTCCATTCCGGATGCGCTGCAACTTTGCGTCGCACAAACACATGCATCATGCGCACACGCAGTGCCGATGCCAGGCCCGGCGCACCTGCGCGCAAGCCTCCTGGTTCCGACACTGCGATCCAAAACGCCACAGTTTCTAAAAAACGTTTGCGTGCAGTGTCGCCCGCATAAGCACCCGTGAGCGCAAGCGGTTTGGCCACCGAGCTTTCAGCGTAGCCTTCGAGCGTGATGGCACCGGCGAAGCGAAACACCGAGGTGCCGTAACGGCGAAATACCTGGGCGCCGCGCTCAACTATTGCCCAATCAAGCCACGCCGGTGCAGTTTCGAGATCCGCAAACAACGCACGCAATGAAGCCGGTGCATCGGGCACTGCTGCAACGCCTTGGGCAAGCGCCGTTTCCAGCATCGCTCGGCCAGCGGCGCTGCCGCGTTGCAGGTACACCTCGTCGATAAACGCTTCCGCTAGCGGGTCGGCATCAAAGTACATCGCCGCAATATCGCGCACCACCTCGTCGGGCGGTGCCGGGTCAAAGCCGAGCGTTTGTTGCAACGTGCGGCGCAGCAGTTGCACCCGCGGGTCCGCGAGCCGTTCCCAATAGCGAAATTCGTCGCAGGCGCGCGGTGTGGGCTGCATGGCACGACTATCGCTCTGCGCCATCGCTGCGGCCAGCCAAGGCCGCAACTTTCGCTTACACGCGTTCGATGATTGTGGCGATGCCCATACCGCCACCGATGCACAGCGTGATCAGTGCGGTCGACTTGCCAGTGCGCTCAAGTTCGTCGAGCGCGGTGCCCAACAGAATCGCGCCGGTGCCGCCGAGTGGGTGGCCCAAGGCAATAGCGCCGCCGTTGACGTTGACGCGTGCTGGATCAATACCCAACGCTTTAATGGTTTGCAGTGGCACCACTGCAAACGCTTCGTTGATTTCCCACAAGTCGATGTCTTTGGCCGTCATGCCAGCGCGCTTAAGCGCTTTGAGCGAAGCGGGGGCTGGTGCGGTCAGCATGATCACGGGCTCAGCGCCAGCGGTTGCCATCGCACGGATGTGCGCGCGTGGTTTTTGCCCAGCTTTGACGCCCCATTCTTTGGAGCCCATCAACACGATGCCTGCGCCGTCGACGATGCCCGACGAGTTGCCGGCCGTATGCACGTGGTCGATGGCCTTGGTGTCTGGGTAGACTTTGAGAGCCATTTGGTCAAGCGTTGCGCCGCCTGGGCCCATTGCCATTGCGCCCATTTGCAAGAATGCTGCTTGCAGTGCGCCTAGCGATTCCATGGTGGTGTCGGCACGTGGATGTTCGTCGCGGTCGAGCGCGATCGAGCCATCGTCGTTTTTGAACGCAAACATCGACTTAGCAAAACGCTTTTCTTCGATGGCTTGCGCTGCCTTTTTTTGGCTTTGCAATGCAAACGCGTCCACGTCAGCGCGGGTGATGCCTTCGCGGGTTGCAATCAAGTCGGCCGAGATGCCTTGCGGCACCATGAATACGCGTTGGCGCATCTTTTCGTTGAGGCCGTCGATCATCGCGCCATCGGAGCCCATTGGCACGCGCGACATCGATTCAACGCCGCCGCCGATGCCAGCTTCCATAAAGCCAGCGCCGATTTTGCCTGCGATATCGTTGATGGCTTCGAGGCCCGAACAGCAAAAACGGTTAACGGTTTGGCCGGTGACATCTTCAGGCCAATTCGCAGCGATCAACGCGTTGCGCGCGATGCAAGCGCCTTGCTCTTTGACTTGGGTTACACAGCCGATGGCGACATCTTCGACGAGCGATTTGTCGAGTTTGCTGCGATCTGCCATAAAGTTGAGCGATTGCGCTAGCAACTCTTGCGGGTGGTGATTGGACAAGCCGCCTTTGCCGGCTTTGCCACGACCACGTGGGGTGCGAACTGCATCATAGATAAATACGTCAGCCATAACATTCTCCTTTTAGACTCGTGGAGAATGGTCTGAAACCTCGCGGCTGGCAACGCGAAACCGCGGGCGAAACCGGCAGTTCTGCCCAGATCGGCAACGTAATGTTGCAGCGCGATTACATGGCTACAATGTAGGTGCTCTGGTTTCGCTATTCGACCGAAACAATCGCTTCTGCCCACTGCGCAATGTGATTGCCTTGCGCCAGGTTTTGGAACGGCAAGCGCACGGCAGCCGCCGATACCGACTGGGTAGCGGCATCGCGGTTCGGGAAGAACGGCGCCATCCACAGCTGCGGTTTCTGCGCCCCAGGCGATCGCACGCCAAACGGCCGACGCGAGGCAAACGTAAACCACATGATTGGCTCACCGCTCGCAGTCGTCGACATTTCTTGTGCAGCAAACGGCGTCCACTTCGGCCAAGAGTTATACGACGCTGGCATGTCGACTTGGGTCAAGCGAAACGGTGCGGTCGAACCATCGAGCTTGGTTACCCATAATTGCGCTTGTGGGTTGTCATAACTGCTGCCACCGGTGGCTTGGTTGTAGAGCAGCCATTGACCGTCGGGCGAGATGCTAGGGTAAAACAAGTGAGCTCCAGCGGCCGGCTCCGCCACCACACGTGGCGCGCCAACGGTCTTGCCCGTGATGTCGTAGTCGAATGCAACGATGCGCCCGGCAGACGACCAGACTTCGCTGCCACCGCGTAACTCAATCGCCACGATGGTTTTGCCGTCGGGGCTCACATCGGGCTGCGCCATGCGTGCAGCGGTGTACAACGGTGCGCTTATGCCAGTTGCCAAGTCGACGCGCGCGATGCCGCTTTGATCGGTGATGAACATGTCGGTGTTATTCGGGTGAATCGCTGCAAAGTTCCATTGCACGGTGTCTTGGGCAATTTGTTTTTGCAGGCCTTCAACCTTGAGCGAGTTGCCATAGTTCAAATTGCCGCCGCCTTGGCGATACGCCACGACGGTGCCGTCGCGTGATACGGCATGGCAGCCGACGCATTCGCCGGATGCCGTGGCCGGATAAAAACGCGATGGCGGTTCGGCTTGGGTGGTCATGTCGTAGCGCATGATGGCGGCTTCGTTGGTGTTCCAATAGTAGATGCCGCCTTTGACTTCCGAACTAGCGATCGTAATGGTTTCTTCGCTTTGCACGAACGTTGCTGGCGCTGTCGTTAACAAACCACGCACCCGCACCTTGCTTGGCCCTGGCGAGCCTTGACCCAACAACGCCCATTGCGCTGGCGTAAGTACGTTGTAGTTGTTGGTGCCGAGGCGATTGACGTAGGTTTTGAATCGTACGAACGCGCTTTCAAAGGACAGTTCGTAGACGTCGTGATTGGCAGCGTCGATCCAATGCACTTCCATTTCGCCCAAGTTGGGGGGAATGACGGCATCGGCGGGTGGGTACGCAATCGGCAAGGTCCCGCTGGTATCCAGAGTTGCAGCGTCAAATAGCTGTGCGGTGCCAGCCGCGGCGGTGCCCGGCAACACGTTGTCGATGTGAACCGTGAACTCAACTTGGCCGCCAAGCCCGAGATACTGGACGCTGACGTTGCCGGCGCCAGCGCGCAGGCCGCTTGCGGTCAACACGCCGCTGGCTGCATTGCCAAGTTGGTTTGGAAACACGCCAAACGTGCTGGCATTGGTAACATCTATTGTCCGGCCGTCGGACGTCTGTAACAAGACTTCGATGTTCGCGGTTGCCGGCACGCCGTTGATCACGTCGAGCCGATCTTGCGACAAGTGCACGACCAGGCTCGATGTAATTGCAGCATCGGTGCCGGCCGCATCGGGTTCAGGCGTGCTCGACGGACGCGGTGCACAGCCAAGCAACAAAGCGACTACCAT
>JAKQOD010000313.1 GCA_029565465.1 Deltaproteobacteria bacterium
CCGCTGCGGCGGCCGCTGCCCATGCGCGACGATCGGCCGATTTGTTTGTGGCGAGTGCGAAGCGCACCAACGACGACAACGCGCGGATCAAGCTGCGCCATCAAGCGATCAGCTACGTCGAGCTCGCCGATTCGCACATCAGCAACGGTGAGCCTTCGCGGTTGCGGATCCGCGCCGCGTGTGAACGCGCCAACCGGCATGACTTGGCGATGCTCACTGCGCTGGGCGGCTACGCTGCAAGGTGGGCCGCGATCCTGACGGAAACTGCGCAGAACGACGCGGGTGGCGCCGTCGCGCGTTGGCGCCCATTGAGCGGCGACGACGCAGCTGCGACCGGCTTCGAACTCGATCAAATCGCACGGCTGCAACGCGCACGGATCGACCGTGCAGGGTTGGCCAACGCCTACCAAGCACTGTTGAAAGCCGAAACCGACCCACGCTGCGAGCGGGTTTGGCAGTTCGGCTTCGCCATGGTTAGCCTTTTGCGCGGCGCCTTCCAAGAAGCCGACGCAACGTTGACCAGCCTGTTGGCCGATACCCCAGTGGGGCCCGCGCACGTTGCCGTTTCGATCGCACGCACTGGCGTGCTGCGAGCGCAGGAGCGCTGGGTTGAACTCGAACAATTATTGGCCGAACTCACCAGCACCATGACGTCGCCGGCCGCCCGCTTGAGCTTGCAGCGTGAACGTGCATTGGTGCTGTCCGAAGCGCTCGGGCGCACGGCGGACGCAACCGAGATTCTCGAACAGCTCTTGGCGGCTAACCCTGGCGACGCCGAAACCATGGTTGCGCTAGCGCAACTGTCCGAACAAGGTGATGGCTTCGAACGCGCAGCGCAATTGCGCCGGCGCGCCATCAGCGTCGCGCCCGAAGCTGCAACCAAATCCAAACTCTTGCTTGACCTTGCGGCGGTTGAGCAACGCCGCGGCGATATGGTGGCGGCGCAAGCGGCCTTGGAACGCGCTCACGCCATCGACCCTCGCGATCCCAGCGTGTTGGGCGCATTAGCGCAGCTGCAATTAAAAAACGGCCAAAGCGAGCAAGCTGTTGCGTTACTGCAAACGGCCCTTGCAGCGAGCGATGCCAGCAACGGCGCTGACCGAGCCGAACTGCAAGTGCATTTAGCGCGGATCTTCACTGCTCAAGCACCAACCTCAACGACCACCTTGCAAGCCTGGTTCGATGTGCTCAGCGTGACGCCAGAACACGCCGAAGCGCTCGCCGCCATCGAAGCCCCTGCCACTGCGCTTGGGCAGTGGACCAAACTTGCAGCAGCGTTTCGGCGGGCGCCACGCACGCCCCACAACCTCGCCGTGCTGGCGAGCGCGTTGGAGAAAACCGCTGAATGGCAAGAACTGGTCGACGTTAAGCTGCTGCAATTGGGTCACAGCAATGAACCTGCAACCCGCGCCGAGTTGGCAACCCAAGCCGCAGAGATCTATGCTGACCAGCTCGGCGATCGTGCGAGCGCGGCCAAGCTGTTGGTGCAAGCCCAAAGCATCGCGCCCGATGCCACCCGGCAAAGTCAGATCGTTGACCTGCTTGAGTCCGCCGAAAACTGGAGCGACTTGGCCGCCGCGCTCGAGCGCGAACTGCCAACGATCCCCGCAAGTGATCGTGATCGGCAAGTCTCCATTTTGCGACGGTTGGGTGAGCTGCGGAGCGACAAGCTAGGTCGCTACGCCGAAGCCGCAGCTGCCTACGAAAGCGCACTCGAACTCGATAGCGACGACGAACTTACGTTGTTAGCGCTCGAACAACTGTATCAGCGGCTCGGCCGGGAACGCGAGCTCGCACGGATCATCGAAACCCGTGCCGAACTATCGAACTCGCCGGTAGAGCGTGGCGCGTTGTTTGCCAAAGTTGGCGCGCTGCGTGCCTCGCGCAACGATATCGAAGGCTCGTTGGCGGCATTTCTGTCGTCGATTTCCGCCGATCCAAGTAATCGCGAAGTGTTCACTGCGCTTGAACGTATTTGTTACAAACATCAGCGTTGGCCTGCCGCCATGCAGCTGTATGAAATCACGATTTCGCACGTCAAGGCAGGCAACCCGCGCGCCTATCGGCTCGGCGATTTGTACGCTCGCAAAGGCCAAATCCAGCTGCAGTTTCTCAGCGACATCAACGCCGCCGTAGAGAGCTACACCCACGCGGTCATCGTCGATTCATCGCCCGAAAATGCCACCAAAGCGCTCGAATCCATCGCTGCCAAACGCCGCGACTTCTCGCTCGTCGTCACCGCCTACGAGCGCCGCGCGGCGGGGACCACCGACCCAGTCCGCCAAGTTGAAGCGCTCAAAGCAGCCGCCCACTACGCGCAATTGGTAAACGATCCGGCGGTGTTGGTCCGCATCCAACGCCAGCTGCTGGTGCATGACCCAAGCGATCGCGAAGCAGCCCACACCCTGGAACGTTACTACGAAGAACACAACGACCCGACCGGCTTGGTGGAAGTGTTGCGCTCACGCTTGGCCAACGCCGACGATCAAGCCGAAGTCGCTGAACTGTGGCGACGGATTGCCCATGTCAGTGAAGAAGGCGCACGCGACGTCACTGCAGCGATTGACGCTTACCAAAAACTACTCGAACTACAGCCCGACCATCGCGAAGCCCTCGATGCATTGGCGCGGATCTACGAATCGACCGAAAAGTGGAACGAGTTCATCGAAGTCACCCGTCGGCAAATCAAGATCACTACAGACCGGCCCGCCAAAGCTCTGATGTTTTTCCGGTGCGGCTCGGTGATGGAAGCCAAGTTCAGCCGCGAAGACGACGCCATTCGCTACTACGATCAAGCCATCAAAGCGTCGGCCTCGTGCCTGCCGGCGGTGCATGGGTTGCGCGATATTTATCTACGCCGCAAAGACTGGCCTCGCGTGATCGAATCACTCGAGCTGGAAGTTAAACTTTGGCAAGACGACAAAGAACGCGCTGGCGTGTTCGCCCAAATTGGCAAGATCTACGATGAGCGGCTCGAAGACGCTGAGCGCGCCATGCACTTTTACGAAAGCGCCATCACGGTTGATCCGGAATGTTTGCCGGCCAATCAAGCGCTGTTTGAACACCTGGTTGCGATTGCGGATTGGGAAAAAGCCAAACCGTTGGCCGCGAAGCTTGGCCAACGCGCCGCACGCGAAGGTGATCCGCAGGCCCGCAGCGAATTCTATCGCAAGCGCGGCTTGGTCGCGCAAATGACCGGCGACAGCGCGGCCGCGGCCGATAGTTTCATCACGTCTTTGGAAATCAATCCGAACAACATCGCAACCCTCGATCAGCTCGGTGGGTTAGCGCGCGATCACCGGGAAGCCTACGATTTCGAAAGCACCTATCGCGAACTCGAAAAGCTGTACCGCAAACGCGACGATGCGGGGCCATTGCTGGCGCGGGTGATGATTGGCCAAGCGGCCATCTTTGAACGCGACGGCGATCTCGATCGTGCGCTTGCCATGTATGAAGCCGCGGTTGAACTCGCGCCGATTGATCTGGTCGTGCTGGGTTCGTTGATCAATTTCCATGTCGAGATGCGGCAATGGGACCACGGCGTCTTTGCGATTGAGCGTTTTGTTTCGAATCCGGCAACCTCGCCAAGCAATCGCATTGAGGCGCTGTTGCAGCAAGCCGAAATCCACGCCGAAGGCCAGATGAATAGTGCGCGCGCGATTACCGTGCTGCGCGATGTCATCAAGCTGGACGCTGAACACGGTGAAGCGCATTACCGGCTCGCGCAAGAGTACTATTTGCTCGGCCGCTTGCCGGATGCAGCCGCGTCGATCGACCGCTTGATTGCCATTGCCACCGCGCCTGGCAAAGAGTTGTCGCCGACGGCACTTGCCCGCTACTACTACTATAAAGGCCGCATCGCCGAAGCCGCTGGCGAACATCGCGCGGCTGCGCCGCAATACCGCCGCGCCATCGAATACGATCCAGGTTACGCACCACCAGCGCTGGTCTTGGCACGTCGCGCATCTGACGCGGGCGATCAACGACAAGCCGAAACCTTGTTGATCGATGCCGCACATGCCGCCATGGCCGCTGGTGGCACGCGAGCCGCAGTGCCCTTGCAGCGAGGGCTCGCACGCATCCTATTAGCATCTGGCGATCGCCCTGCGGCGATCGACGCCTACCGCGGCATCCTCAACGTTGAGCCCGACAATGCGGGCGACCGCGTTACCCTTGCCGAAATCTATGCCGTCACCGACCTCACCAAAGCGATAGCCGAACTTAAAAAGGTCATTGATCGCGACTTGCACCATGCCCCGGCCTATCGCTTGCTGGCGTCTTTCTACAATCGCGCTGGCGATTCGGTCCGGGCCGGACGCGTGCTTGCAGCGCTGACGCTCCTAGGCTTTTCAGAAGAAGCCGACCGCAGCACAGCGCAGCAACTACGCGCGAGCCGCAGCCCTGCCATCGTGCGCCAAGTGCTGAGAGCGGAAGTGCGCAATCGTTATTTGCTGACGCCGGGCAGCAAGTCGATCGTTGGACAAGTATTCGATTCGTTGGCCGAACCGATCGCTACCCGGTTTGCGGCGGCCGCCATCGGTGGCAGCTTAGTAGCGCTGCGCATGCACGACGAATTTGGGCTGAGCCCGATGATCACCGAGCTGTGCGCCACCTTCGAAGTTTCGCCTGAAGTGTACGTTGGCGAACGGGTGCCCGGCATGGTCGCAGCCATGGCGTTCCCGCGCCCGATGTTGGTGTTAGATCGGTCGCTGAGTGTCGAGACTCCCGAAGTGCAACGGTTTGTGCTGGGCTACGCGTTGGAATCAATTCGTGGCGGCTATGCATTTTTGCTAACCCTGGGCGCGCGGCAACGGCGTGAACTCACGGCCCTGCTCAAATCGATTTTGGCACCCGCCAGTGCACGGCCGCAAGCTGCGCAGGACTTGGTGGCCGCGTTGCCAACCCAAGCACAAAAATTCATCGAAGATAGTCACCAGCATGTACGAGATGGCGATGTTGCCGCGTGGCTCGACGGCACGGTTGCACAAGCCAAGCGCGGCGGTTTGCTGGCCTGCGATGACTATGCGGCGGCGATTTGGGCAGTTGCACGGCTAGCCGGCGAAACCCCGGCAAGCCACGATGAGACCATCGCATTGGGTGCGGTCTTAGGCGGAGCGGACCTTTTGCGTTTTTACATAAGCGATGATTACCAGCGACTGCGCGATTATCTTGCCGCTGCGCCGTAAGTGGCGACTGGGGCACCTTTGCGGCAGCTGTGGTATCCCTGCCTACACCGGCCGTGGTGATCCGATCAATCTATTGGATCTTGGCCAATGCAAGCCCTAGCGTCACCACCACAAAGCCGCTAGCATTAGCGTTCATCGGGGTTTACTACTGAACGTTGTAGTGGAGAGCACAGCGGTTACGTCAAACCCGACGGAGAAGCTATGAGCCAAAAGTTTCAAGCGAGTGTGCAACAACGCGGCGACGTAAGTTACGTCAAGCTGGGCGGCGTCATTGACGAAGATAACGAGCTATCTGACCTCGTTGATAAGATTCCTGCGGGCACCGCACTCATCGACGTTGGCGAGATTGAGCGAATTAATTCGTGTGGTGTGCGTGACTGGGTGAACTGGCTAGGCAAGCTAGATGGTCAAGGTGCGCGCTCGGTGTTGGTGGAATGCTCTCCAGCAATCGTTGCGCAGATCAACCTTGTAAACAACTTCACTGGTAACGGCGTCGTCAAAAGTTTCTACGTGCCGTATTTCTGCCCCGAATGTGACGAAGAAAAAGTGCTGCTGGTTGAAACCGCCGAAATGGGGCCAGCGCCGCACGAACCACCAACCTGTCGCTGCGATGAATGCGATCTGGTGATGGACTTCGACGACATGCCGGACTCGTATTTTGCGTTTCTCTCCAACGCAAAAAAAATCGCTGAGCCAGATCGACTCAATGCATCCATCAAAGAGATGGCGCCGACGTCGACGACGACCAAAGCGCGTGCCAGCAACGGCACCACCAGCAACGGCACCAATAGCAAAGTGAAAGCCCGGATGAGCTCGCCGGCAATTATGGCGGGTGGAACCAAACCAAGCGTGCCTTCGTTGCCATCAATTGGCAAAGGTGGCGCGGCCACACCAGGCCGGCCAAGCGTTTCGGCGGCACAGCTTGGGCAATATCAAGCGCAAGTGCGAGCTGCTGGTAAAGTCGCGTCGCAGCCGCCTGGCAGCCTTGGTGCGCCACAAAGTTTGTCGATGCCTGCAGCTGCTCCAGCAGCTTCGAATGCGACCAATAAGATCGTGTTTTTGCTGATTGGGTTGCTGCTGGCGGCGGTTGCTGCGGTTGGCTACCTTGTCTACACCAAATAGCGACGCCGGTCGTCCTTGCCCAAATTGCTATCCGTTAACGCAGGGCTGAGGTAGCGTGACTACGTGATTTGCCGGTCAACCTTGATAGGTGCTGTTACGTTGCTCGCGCTCGGCCAAACAGCCTTGGCCAACGGTCGCGCGCCGGCCACGATGAGCGTGCATTCGCGCACCGGCCACCCCAACGAAATCTATAGTGGCACCACGTTTGGCCTGCTGATCAGCCGGGACGATGGCTGCTCGTTTCGGTGGGTCTGCGAGCAGAACATTGGCTATGCCGGCGCGTTTGACCCGAAGTATGCGATCGACGCCGACGGCACCATCTTTGCGACGACGTACCAAGGCTTGCGGATTAGCCGCGATCAAGGCTGCTCGTTTGTCACTGCAACCGAAGCTGCACCGCCAGGGCCTGGCCGCATTGCGGGCTTGTGGGTCGATGCTATCGCAGTGCCAGCCAGTGGCCATGTCTGGGTGGCCACCGCGGACAGCGCGCACGCCAATGATATCTATAAGTCAACTGACCATGGTGAAACGTTCGTACCGATGGGGTTGCCGTCAGCGGTGGTTTGGTACAAAAGCATCAGCGTTGCGCGGCCCGATGAACAACGCGTCTGGGTAACCGGATACCAAGTTGCCGGCGCGCCACAGCCAGCGGCGCATTTGTATCGTAGCGACAACGGTGGCACCACGTGGACCGAAACGCCACTGCCTGGCGTAGTCATGGCAGCAACGCCGACGGTGCTGCTTGAAGCGGTGGAGCCAACATTGGGCGACTTGCTGTTCTTGCGCTCGGTGGCTGCCAACCCGGGTGGTGGTGATATTTTGTATCGCAGCCCCGACGGCGGAACCACCTGGACCGAAGTATTGCGCACCAGCGATGCGATGCGCAGCGTGGTGATTCGCGACGTAACCACCGTGCTGGTCGCATCCGCAGGCACGGGTTTGCATCGCTCAACTGACGGTGGCCAAACCTTTACCGCAGTTGCTAACACGCCCAAAACCAACTGTTTAGCGGAACGTGACGATCACCAACTGCTTACGTGCGCCACCAATTGGGATCCTGACTTTCTGGCGCTCGGTCGGTCGACCGACGGTGCACAATGGCAAAAGATCTTCCGCTTCGTCGAGCTGGCCGGTCCCGTCCAGTGCCCGGCCGGTACACCGCAGCACGACACATGTGACGCCTTGATGTGGCCATCGCTGCGTGAACAGTTCGGTGTGACGGGTCCA
>JAKQOD010000315.1 GCA_029565465.1 Deltaproteobacteria bacterium
TTCGTCGGCGCTCAGTGTTACGGGCACCACATCGCCAACCACTAGGGCGGTTCTTTTATCAACAGGATCGCGCCATGTACGCATCGATTTGGCATCCGCTGCAACCATTGGCAATGTGGTGGTTCCCAGCTCCACGACAATCCCACCATTGCGCGTCAGTTCTTTGACCACCGCAGCATAGCGGGTACCGGCCTGCAGATTTTCCGACGGTACAACGTCGACCAATTTTTCCGACGCGCCAACCGTTCGCGGCTTGGTCCATTGGCTGCGGGCTTTGTCGTCGAGGTGGCCCATGGGCCCGCGGAAGCCCAAGCGATGATCGAGCAGTTGTAGCCCATTGTGCACGGCTGACTCGGCAATCGACTGCAAGCGCGTATCAACCGTTGAGTAGAAGCGCAGCCCGCCGTGAAACACCCGGTCGGTGCCATACGTGTCTTGCGCTGTGCGCCGCAAGTGCTCGACAAAACTTGGCGACGCAATCTTGTTGATATTGGACTCACCAATCAATGCGATGGGCTCGGCCTTGGCTTCTTGAAACTGGATTTCGCTGATGTAGCCGTCTTCGAGCATATGGCCCAGCACATACAACTGCCGCTCGCGGGCGAGGGCCATGTTCGTGGTGGGCGCATACTTGCTGGGTGACGCAACCAACCCAGCAAGCAATGCCGATTCCGCGATCGTGAGATTCTCGACGTCTTTGCCAAAATAGACTTCTGCGGCAGCAGCCACACCGTAAGCTCGCCCAAGAAAAACGTGATTGAGATAAATCGAAAGAATTTCGGCTTTCGAAAGCTCGCGTTCAACCCGAACCGCCAAGATCAACTCTTTGAGTTTGCGTTGATACTTGGCGCGCTTTTGGGCTTTGGCGATTTCTACTGGCGTCATGCCCGCCGTGTCGATTTCCTCCTCGTTGGCAAGCAGGGTCTGCTTGATAATCTGCTGAGTCAGCGTTGAGCCGCCTTGCTTGATACCGTCGGAACGCAAGTTTTTGACGGCCGCTCGCACGATGCCGATGAAATCAAAGCCGCCATGATTATAAAACCGGCGATCTTCGGCCGAAAGAAACGCCGCTGGTAAGTGCGGTGGCATACGTTCAAGCGCAACAATTTTGCGATTCTCTAGGGTGAACTCACCGACCTTTTCGCCATCGGCTGAAAACACCACGCTTTTTCGCGACGGTTGATAGTCGAGCAGGGCGGTTAAATCGGACGGCAGATCACGGTTCGTACGAACCACCGCAAAATACACACCAGCAGCAGCTAACGAAATTCCATAGACAAACAGCAACAGCAACAAGCGTAAGATTGAAAACCTACGCAGGCGTCGCTCACGCTTGGAAGACTGAGCCGCGGTTGCCACCAACTGTAGTGTACAATGAAGCATGGGCTCTGGATCGCCATATGCGCAGCGCACTGCACGGTTTGTGCTAGCGGCTATCGGTTTGACCATCATCGCAGTAGCTTTGCCCGGAGGCCGCGCACGTGCGGAAAAGCGCGCCATTCCGCCCTTGGCGACGACAACGCCGTTGCGGTTTGCAGTGGCACCGTTTGCGAATCACTCCGGTGCCAAGGCGCTGGACTGGCTCGTCGCGGGGGCGCCCTTTGAGCTCGCCGAAAAGACCGAAGCCTTGCTGCACTTGATGCCTGCCTATGACGCGTTGGTTGTGCCCGCCACACGCGTCGACGAAACCGGCCCAAGCGTGGCGGCATTTGCCGCTGCACATAAAGCCGATCTCGTGATTACTGGTTATGCCGAACGGCCGAATTGGGAACTGCGGGTTGGCGCAACACTCTGGCACATTGGCAAAAATGGCCCCAAGGTTATTGCCGAAACATCGCGGCAAGGCGAGCAGGCCGATTACCATCGATTGCTCGGCGAAGTGGCAGCGGAATTGTGGAGCAATGCAGCGACCGCGCCGTGGTCGCTTACGCCACCGATGACGCCAAATGTGGCGGCAGGCTTTGAACGCAAACTGGCGCCTGATATTTATGCGGTAACGCTGTTGGGGCGCGGCTTGGGTTATTTCACGGGTGCGCTAGGCAGCGTCGATTTGGCAGCAGCCGAACGCGATCTCAAAAAAGCCGTGTTCGTAGCGCCCACGCTTGTGGAAGGTCAACGCATGCTCGGCGAGTTATGGGGCCGCATGGCGCTGTTGCCCAACGCCGAAGCGAGCCTTGCGAATCGCGCAGGTGGCAAATTTTCGTACGCAACAGATCTGCGAGCTGACTATCCGGCAGCGCTGCGCGGTGCTGCCGCGTTTGCCACGCGCAATGGCAAACATGCACAAGCTGTCGATTTGTTACGCCAGCTAGCAATCGCCGAGCCGTGGAATCTCGATGTGCGGTTTGCGCTTGGTGATGCAGCGTGGCAAGCGGGCGACGTCGAGCTGGCCCAAGCGCAACTCGACATCGTCGTTGGTCGGAAGCCGAATCACGTGCCGGCACTGCGGGTCTTGGCCTTGATGGCCGCTGCCCGTGGTGATGCAAATGCGTATATTACCGGGCTCGAACGGGTTGCCGCCGAGGTGCCAGCGGATGTGGATGTCAAAAGCGATTTGGCCAGTGCCTACACCGCCAGCAGTCGGTGGACCGATGCGCGCACGCAGTTGCAGCAAGTGGTTGCCAAGCGACCGACCGACGTTGTGGGGTGGCTGCGCCTAGCTGACAACTTCGCACAAACCA
>JAKQOD010000324.1 GCA_029565465.1 Deltaproteobacteria bacterium
AACAGCTTTTCCGTGAGCGTGGTTTTGCCAGCGTCAGGGTGAGCGATGATCGCAAAGGTGCGTCGACGAGCAATAGGCGCGGGCAGGGCAGACATAGCGGCGCTATATACCCTAAAAACCAACGCAATGACACGCGTGAAATTGCAGCAATGGCTACCGCGCGTGGCCGGTTACAGGGTTGGCCAAAGAATGACGTCGTCGACGCTCAAGTGGCCCCACGCTGCAGTTGATTCGTCGACTAAGACGATCTGCCCTTGTTTGCCGCGCCACCGGGTTACATCCCAGGTAACCGTGCGGAAATCTTCCGACGCTGGATCGAGGGCTGCCGCCGTGCGCGCCACCGCACCTTCGACCAACAGTTCAACCCGCAACAGTTGCTCATTGGTGCCACCGGCCAACCGCAAGGTGATGCGATCGCCGTCGATGTTGAACATTGGTGACGTGACGCGGCCAATGGCTGCATCACCACTGCCGTAGCTGGTGACGAAGCCTTCACCGCCAAAGCCGTAGATGATTTCTTGGTGCGCCATCGGCAGCGTGGTTGGGCCGTTGCCCCATGCTGGCCCTGACCGCACCCAACCTGGCCAGCCCGGCGTTTCGAAGTCGAACAACATTTTGACACCCGGCAGCAGCGGCACCCGTGGCAGCGGCCGCCCATCGGCACCCAGGATGATCGGCAACCACAACGATTCGGGTGACACCTTGGCGCCGGTGTACACGCGGGGGCGCATGGTTTTGGCCAAGCGTTCTTCGGGCCGATACAGGGTGCGCAGCATCGGCAATTCAGCAGCAACGCTGCGGTCGTCGAACACCACCGCCGCAAACCGATGGTTGCTCAGCGCTGGCGCCAGATCTTCGATCACGCGCGGCGAGCGCCAGGTGACATCTTTAAGCCCCATCTTATGGGCAAAGGCGCGTTTGCCTGCGAGCACGGCGTACCACGGATGATACGGTACCCAGACGTCGCCGTCGATTTGCCGGATGCGTGCAATCAAGGCGTCGCCTGCAGCCTCGTCAGCTGCGGTCGGCGTGAACCGCGCAGGATTCCATCGATGGTGCCACAGTGACCAGTTCAAGGGCAGCAACACGATGAGCACCACCGCGGCCGGAGCGAACCGCCAGATGTTGGTAAACGTTGCCCACTGCGGCGTCGCGGGAATCTGAATTTCGCGAGCACACGCCGCGAGCGCAAGCACGGCGGCTGCGGTTGCGATACCACCATGCAAAAACGCGGGCATAAATGCATTGAAGTGCGCAAACTCGGTGCCCCAGCCCACCGCACCGACGACGGTTGAAACGGCATAGGTTGGTGCCCACAGCAACAATGGCCGCGCGCCGTTGGGTATGCGGCGCTTGGCAACGGTTGCAACGAGGGTTGCAAGCAAGCCGGCGGCGATCAGGAACGTTGCAGGGCGCGAATGCAGCAGAATGACTTCGAACGATTTCCAAAACCGATCTTTGTTGAAATCGTGGGTTTGGTGAATTTTGAAGACGTAGGTCCAAAACCAACCGTGGGTAACTTGATTGAGCACCCATGTGCCGCCCAGGCCGACGAG
>JAKQOD010000366.1 GCA_029565465.1 Deltaproteobacteria bacterium
CACAACTGGCCCGCACCGCGGCGCAGCCAAGCGTTGCCCCTGCGCCTAACAAGCGGTTTTGGAACAACGGTATTGCGATGATCGGTGCAACGGCAATCGTGATCACCATTGTTGTCTGGGCACTATGGCCCAAACCCAAAAACGATCCATGGGCAAGCTCGGCAACCACACCGAACACACCTGCCCAAGAGCAACAAAAAGCGCAAGAACGCCAGACTGCTGCAGCCATGGTCTCGACGCTGGCAACCACCTTCAATAAAGCGCTCGATCATATCGATCGGCAAGACCCAACAGCAACGCAACGCACGACCCTCAGCGCCGACACGCCACGCGTCACACCAACAACCGCCAAAGGATGGTTGGCACTTGCGGCGGATCAATCGCCTGCCGTCGCTGTCACGTCCGCACGCAAAGCGCTGGAGCTCCAGCCTCAGTGGACCGAAGCCGAAGACGCGTTGTGTAAATACAGTGCGATTGCACAACAAGTCGGCGCCACCGAAGCATGTGAAGCGGCAGTCGCAAATCACCCCAAGACGATCGAATGGCTCGGGTTTCGCGGCGTAGCCCAAGTTGGTGATGCCAAATATGCTGGCGCCATCCGCGATCTGACTGATGTGATCGCGCGCGACGAAGATCCCCGTTGGCGCGTGGCACGCGCGACTGCCTACGAAAAGCGCGGCAACCTCACCGAAGCCAAGGCCGATTTAAAATGGGCTTGTCGGCGCGGCTTGGAAGCCGCCTGCGAGCGCGCCAAATAAACTGCGCGCTTCGCCGAAAAATGCAAAACGCTCCAGCGGGGGCTAGAGCGTCATGCGGACAAGCATTCACATACTTGTCGTAAGTACTTAGACCTTGTTCTTGTAGAACACGGTGATCGTCAGACAGTGGAATTCCGAGTCAGACGATTGAGTCACGATCTTGTCGATGATTTCGCAGCCTGGATTCAAACGAATCCAGTCCGTGATGAGGTCACCGAGCAATTCGCGTTCTTTGGCTTTGGTCGCGGAAAAGACCTTCACGCCAGCTAGGTCAACGTATTTGGACTGTTCTTCAGAAGTACTCGATTGGGTTCTAGCCACGGCCATCCTCACTTGGTTGTTGAAGCAGCCTCAATCGCCGCCTCTGGAATGCACTATGCAGCACTACCAAATTACAGTCAAGCTGTAAAAATGTCGATTTCGTAGAATCCATTTGGCTGTTTTCAGCTAGTTACGAAAAACTACTAATTTTTCCGTGATCTACTTAACGCGGCGCGCCAGTACCCTATTGAACTCATTTCAGTGGATTCAGTGGCGGCATCCGGCGATGCAGGCGTCCAAGCGATTTTGCGGGAGTGGCGGTTGGTGAACGGGCGCCGCCACGGTGGCGCTTGTGGCCGTTGTGCCGCAACGCAGCGGGAACGCCTTCCCTAAACGGATCAACCGCAGGTGAAAATGCGCCGGTCCGCCCTTAGCCATCCACCATATACAGCGGCGCACAGGTGGTGAGTGAATGCGTGACGCCGCCGCGCCCTTGTCGATCAACGCGGCGGGTGAAGCAGCCCTTCACGATCGACGGCGGCGGGCAAAGCCGCCCTTGATGATCGACAGCTGCAAGTTGCAGCGGTAGTCTGCGGCACCCATTGGGAGGAATTACGTGCGACTAACAATACGAACAACTCTGTTTGCAGCCGCGGTCGCAGCAGCCCTAGGTGGGGCCGCGCCTGCGGTTGCTGCTCCAACACCTGCGCCAACTGCTGCGCCTCCCAAAAAATCGAGTTCTGCACCAACCGTGGAAACCTTTGCGTTACCCAACGGACTGCAAGTTGCGTTTATGCGCTTGGATTCGGCGCCGGTCGTTGCCGTGCAAGTTTGGTATCACGCTGGCTCGAAAGACGAACCACGCGATAAGCGCGGGTCCGCACATATGTTTGAACACATCATGTTCAAAGGCAGCACGCGGGTTCGCCCCGAAGACCACGCGCGCTTTCTCAATCGCATTGGCGGCACGGTAAACGCTGCCACCGATGAAGATGCAACGCACTACATCAATCTAGTGCCGGCCACGTATCTCGACTTTACGCTGCAGCTTGAAGCCGAGCGCATGCGCAATTTGCTGTTTCAAGACAACGTGATCGCCACCGAAAAAGATGTCGTCAAAGAAGAGATTCGGCAGCAACTAAACACTCCGATTACGCGTGGCTTCTGGAAATTTCTAGCCACGGCGTACACCAAACATCCTTATGCGTGGACAGCTGCCGGCACAATCGCCGACCTCGACAACACCACGCCTGCCGACCTAAAAACTTTCTATGACGCTTATTACCAACCCAACAACGCGCTGGTCGTTGTTGTCGGCAACGCAACGCTCGATGAAGTGAAAGCTACCGTCACCAAACGTTTCGGTGACCTCAAAGCGGCACCGGCAGCGCCACGGCCATCGCTCGCGGCGGTCGAGCCCGAACAAACCGCCAAACGTCGCGAAGTCGCCCAAGCCAGCCAGCTTGGCTTGGTCATCGCTGGTTACAAAATGCCGCCAGCGAAACACGCCGATATCTATGCGTTGCAAATCGCGTCGCTGATTATGGGCAATGGTGAGTCGTCGCGCTTGCGCGCGCGCATCAAAAGCATCGATCCACAGCTCAAGCGAGCCATCGGCATCGACGGCGGTGTGCAAGCCCAGCTGCGCGAAGAAAACGGCATGTGGATGATGTTAGGCGCCTTTATCAATCCCGCCGATGTCGACCTGTTGGAACGCGCGATGTTCGACGAAGTGACGCGCTTGGCAAGCAAGCCACCGACCGATAACGAGCTGCGCCAAGCCAAAAATCAGATCCAAGCAAGCGTCACGTTCTCGCTCGAAAATGCCACTGGCATGGCAGAGCAGATTGGCCGGTCGTGGATTCTGACTGGCGACGCAAGCGCCTTCATGCGTGACGTTGGCGCACTCGAAAAAGTCAGCGCCGCCGATGTCGTCCGCGTCACCAAAAAGTATCTCACCGCCGAACGCGCCACGGTGCTCGTGATTCCGCCTAAGTCCGCAACCCTTGAAGCGGCGCCGGCCGCACCGGCTGCACCAGGAGTGAGCAAATGAAAACCTTCGCACCTACTTTAACCATGCGCACGGTCACAGCCGCAACCGCGTTTGCGCTCGTCGCTTGTGGCCCCAAGCCGACGCCATCGATCGTGCCAACCTTGCCGGGTGACGGCGATCAGAATGTCAGCAAAGATCCGTTGCCGGTAGCGCCACCGCCGACTACGCCAGTGGCCCCAGTGGCGCAAGATTTGTGGACCGGGCGGGCCGACATGCTGGCGCCGCCGCCCGCACAGCCGGCGGCTCGCATTGCCCTACCGCCAAGCCAATCGTTCAAACTCAGCAACGGGCTTGAAGTAATCGTGATCGCCAGCGCGAAACTGCCGGTGGTCAACATGCAGCTGGCTATCAAAGCTGGCCGGATGCACGAACCGTTGGCACGCTTGGGCGTGGCGGATCTGACGGCCGATATGCTGTTGCGCGGCGGCACCACCAAACATGATCCGCAAGCGCTAGCGCGTGCGATCGATTTTGTGGGCGGCACCATGGGCGCCAATGCTGGCTACGAAGCCTCGGTGTTGTCGTGCAGCGTGATGGCCAAAAATCTTGGCACTTGTTTGCAGCTGTTGCCCGAAGTTGCGATGAAACCGGCGTTCGCATCGACGGAAATGGCGGCGGTTTGGCAAGGCAAAATTGCCGAAGTTCGCAATCGGCTCGACGACGCCAACCAACTAGCTGCCGCACACGTGCAAAACTTGTTGTGGGGCAACGACCACGTGCGCGGCTGGATCCCCGCCGAACCGCGCATCGCTGCCATTTCACGCGATGATTTGATCGCGTGGCATAAAACATGGTTTGTGCCGAACAATGCGATCTTGGTGGTTAGCGGCGACGTGAAGCCTGCCGCGCTTAAGGCTGAGCTTGAAAAGGCTTTCGGCGGATGGAAAAAAGCCGCCGTGCCACCAACGCCAAAGTATGCACAACCGGAACTGTCGGGCATTCGGGTGCGCTTGGTTGACAAGCCAGGCCAGACCCAGACGCAGATCCGGGTTGCGCAGTTTGGCATTGCGCACGATGACCCACAATTTTTCGACGCCATGGTGTGGAACTACATCTTGGGCAGCGGCGACTTTTCGTCGCGCTTGATGAACGTGGTGCGCGTCAAAGGTGGCAAAACGTACGGCGCCAATTCCGCGCTAGACCGCAACCTTGATCGCGGCTCGTTTGTCGCTTCTACATTTACCCGCAACTCGGAAGCGCTGGCGACCACCAAACTGCTCACCGATGAACTTGCCACGATGGCCAAAGATGGGCCAACCGCGGTTGAAGTCGAACAAGCGACAGCCAACATTGCGGGCGCCTACGGCGTCCGGTTTCAATCGGCGGCCGATGTTGGAACCGCGGTGCTGGGCGCTTCGCTGCATGGCTTCAACACCGAGTACGTCGCAAGCTATGCGCAGAACATTGCCAAAGTTGATGCAGCGTCAGCGAAAACCGCCGCGAGCAAGATCATTGATCCCCGCAACTACGTGGTGGTGATGGTTGGCGATGCCAAAGACCTAGAGCCCCAACTCAAAGCCGCTGGCTGGCGCTACGACAAGGTAAGCTTCGCGGCGCCGATCGGGCCTGAGCTAGTGGTAGCGCCACTCATCGTCGATGCGAAAGCCGCTGCTGCCGCTAAAATCATGCTCGACAGCGCCTTGGCTGCCAAAGGCGGCGAAGCCAAATTGCGCGCGCTAAAATCGCTCCGCATGTCGGCGAAAGGCTCCACGCTGATTCAAGGCCAGTCGGTGGCCGTTGAATTGACGCGCACCCTGGTGATGCCTGACAAGATGCGGATCGATGCCGAGCTTAATCTTGGCCAAAAATTTGTGGTCGCGATTGGCGTTGATGGCAACAAGGGCTGGAATCAAGAAGGCGCCAATGTTAGCGACATGCCAGCCGAAGCTTTGGCCTCGGTCGAATTTGAACGCTGGCGCGACCCCGAGCTGATCCTCTTGCGCCACCTCGAAAAAGGCGCCACCATGGCCCCACTGTCCGACGATAAAATCGCAGGTCGCGGCCACGCCGTGGTGCGGTTGAGCTCGCCGATGGGGGTTAATGTCACCTTGTTTATCGATCGCGAAACCAAGATGGTTTCACGTATTTCCTTCGAAGAAGGTGGCGCCATTTCGGTCGACGATTTCGAAGACTATAAAGCCATCAACGGCATCATGGTGGCGCATACGCGGACCAGCACGGCGCCAAATCGGACTACCAAGGTTAAACTCACCAAGATCGAGTTCGATCCAACCATCGATCCGAAAGCGTTTGCTAAGCCAACCAAGTAGCCCTGCCGCCAACCGGCTAGTTTACCCTTCCCTCTTGGCGTGCAAGCGGGTAGAAACCGGTCATGGCGTCAGCACCGGAATCGACTACTTCAGACACCGTCCCTGTTTCGGCAACGCCTGCACCTCCCGCTAGCAAGCCGTTCGCAACGCACCGCCGCTTTGACCGGGCGGCTCGCTTGTTAGGCGACGCAGGTGTTGCCCGGCTTGCAAGCACGACCGTAACTGTATTCGGGGTGGGTGGTGTTGGTTCGTTTGCGGCCGAAGCGTTGGTCCGCAGCGGGGTTGGCCGCGTAATCTTGGTCGACTACGACCGTATCTGCGTGACCAACATCAATCGCCAGATTCACGCCATGAAAGGCACGCTTGGCAAACCTAAGGTGGAAATCATGGCCGACCGCCTGCGCTTGATCAATCCTGATGCCACCATCGAAACCCGGCAAGAATTTTACAGCGCTGAGAATTCCGCGCGTTTGCTGACGCCTGAGCCAGACTTCGTGGTTGACGCCATCGACAACGTCACAGCCAAGATGCACTTGATTGCGACGTGTGCGCGCGAGCGTATTCGGATTGTTTCGTGTATGGGCGCGGCGGCACGCCTCGACCCAACGATGATTCGCACAGCCGACTTGGCCGAAACGAAAAACGACCCGTTTGCCAAAAGCCTGCGCAAGAATCTGCGCAAGATGCATGGCATGGACTGCCAGCAAACGACGGGGGTAATCGCGGTGTACTCGGAAGAAGCGCCCACCCCGCCACAAGCGCTGGCCTACGATAACGGCGGCTTCGAATGCGTTTGCCCGGGTGGCACCAATGGCGTTAACGATTGCGACCACAAACACCGCATCGAAGGCTCGGTTGCGTTTGTACCATCGGTGTTCGGCATGACCGCAGCATCCGTCGTGGTACGCACGCTCACCGGCATCACGGTGCGCAAGAATCATCGTGTGCGCGACGTCCGGGTTTCGGACAATTAATGCAACGCTGGCGTGCCGTGTCGCTGCCGCTGGTGGTGGCGGGTTGGGCGGCGTGCCAAGCGCCTTTGCAAACAACTGCGCCGAAGCCCGGCGCTGCCCAGCTGCAAGCCTTGGTGCAACAGTGGGCATCCGATGCGCAGTTGAACACACCAGCGCAACTCGCAGCGCAGCTGCAGCTTGGCGAAGCAACGTGGGCCACGACGGTGGTCGCACCGTTTGCGGCAACCCGCATCGCGAGTGAACACGCCTTGCAACAAGCCGTTGCGGCTTGGTGGCCGAGCCTGCACGCCACGCCTGCGCCCACCATCACGGTGCGGCGCCACTATGCTGGCGATATGCAATTGCCTCCTGGCACCGCCCATCTGCGCTGGCTACTGCCGGTCTTGTTCGAAAGCTATGTGGTTGCGCTCAACGGCACCACGCTCGACGCTGTGTTTTGGCCAACCGCATCCGGCCAAGGCTGGCAATGGCATGCGATCGGCAATGTCGATGCAGCCCTTGCCGCCGCCGTGCAGCGCCACGTGCCCCCGCCCGCCGGCACGACCTG
>JAKQOD010000374.1 GCA_029565465.1 Deltaproteobacteria bacterium
GGAGCCGGTGGCTCTTTTTTGTCAAAAACGGCATCCGACTCAGGCAAAACCGTCAGATTAGGGCGGCGATCACCACCAGGTGCCGCCCCGTTGGTGGGACACACTTGGCTCAACTTGCGCATGTGGCCGACTCGATCGGTGAGATGCACCTGAAACATGTTGTCGGGACCTTTCATGCCACCGATCACCATGATTTGGCTGTGGGTGTTCGGCACCCGTTTGCGCAACTCATCGGTAGCATCGTAGCGAACGCAGCCTTCAATGGTGGAGTTGCCGAAAACCTTATCGAGCTTGATCTCGATATCGAGTTTGGCGCTGCCGTCTTTCGATTGAAAATCCCATTTCGAAATCTTGGCAATGCCTTTGGCGAAGTCCATTTGCGTTGCAAAGCGATCAACATTGACCGGCCCAAACTCGACGCCTTTGCCCATCATTGCTTCATTGCGTTGATTGAGTGTTGGGAACTTCACGCGCGAGCCATCGCCAACCGTGCAGCCGTTTGGGCACGCCAGCGATACTTTGCCTTCTAGCTTGCTCCAATCAACGCGATTCTTTTCTATAGGGGCGCTTAAGTCAGCCAAAATATCGAGGGCGCCGGCCATCGGCATCACCGCGTAGTCGCGGGTTGGCAGACTCTGGGCCGGCACTTTGTTACCCGTGACATGAACCGCAAACGCATTTTTTGAAACCGATAGGTTCACAACAAGATGCTTGCCACCAGGCATTTCGGCATCGACATCAACTCCAGCAACGCCACGCACCAAGCCTAAGATCCCAACGTCGATTTCGATGCGCGGGATAAAAAGTGTAGTTTGCACATCATCGGCTTTGACGATCCGCGACCGCAGGGTCACTTTTTCCATGATCATTTTGCCGGGCAAAATGCCGCGCTTCACGCTGCCAACGGTTACTTCATACTTGCTTGCCAACGCATCAACCATGCGGTCTTTGACGCGATTGTAAGGAAACGTGAGCTGCAAAAAGAAGATAAGCGAAACGAGCGCCAGCACAACGAAGCCCAAGACTTTGAGCATCGTGCGCATGCGCGGACCAATTGCAATCGCCATGGCTAGTTTACCTTCCCTGCGCTACCTGAACCGCTAGCGTCGGCAGCCGGCGGCGCCTCTTTGGCATACGCGGAGACTTCGAGCCGAAGATCCAATTTTTCTTTATCTTTGAAATCGCGCGTCACGCTGAGTTGAGTCACCGCAACATAGCGATTGCCCTTCTCTACTTCTTCCATGAACTGTTTGGCTTGATCGATGGTTAAGTCGTTGAGTTCGATTCGCATTGAATGCGTCAAGAAACCGTTTTTGGTAACGACAGCGCCAGGCGAATAGCGCGGAATCGTAACATTGACTTTTTTGGCTGCGGCTTCCAAGTAGCTTTCGAGTTTGGCAGCCTCGACTGGCATGTTGGCCAGCGTGGTGTCTTCAGGCGCTGACGGGCCACGCGAACGCAAGTCAGCGAGCACCACCAACGCTTTGCGCATTTTGTCATTTTGGAGCTCGCGTGCGGCGAGCCCGTCATGAATTTTCAAGCCGCCCCAAAGAATGAGCGTCGCAGGCACTGCGATGCCGGCAATAACCACCATGCGCTTTTCGCGCGGCGAGATGCGCTCCCACCATGATTGAACTGATTCAAAGATAGACATAGGGCTTGCTCACATGCAGGTGGTGGGAATCGTTAACGTGAATTTCTTGAGGCCCGATGGATCGCTTTCGGTCGCGCCACGGCCAATTTCGCCGAAACACTTGATCTCGCGCAGGGCCGTGACCAAGAGGTCGATTTCTTCGGGCTTTTTGGCGGTGCCGCCAAGATC
>JAKQOD010000375.1 GCA_029565465.1 Deltaproteobacteria bacterium
GTCGTCGATGATGCCGGCACCAGTTGGATCGGCAATCACGCTGGTAATGCCATCGCCGTGCAAGCCGTCACCAAGAAGCAGCCCCGCGGGTCGGCGGTCAAAGTTACGTCCGGCATGGGTTCGAAAGTTGATAAAGGCAAATTGCCTGGCAAGCCGCGCCCCTTGCCTCCTTCGCCCGTGCTTGCGAATTCACCAACGATTTTCGTGTCGAGTGACGGTGCCAAAGGCAAGATCGCAATGCGCTGGACACCAAGCACTGCAAAGATCGTGCGGTACCGCGCGGTGTTGCGCGATGACAAACAGCAAGATTTGATGACAACCGAGATCGCGGGCTCGGCGACGGCGGTTGAATTTGTCGACGTACCAGTCGGCACATATTCAGTGGACGTTGCAGCAATCGACGACGAAGGCTTTGAAAGCATTCGCGTTGCGTCGCTGCCACTCACCCTGACACAGCTCGCATTTTTGCCGGCCGGCGGCACGGCCACCGATGCCTTGCCAACCGTGATTGCACTCGGATCGCAAGTCAAAGCACCACCCCGGGTGCGCTGTGCGTTCGGCGACGATACGGTCGATGAAGTCGCGGTTGCGCGGGTGGTTGGCGCCACCGATTTGCGCTGCGAAAGTGCCATCAGTTCGCAGGGCCCCGATGTCGCAACTGGCGAAGAAATCTTCCGCAGCCAGGTTGAAGTAGCGCCCATCAGCGTCACGACACAGACCCTGCCAACGTTAGAGCGTAATGTGCCCACCAACATCGTGGTTGCGGTTGCTAGCCGCGGCCCGCTGGCGACCGATCAAGTCACGCTGTTGCCGTCGGCAGGCATCGCTACCAAGCTGATCAAAATCGAAGATGGTTTTGCCACGGTTGAAGTGACGGTTGCCGAAGATTTGCCAGCCGAGCAAACGTCGGTGGAACTGCAGCTTGCGCTGGGTGGTGCCGCGCTTGATCCAGTGCAACTCCCGATCGAGCCACTCGTGGTGGCCGCCGCCCCGGCGCCGCGACCACGCCGCCAGCACGATCGGCTTGAACTCGGTGGTTTCGTCGGCGGCATGTTTGTCAACTCGGCGAGTGAGCTCGGCGATGCCCCAACCCGCGCCGGTGCGGTTGACTCCGGTACCGCGCTAGGCGCCCGCGTTGCTGGCATTTTGCATCCGCGGTTTTTCGTTGAGGGTGAACTCTCACTCGCGCCCACCGGGTATATTGCGCAAACTGGCGCGGCCACGGTGATTACGGCGCGGGCCCACCTCGCCGCGTCAGCCCTGCGTAACCAACGCTATCAGCTACGTGTGCTCGGCGGCCTGGGAGCAGCATCATTGCTTGGTGCGTTGGGCGAAGCCCAGGACGACACCGATATCGCGTTACATGGTGGCGCTGCGTTAGTTGTACGCGCTAGCCAAGACATGTGGTTCCGAGCCCAAGTGCTTGATCAAGTCTTCGCCGCACCCGACGGTGGCTACGCCCACGTGCCCGAAGTAACCGTCGGCTTGTCGACACGCGTCGGCTGGTAACTCGGCTCGCTGTTAGACTTTAGGAATAACGCGCAACCGGTAGCCGAAGCGATGACGCGATTCGATCAAGTCGCCGATTTCGGCTTTGATCAATGCACGGCGGACCCGGCGAACTAGTTGCTTCACATGATTGTCGCCTGGATCTTTGGTGTCCCACGACAATGCGGCAATCAACTCGGATGAGCGCACAAAGCCGCGCACCAAATCAGATTGATGGCCCTCATCGGTCATGCGGCGCACCAGCAGCGCGACCAGTTCAAACTGAGTGGTGGTGAGTTGCACTTGTTTGCCGCTCACCGTTACCAAGCCACCACCACCGCCGGTGGGCTCAACCAAGCTGATCGACAATGTTGGCATCCCAACATTGGTCGTCTCGACTTTGTTAAATTCATTTTCGCCGGTGTCGTCCCCGTCGATTTCCATCGCGAGCGGCGCCGCTACCGGTAAGCCAGCAGCCACAATGTCGGCCAACCTCATGCCGACTTCAGGTTTAATCGTGGCAGCCAGTTTGGGATCGACTTGAATCGTCGGCAACCCTTGGCCATCGGCCAAAAAGTAAAACCCAACTTGACCGACGCTCACGCGATCACCATTTTGCAGCGTCACAGCTTCGGTGATCAACACGTCGTTTACCGTGGTGCCATTGGCCGAGCCTAGATCGCGCAGCGTCCATGACTTGCTGCCGGGTTCGTATTGAACATGGGCATGATGCCGCGAAATCGAAGCTTCCAGCACAGACAAGCCAGAGCCGTCGAGTTGCCGACCTATCAGCGTGCGTGCTTCGATACTATGAGCACGCCCCCAACCATCGATCATTGCAGCCCGTGCGCCGGGTCCACCACTTGCTCGTGACACAACTTGTTCAGGAGCTAGCCGCAGCGAAGACTGCAATTCTTCACGACAGTCCTCGCAGAGTAGGCCGACCTCGGTGGGTCGTTCGCGACAGACAGTGCATTGCATGGCCGTGATGTTACCCCAGAGCTACCCGGGTTAGGCAACCGGACAGCGCTTCTTTACAATTACCGACGAGTAGGTATTGGTACCCGGTCGACCACTTCGATGCCAAAACCACCGAGGCCAGCTATTCGACGGTCGTGGTTGCTCATCAATCGAATGCGCCGGCAGCCCAAGTCGTAGAGCACTTGCGCGCCCAAACCAAAATCGCGCAGCGCATCAGATGAATTCGCAGTCGAATTACTGACTGGCGCAGGCGATTCCGCAAACAACCGCTGAAATGCTGTGCCCAACCGCGTCCGCGATTTGTTGGCGACATAAAGCAACACGCCAACACCCGCTTCATCGATCGCGCGCATTGCGCCTTCGAGTTCAGGTCGCAGACCAAACGGATCCGCAACCGGGTCCATCGCCTGAACGCGCACTAACACGTCTTTGCCTTGCGCCGATGCGGCCGCAACATCGCCGCGCACCAACGCGATGTATTCGGCGTCTTCGACGGTGGTGTCGTAATAGTGAGCTACAAATGGTTCTCCGGGTGGCAACCAGCTCGGCCGTACCGCACGACTGCCACGCGCTGCAACGATGCGTTCCGACATCAACCGATAGGCGATCATGTCAGCCACGCTGAGCAACAGCAGACCATGTTTCGCAGCAAAGATTTCCAATTCAGGGCGGCGCGCCATCTCACCATCTTCGCGCATGATTTCGCAGATCACGCCTGCGGCTTTGAGGCCAGCTAGCCGAGCCAAGTCAACGGAACCTTCGGTTTGGCCCGTACGCACCAACACACCACCGGGCCGCGCCCGCAATGGAAAGATGTGCCCCGGCGACACCACGCTTGCCGGCGACGCATCGTCGGCGAT
>JAKQOD010000398.1 GCA_029565465.1 Deltaproteobacteria bacterium
CATCAACGTGTATGTTTTTTTCCGAGCCGAGGCGACGCAGCGTACCGTCTTGCAGCACGCGCAGGAGACTAACTTGCACTCGTGGGCTTAACTCGCCGATTTCATCGAGGAACAAGGTGCCGCCATGCGCCATTTCGAATAGGCCACGCTTGGTCTGCATCGCGCCAGTGAAGGCGCCTTTGTCGTGACCGAACAGCTCGCTGGACAACAGGGTTTCGCTGAACACGCCGCAGTTTTCGGTGATCATCGGGCCCGCGGCCCGTTGGCTGCTTGCATGTATCGCACGCGCTACCAATTCTTTGCCAGTGCCAGTCTCGCCAGCGATCAGCACTGGCAAATCGGTTGGTGCCACGCGCGCGACGCGCTTGGCAAGGTCGCGCATCGGCTCGCTATCGCCGACCAGTTGTCCGTGCAAGATCTGGGCGTGGGCGCGTAACCGCACGACTTCATCACGGAGGGCTCGAATTTCAGGAAAGCCGTCGATGTCGAGCTTCACTTCCCGGACTGCTCGCGGATGGATCGATGGCACAAACGATGCTGGAATTACTTGCAGCATGCGTGCGTGCAGCAAACCAGATTTGACCAGAATGAGCCACAACGATTGCATCTGAGGGGTACCGGCCGATAACAAAACATCAATGCTGGGTTCGCGGCCTGGGGGGCGGCCCTCCATAGTGAGTCGCTGCACGATTGGGCTCAACACGCGAAATAGCTCGGCATGATCCGATGGGTCGCGCAGCTTGACCGTCACCAATTGCACGTCTGCAATTCGCGCACGCAGCTCGACCAGTAGCGGTTGGGCGGGCTGTTCGCCGTCGGTCGTTGCCAACACCAAAGCCCGTTCGTAAGGCCGATCGGATGATTGGTCGGCAGATTCGAGCAAGCGCATCACGGGACCACGATCGCTGGCAGGGCGCGTGGAGTGATGGCTCGGCGACGTACCAAGCACACCTCGATCCGACCAGGTCACCAGCAAACGAGACATGGTGCACAATGCATCGATTTTTAGAATTTTGCACCATTTAAATGGTTCATGCTTAATCAATTAAGAACAGTAGATGCACAATGTTTCAGTGGTTTAGCGAGTGGCCTGTTTTGTGCTTATTGGCAACGCTATGAACACGCATCGCATCATTGCAACCCCGAACGTTTGGCTCGAAGGAGAAGCGGTTCGCCAATTAGAACAAACATCGCTTTTGCACGACTGTGTGATGGCGGTGGGGATGCCAGACTTGCATCCGGGGCCGACGTTTCCGATCGGCGCCGCGTTTGGCTTCGTGCAAACGATTCATCCGCGGCTAGTCGGTAGCGATGCTGGTTGTGGCGCGTTGGTGGTGGTGCTCGACAACGTCAAGTACACCGCGCAGCTGGAGCGCCGGCTTGATGCGGAATTTGACGGTGCGCCCATGATGTTCGATGAACTAGGCGTAGATGGGGAACAGCTTGTGCAAGCGATCTGGCAACACGGTGTGCAGGGGTTGTTAGCGTTTGACGTGCCGCCAACGGTGGCGGCGATGGTTGAGTATGTTGGAGCACAGACAGGGATAGCGGCACGGAGCCGGACACAGACACAGACAGAGACACAGCCACGGACACGGACACGGACAGAGGCACAGACACAGACAGAGACAGAGACACAGACAGAGACAGAGACACAGCCACGGACACGGACAGAGGCACCGGCACCGGCACCGGCACCGGCGCGGTCAGCGTCACCCGCAACACCGTCGGCGACACCGACGGGCGCCGATTCTCATGATACGAAGGATGCTGGTTTCCACGGTGTCACCGGCGGCAACGCCGCCATGCCAGGCACCATGCTTGATTCCAACGCCTATGTTGGTCACGCCGCGGCGCTTGGCACGATTGGGGGTGGCAATCATTTTGCCGAAATTGGTAAGGTTTGCGAGGTGGTTGACGCAACGACAGCGGCGCAATTGCAACTGCGCAAAAATCAACTGGTGCTGCTGTGCCATTCCGGTTCGCGCGGGTTAGGCAAAGCGATTGGCGACAAATGGAGTCAACAGGTGCTGCATCAAGACAATGCCGCAGCCTATTTGGCAGATTTGGCCGGCGCAGTTCGTTTTGCGCAAGCCAATCGCGTCTTGTTGGCGTGGCGCTTGTTGCGCGCGTTAGGAGTCAATCGCGCAAGCCACATCGCGCATGCGTTTGATGTTGTGCATAACTGTGTTGATCACGAAGTTGTGGCTGGCAACTCTATGTGGGTGCATCGCAAGGGTTGCGCGCCTGCCCATCATGGGCAGTCTACAGTTGTGTTGGGCAGTCGTGGGGCACCTTCATGGATCATGCAAGGAACCGGAAATCCGGCCGGACTGTCGTCGGTGGCTCATGGGGCAGGGCGAAAAATGATGCGGTCGTTGGCGCGGGCAAATTTGCGTACGCGCTATCACCGCGATCAATTGATTAAGAGTCGCTGCGGCAGCAAGGTGCTGTGTGATGACGCCGATCTGCTTTATGAGGAGCATCCCGATGCGTACAAGCCCATTGAGCCAGTGATCGAGAGTCTTGAACAAGCTGGCCTGGCGACCCGAATCGCAGCAGTGCTGCCGTTGCTAACGGTGAAAAAATGACACATTGGATCGTGCAAGTAAGCGCTGGGGTGGGGCCGCGCGAAGTCCGCGCTTTCGTCGCATTGTTAAGCGCCGCGCTGCAGCACATCTGCACGACAGCTGGTTGCATAGTGCAAGCGGTGACGACGCATGGCGACGATGATGCGCCGCTATCGGTGGAGCTAACAATGATTGGTGCGGTGTCGACGGTGCTGGCAAATCACGTTGGCACGCATGTGTTGGTGGCGCGCAGTGCGCAGCGTGAACGGCGTGGCCGCAAGCGTTGGTTTGCTGGGGTGCGGGTGTATGCGAACGAGCCTGCGATTGCGCGCGACTTGCAGATCGACAGCCGAGATATTGTCGTCACCACAGCACGGGCGGGCGGCCCGGGCGGGCAACACGTCAACACAACGGATTCGGCAGTACGCATTTGGCACAAACCGAGTGGGGTGCGGATCCGGGTGGCAAGCGAACGCTCACAACATCAGAATC
>JAKQOD010000422.1 GCA_029565465.1 Deltaproteobacteria bacterium
CTTGCCTGGCAAGAACAGCGCACCGACGCCCGTGGCGTAGCCAAAGGCCCAGCCGTTGAGGCGAGTTTTGGGCGCGATCACTTCGCGATACAAGATCAAATAGCGCAACCGATAGCGGCTCGCGGTTTCGCGCAACGCTTCCATGCCAAGCGCGCCCGACGGAATCGGCATCATTTGGGTAACCAGCGAAAACGATGTGGTCTTGCGCAACGCATTGACCAACGGCGTCACCCCAATCGCGGAGCGTCCGAAATCCGGACTCGGACCGCGCCAATCACTCGCCGTGATCACGGGCAAGACACCAACCCGGGCTGGCAAAATCAGCTCGATCGGCGAAGCCAAGATCTCTTGAATTTGCGCTTCGGTGAGCCGGCCATGGGGGTCTTTATCAAACACCGAACGCTGCAAGACTTGCGGCGCTTCGGCCGGCGCCATCGCAGGTGCAGCCGCCATCCGGGCAGAACTCATCCGCGCAGCGCCGCACGCGCCAAGACTCGCCACCATGGCAGCAACAACCACAGTAGTAGAAACAAGCTGATTTCGGGTCACACACGACTCCAAGGTTGGTTTCCTCGGAAACGCGGCACACCGCGCTAACTTACAGGCGCCGCGGTTTTTTTGCGTCGGCGCGGCGCGGGATCGCGTGGCTCAGGCAGGCCTGGCACCAAATCGCGAATTTGCCAAGCCGCGGTTTCCAACCGTTTCGCGGCGTTGCGTTGCCGCGCTGCGATATTGCGCGACAGCGCAATCACGACGATACAGGCCGCGGCCAGCGCTCCGATCGATGCGACTTGAATAGGCGCAGCGGCAAACGCAAGCACTGGCGACTGCAACACCAGGCCGCCATCCACGAAGTGATACGTGGGCGACAACACGCCAACTTCTTCGAGCACCCAAGGCACCAAAATCCCGCTCGACAACAAGATTGCCACCACCGACGCGCGGCCAAAGCGCGGATGCGCCATGTACGCCATCAAGGTGATGGCCACCAACGTTGGCGCGAAAAAGAACGGACTGCTGGTGCGCACTACCAAGCCAATAATCACCGCGTTGAGGGCAACATTGAAGTACAGCGACGGCAACGACAAACCAGGGCGCTTGGTAATCCATCGAATGTGCGCTGCGGTAAGCAGTGCCAGTGGCGCCAATGCCGCAACCACCGGCCACGACCGCACGCCAGTCCATAACATCACTGGAATAAAGACTAAGTAACACAGCAAGGACAGCGCTTGCATACGGCCTTGGGTCCGCGCATGGTCGTCGTCGATCGCTGCGATGCGCGCTTGTACTTCTGGCGGGGTTTCGCGTGGTGGTGTAAGCACCAACTGCGCCACCAGTTCGGCCGCTTCTCGCGATGCTGGATCGAGCGCCAAGGCGCGCCCCGCCGCCCGCATCGCATCGCGCCGAGCTTGGCCACCAACGCCTGAATCCAATGCCAACCGCGCTTCTTGCACGTGTTCCGCCGCTAGCTGTGCACGCACGGTTACGTCGCGTTCACCGTCGAGAAACCGTTGCACCGCGTTGGCCAAGTCGCGGGCCGATGGGTAGCGATCGGCCGGATCCAAGGCGGTTGCAATTTGGCAAATGGCATCAAGTTCGGGCGGCGAATCGGGCTCAACCCGTGAGGGCCGCGCATCGGCACCGAGAAAAATGCTGGCGGTTTCGCCGTTGGCCGCGTTGGGATGTAAGCGGGTGCCCGTCGAGATTTCGTATAAAATCACGCCCAAGGCGTAGATGTCGGCCGCCGGGCCAACGCGCTCCCCGCTGAGTTGCTCAGGTGCCATGTAACCAGGCGTGCCGAGCACCGTGCCAACCAACGTCTCATCATTGTCGATTTCGGCGTCTTCTTCGATGCCGCCAGCGAGGGGATGCAAGCGCCCTTCGACCGCCATGGTGCGCGCAACACCCCAATCCAACACGTAGGCTTCGCCAAAGTCGCCCAGCATAATGTTGGCTGGCTTGAGATCGCGGTGAATCACCGACTTTTGATGCGCGAACTCAATCGCCATGCAGATATCGACGAAGGCGCGCCATAACCGCCGCCGCAGCCCGGCAATGTCCTCGGTTGGCGCGCTCAGCAACGTGCTCAACGGCTTGCCACGCAGGCGCTTCATGACGAAATACGGTCGGCCCTGCTCGTCGGTGGCTAGATCGTACACTGGCACCACCGCCGGGTGATCGAGCCGCCCTTGCACTTTGGCTTCACGCACAAAGCGCGTCAGATCATCGTCTTGTGGCTCGGCATCAAGCATGCGCTTAAGCGCAACTTCCCGCCCGATACGCTCATCGTAAGCAACCAACACCTCGCCCATGCCGCCGCGCCCCAGCTGTTTGCCCAACCGATAGCGCTGCGCTGCCAAGCTGGGCCGGCGTGACCGCGTGATCGGCGGCGCACTAGGCGTGCGTGGTCGAGCTGCATTCGTAGGTGTCGCCGTGAGCGCGTCAGCAACAGATGCCGTAGGCAACGCCGGCCGGTCGCGCACCGTGGCATCGGTTGGCGGCCGCTTTGCCCGCGTGATGTCGTCGTCATCCGTCACTCGCCTATTGTACACACAGCTCGGATGGCATCCGCCACTTCTCAGCTAGCCTCAGCTGAGGTATGTCACCGGTAGCCATGAACGCCGCTGTAAATCCTCAATCATCAGGCCTTGATACCGCTCTCCATGTGACGAATGCCGCAGCGTATCAATTTGCCCACCTGAGCGACTTGCCGGCCTTGCGAACCAAGCTGCAAGCCGTTTGTCGGGCAGCGCAACTGCGCGGCACCATCTTATTGAGCACCGAAGGAGTGAATCTTTTCATTGCGGGCCAGCGCCACGATGTTGACGCTTTGTTGTCCGAACTTCGGACGTTGCCAGGGCTTGCCAGCTTGACGGCGAAGTACAGCCTCAGCGCCAACCAGCCGTTTAAGCGCATGTTGGTGAAGATCAAAAAAGAGATCATCGCGTTTGGCGTCGATGGCATCGACCCTGTTAACAAGCCTGCCCCGCGGCTGGCACCGGCACAGCTCAAAGCGTGGCTCGACGAAGGTCGCGATGTCGTGTTGCTCGATACCCGCAACGACTACGAAGTAAAGCTGGGCACGTTTCACAACGCCAAAGTCATCGGCGTTGATCATTTCCGGCAGTTCCCCACCGCAGTTGCAGCGCTGCCAGCTGAGCTGAAAGACCAAGTCATCGTGTCGTTTTGCACTGGCGGCATCCGCTGCGAAAAGGCCGCACCGTTTCTGATCGACCAGGGTTTTCAAAACGTCTACCAACTCGACGGTGGCATCCTCAAATATTTCGAAGACTGCGGCAACGCCCACTACGACGGTGATTGTTTTGTGTTCGACCAACGGGTTGGGCTTGACCCAGCGTTGGCACCGGCGGAATGTGCACGCTGTGTTACCTGCCAAGCGCCCGTGATCGAAAGCCACGACGGCACATCGATCGACGCCAAAGCCCCCCGCTGCCGTAATTGTCAACTGCAAGCGAGCAGCGACATGGCGAACGTGTTGCAGCAACGCCAAGCCAAGCTGCGCGACGTCACCACGCCGTTGCCGGGCGCCGGGCCGTACGACAACTATCGCCCTATCAAGATCACGTTTGAAACGAGGCCTGGGGTTGGCGGTGGCGGCGCTGGTCAGTTTGGGCGGCAGTATGTCGGTGTTCGCGACGACCTACAGGCCGTCGGAGGATTTTGCAGTGCGCTGTGTGGACGTAAAAACCGGC
>JAKQOD010000450.1 GCA_029565465.1 Deltaproteobacteria bacterium
GAGCATGTTCCAGCCCGCCGGCTGCGCCTGATGCGGCGGGGCCAGTGCTGCGAATTGCCTTACCGACGATCGATTTGGCGCCTGGGCAACAACGCACAATTTGTTATTACACCAGCCTGCCGAGTGACACGCCGGTCGCCGTGCGCACATGGTCATCGTCGATTACCAACGGTGCGCATGGCTTGCAGTTGTTCACCACGCCTACCGCCATTGCGCCCGACGGAACGGTTGCCGAAGTCTGCGATTTTCAGGGTACGGCCAACGGCGACGTGGCACGGTGGCTTTATCAAGCCACGATTCCAGAAGATTCGTCGGACACGCCCGTGGGCGTTGCGATGCCACTTGCGGCGCGGCAGCCGCTCATTGTGCGAATGCATGTACTGAACCCTACCGACGTAACGCAACACGTGGTTTCTGAGTTGCGTGCAACCCTGGTGCGCGAAGGCGAAGCGTACACCGCGGCTGGGGTGTTGTTGGCATATCGGCAGAATCTAATGATTCGGCAAAATGTTGTACAAATCGAAAGTGGATCGTGCGCTGCAGCGCGCGGACTGCAGCTGTATCGGATGGCATCGTTTAGCTTAACCCAAAGCAATCTGGTCGAGGCTCACGATGACAGCACGCAGGTGTATCGCAGCACGGACTATGCACATCCGTCCGAAGTAAGTTGGCAAACCACACCGCATACGGTGGCTGGCTCGCTTGAGTACCGATGCCGGTATCTTAATCAATCCAATCTTGCGATGGAGCGTGGCGGGGTCGAGGGGCGCGATGAAGCTTGTGCGATCGTTGCACACTATTACCCAGCGACAGCTGACGTGATCTGCGCCGATCCTCGCTAGGCCTGCGCATCCAATTTCGCAGATGATGGCCTCTGCTTTTTGTAGAATTTTGGGATCACATCGTGTGCGCCTACGACTTACATAACATGCGTGCGTTACCATTGCTTGGTTGCAGTTTTGCCTTAGCCGCTGCGTGTGCGTCGAATGGTGACGAGATCAACGACATAACGCCACCGCCCGGCGGCAAACGAGATGAAGGCCTGGCCACAGCGCTCGACATCTTGCGGGTTGCCAACACAGTATCCGTGCCTGACCTGCGCGTGGTGATTTGGAATAATGGCATCAACCACTCGCGTTTGACCATGCGTGACGTGGGCTTCGTCAACGCAGGCGCAGTGGTTGCCGCTCGCAGCCTGACCAGTGAGGCATCGAGCCACGCTAGCCGGTGTAAGATGGCGCCGCTATGAGCGATAAAGAGCAGCGCGCGCGCAATAAGTTTGCCCACAAGGTGATCGATGCGATGCAGCGCAAGGGTGTGATTCCCAGCGACGATTCGGTTGTGTATGAAGCGGCGCACTTTCGCGTGCGCATCGGGGCTTCGCGATATCTCAACTTTGGCAATTTTTACGCCGAGTACGAGCGCGCTGGCTTCTTTGGCCGACGCAAAGTTTTGCGAAACAATATCGCGCAACTCAGCACGATCGTAGGCGTAGGTGAGATACCTAAGGTGTTTGCGGACGCCGCGGCTAACGTGCTGCCGCGGCTGCGCGATCGATCCTTTTGGGACCGCAATCGGCGCAAGCTTGCGACGTCATTTGACGAAGCCAAACCGCGGATGCCTGCCTACCTGCGTTCGATGTACGGCGTCTTCGACGCCGAGCTGGTGTACGACTTGCCCGAAGCGGTGATGACAGTCAGTAACGATCATCTCGAAGGATGGGGCAAAACCTTCGATGAGGTGTGGCCGATTGCGATCGAGAACTTACGAAACATGTCCAACAAGCCGTTTGCTCGAAACGAACGTGGCCTGTACGTAAGCACGTGGCAAGACAGCCACGATGCTACGCGCTTGTTGCTACCCGAACTGGTTCGCAAACTGCCAGTGCAAGGCCATTATTTGGCGATGGCGCCCAATCGTGATTTGTTGATGGTTGCCGACTCCAACGATGAAGTGGCGTTGCTTGAAATGGCGATGCGTACGCGTGCCATGATGGATGAACCACGGTTCCTGTCGGCCACGCTGCTGCGGCTCGTCGGTGATACTTGGCAGCCGCATACGTTTGCCGCTGGCCATCAATTGCGCGAACAATTTGAACAGTTAGCAAGGTTGCACGAAGCGCGCGACTATAACGATCAAAAAGAAGGCTTACAGGCAGAAGTTGGTGAAGCAGCATTTGTTGCAACGCTAAGTGCGTTTGTGCGCAGCGGCGACAGT
>JAKQOD010000461.1 GCA_029565465.1 Deltaproteobacteria bacterium
GCCGGTTGGACTGTTGTCGGTTTCGATGTAAAGCGTGCCGTCCGCCGCCGTTGCCAAGCCAAACGGAAACATGAAACTCACGCCCGCGGGCATCATGCTTTGATCAATGATCGTCTGCGTGGTGCCGTCGAGCGCAAGCTTGCGCACGCGATGGTTATCAAAATCTGCGACGTAGAGCGCGGCTTCGTTCGGGACCACGGCGACGTGCACGGGGTTTTTGAAGCGAGCTGTAGCGCGGTCGCCGTCGACCCCGCCATGTTGTTCACAGCCGGCGATGGTTGCCACCGGCATCGTCGGTGCATTCAACGTGCAGTCATACGGCGCATCGGGCGGAGGGCGAAATCCATCGGGTTTGGCGGCCGGCGCATCGGGCAACAATGCCGGCACATCGCACGCGGTGCAGGCAAGCCAGATCAGCGCTAGGCCAACTGGCGGCCGCACTACTTGCCATCCCGTGCACGTTGCAACATGGCTTTTCGCGAGGCGGGCAGGGTTTTGGCGCGTTCAAGCGGCGCCAGCAAGGCCAGCGCCGCTGCAAAGTGCTCTTTGGCCGACGTTGGGTCCGGCGGATTTTCGAGCAAATCCAAGTCGGCAAGCGTCATGTGAATTTCCCCGACATACGTCGGCCAAAACGCGTTTTGGGAAGCCGCCGTTAAGGCGGCCTGTGCAATGGTTTCGGCTTCGCGCAACAATGCGCGTTCGCCTGGTCGATTCCCGTCGCTGTGCGCGATCCGCGCGAGCACGAGCAAGCCCGAAACGCAGGTCTCTTTCCATTCGTTGTTATGTGGGTCGCTGGCTACCAAGCCACGTGAAATCTCGAGGCTTTCGGTCACCAGTTTGAGGGCTCGAGCTTTATCTGAACGCTGCAACACGCGGCCTAACGCCAGTTGTGCAGATGCTAGCTCGTTACGCAGACCCACATGGCTTGGCGATGTGGCCGACAGCGCCTGCCTAACGTCGAGGGCTTGTTGATACATCGCTAGCGACTTTTCACGCTCGCCGGTCTGGGCGAACGCGGCGCCGAGCTTGGCGTAGCTGAATCCTAAGGAGCGGCGCCATGCAACGTTTTTGGGGTCACGTGCGACTAAGTCTTGGCGTAGCTTGAGCGCTGTCTGATAACTGACCAACGCGCTTTTTTCGTCGCCGAGATAATGTTGAGCGTCGCCACGCCGCATGTTGTACTTCGAGACATCAACTTGCCAGCTGGTATTTGCAGGGTCGCGGGTGAGTAGTTCGGCGTGGTTATTCAAGGCCGCATCAAATTTGGCCAAAGCACCCGCGTAGTTGCCGGAGTCGTTGAGGGCAAAGCCCCAATCCGCCAACAAATTGCCGCGCATGCGGCGCCACGCAGCGTTGGTGGCATCGCGTGTCAGCAGCCCATCGAGAATCGGCAGTGCGTCGGAATAACTTGTGATCGCGGCCTTTAGCTCACCCAGCTCACGATGCATATCGCCGATCTGATTGGCAATCTCGATTTGGCCTTGCAGCCACTCAACATTATCGGGGTCGGTTTCCAGTAAACTTTCGCGCAGCCGTTGGCAGGCACGAAATTCGGCAAGTGCTTGCATCGATGCACCACGTGCATATTCGATGGTGCCGCGTTTGTGATGACTCTTTGACAGCGCATAGGTGGCTTCACGGTCACCAACCGTGTTCGCCATGGCAACCACCGTTTCACGCGCGTGTTGCGCAGCAAGGAAATAGGTGTCGGCGTCGTCGATTTTGCTGATATTGCGCGACAGATCGCCGACGCGATCGTTGGCATCGCCTAGCAATAACAAAGTTTCGCGATCTTTCGGTGCTTCGCGATCGAGTTGTTCGAGTGCTGCGATGCTTGCC
>JAKQOD010000469.1 GCA_029565465.1 Deltaproteobacteria bacterium
GTTCGCGCGGGCCAAATGGTACCCGCGCTGGTTGCGGTAGTACGCGGCGGTTGCGTTGGTCGAAAAAGTGCCAACCGTCGGTGGCATCGGCAACGACGCTGAAGCCGCCTTCGTGCAGGAGGCGATGGTGCGCACCGCAAAGCAACATCAAATTGGACAGTGCGGTCTCCCCGCCATTAGCCCAGTGCTCCACATGATGACCGTCGACGAAATGGCGATTTGTACAGCCGGGGAATCGGCACGTGCCATCGCGGAGCAGCAGCGCACGTTTGATAGCTGCCGGGATGGTTCGGGTCTTGCGACCAACCGACAATGGTTCCCCATGTTGATCAATGGATGCAACGACAACGCCGGCATCGCAACACAACCTCTGGATGGTTGCAGGCGCCAAAGCTTCACCCTCTGCGGTCATAGCGATGTCGCTGGGCGCGCCGGGCGCGGACGCTTCCGCGGAAGTGTGCAGGCCCGCAACCGGCACCGTGACGAGGACTTCGATCGGCGTGCGATTCGGCCGGTCGCCACGTGCACGCTCATTGGCAATGGCCATAACAGCATCGGCTCGTTGCGCCGCCATGGCACGCGCTCGGCGCGACACTTCCGCGGAAGTTTTAGGAGCGGGGACCGGCGCAGGTGCCGCGGGCGCCGCACTTTTGGCAGCACTGTTGATAACCGCCCACAACGTCATTGCTTCGTCGCGCGGCAACACAATTTCGATTCTGATCATGCCGCCATCCAGCAAACGTTTCACCACGCTTCGTTTGTCTGCGGCGTCCGAATTCGGACCGGCGCTTTGCTGCACGCTTTGGTACGAGCGGCACAATTTATCCAATGACGACGCCGGCATGCGTTTGGCGTATTCGACCCAGAGCTTTTCATTTTCTGAATTTGCCACCCGCGATATCGCGCGCGCGCGCGAATATGACATCGCACCCAGGCGCAACTGCTCGTCGACGATTGGCAATTCTGCGAGCCGCCGAGCCACCCGCAAGCGCTCGCGCGCGGTGGTCAAGTCCCAACCTATGCGCCATGCCAACCAATGCGCACATGAGCGAGCGCCTTGCGCATACCAACCAGATGCAGCATCGAATTCACGAAGCGCCGTCAACAATCGATGCATCGCCGCGTCGATGTGCGCCGCCATCTCAGCAATCTGATCACCCAATAGATCCGTCGCTGCCTTTTCCTGGGCCGTCGTCGTCGTCGCTTGCATGCTGCCAATCTAACATCGTGTTTTTCGACGCTATCTTTTCGCATCTGCGCTGCGTTTGTCGTCGAAACGAAAGCCATTTACCAAGACACGACTTCGCGCGATGCAACGTACTCAACGCATCCCGACGCAACATTTTGCAACAACTCCCCGACGACGAACAACGTCACGGAAAAACTTCGTCAACAAAAATCGAACTTTCTGAAACTATTTTTCATCGCGCAGGCGCCGACCGAAGCGTCGAACATCTGGGTACACAGCGCGCCGCCCAAATTCACCGCGGTATCGCCACGGGCGGCGCAGCAGACTCGTAGCCTGCAGTGCGTCCGCGGCGGTGCCGCCAACCGCACAGCGTTGGCGTCGAGCACCAACCGCGCCCTCGGGAGCCTCTGGGAGGTGCGCACTCACGGGCACTCCACGTTGCCCCGCCAAGCACTGGAGGCCGCCTGCGCGCCGACAACGCCGACCTTCGCATCAGCGCCGACACCCACGCCACCCTGTGGACCGGCGAGGATATCGACTACAGCACATGCATCGATTACTTGGTGTAGCGCCCTGAGGCGCCAACGCCTACTTCGCTGCAGGCAACTGGTAAACTTCAACCTTGTTGTCCATGAAGCGCGGGACGAGCAAACGGTTGCGCTTGCTGTCGTAGCCGATGTCGGCTGGCGAGCTGACGTTTTCGATGAGCGGCGCGAAGATCAAGGTGTCGCCAACAGGAGCAGCGTAGATGGTGCTCTTTTCCCAGCTGGACACGATGATGTGTTTGCCCGTGTCAAGGATGCCGTCGAGACCGCCGCCTGGCAGTTCAACCGCGGTGCCTTTTTTGCCAGCGTCGTCGAGCATGTAGATGGTCTTGGCGCCAAATGGTGCAACCCATACTTGGCCAGCTGCATTGACCAACAAACCGTTTGGCTTGTCGAGCGATTTGTCTTTGGCAACCTTCACGGCTTTAGGCGCTTTGGCCTTGGTGTCGATCTTGTAAACTGCGTCGGTACCGGTTGGTTCAAAGTCGGCCTTGCCGGCTTTGAGGCCGGAGTCGCTGACGTAGACGGTGTCGTTTGGACCGACCGCGAGGTCGTTCAAGAACGTTGCGCCGGTGACTTTGATTTCACCTTTTGGCGCGCCGGTTTTGAGATCAAACTTGCGCACGGTGGTGATGTCGGTGACGTACAAAACGCCAGCGACAATGGCCATGCCTTTAGGTGCGTTGAGCGTCACCTTGTTGGCGCCGCCAACGATCCACTTTTCAACCGTGGTGCCATCTGGCGCCATGGTTGCGATGTAGCCGTTGTTGTCAGCGGTAAGTGGCGTGCCGTTGATGTTCGAAATCAAATAGCGATCGTTTTCAGCGTCGAACAAGACGCTTTCGGGCGTTGCAAGGCCTTCTGCGATCGTCGCAGCCACGGTTGGGCCCACCGGCACTTCCACCTTCGGGGCTTCTGGTGTTTTAACAACGGGAGCAACGTCAGGCGTTTTGACTGGCGCTGGCTTTGGCTTCGAACCGCCGCAGGCAGCTGCAGCAAGGAACAGAACAGTAGCAAATTTTCGTTTCATGCCACCGCGTATAGCCGCTCGGCGAAACAACGCCAAGCGGCGACGCCAGCTACTATGCGGGGTCGATCTCAATCACAATTTTGCCGTTACGCCGGGTAACCGAAACATTGCCGGCTGGCCCTTGGCGGCGAGGCGCAGCGCCGTACGCTCCCCGGCGGCCACCAAACATCGCAGCGAACATTTCGAACGGATCGGCACCCGTGCCTGGCGCGTATCCGCTGTAGCCAGCACTGCGATACGGCCCTTCGTCGCGCGGCAGCACTTCGATTTCATCGAACTGCCGAACCCGGTAGCCTGCTTTGCCGCGGGTGTATTGCGGCGCCATCATGCGCGCCATCAGTTTTTCCCGGGTGCCCATC
>JAKQOD010000476.1 GCA_029565465.1 Deltaproteobacteria bacterium
GACACGGACAGCGACACGGACAGCGACACGGACAGCGACACGGACAGCGACACGGACAGCGACACGGACAGCGACACGGACAGCGACACGGACTCCGCCGACGCCAGCACCGATGCTGACGGCGTTGCAATAGCAACCGCGGAACCGTATCGAACGGAGGGCGACGACTGGAGCACGCGCGAGCTGTGCGAAAATGGCGCGTGCGTTGGCGTAGTCCACGCTGGTGTCTGCAACGTGTGTGGCGCGCGGAGCAAAGGATGATCCGGGTCGCCGTGGTCGGCGCAGGTGGCCTGGGTGGGCCGATCACGCTGGGCCTGGTGCATGCTGGTTTCGAAGTCACCGTCTTCGACGGCGACACGGTGGACATCTCGAACCTGCATCGGCAGCTGCAATTCTGCGATGCAGATCTCGGCCGCAACAAAGCTATGGCGCTGCGCGATTGGGCCGGTGCTACGCACGCGCATGCATCGCATTGGGTAGCCGATAACGCCGACGACGTTTGTGGTGACGTTGACCTCATCGTCGACGCTAGCGACAGTGCCGCTACCAAGTTTGCCGTGAACGATTGGGCCACGCGCACCGGGCGGCCATTTGTCATCGCTGCGGCACTCGGCGTCGCCGGCAGCGTGATGCTCGGCGCACCGAGTTTTGCATGTTACCGCTGTTGGTTCGAAGCACCGCCAGGCGAAGCAGACTCCTGCGCCGATGCGGGTGTGCTCGGTCCGATTCTCGGACAAGTGGCAGCAATTGCCGTCGACGGTGCGACGGCGCTGGCCCGCGGCGACCGACGCACCGCTGGCACGTTGTGGACCTGCGCAGACCTCAGCATCGAACCGCATCATGTTCGGCAACGACCCTTAGCCGCGCGCGCCGACTGTCCAGCCTGCCGCACCAGCCCGATGCCACCTGGGCAAATCCCACTGTTGCTAGCAAAGGCCCACCATGCCTCGCATTGAACTACCGTCGGCCATGCGCGTGCACGCTGGCAATCAACGTCATGTCGACGTCGCTGGCGACACGGTCGGAGCCGCGCTCGCGGCAGTCGAAACTGCATATCCAGCGCTCCGTGGTTATCTCCTCAACGCGGCCGGTCAAATTCCTCGCCATGTCGTAATTTTCGTCGGTGAGCAGGATGTCCGCGCCGGCCAAGGCGCGGCTACCGCGCTCAATGCCAGCAGCGTGGTTACCGTGTTATTGCCGGTTGCCGGCGGCTCCGGTCAGGCGGCTGCTGCGTTAAGCCGCGACGAAATCCAGCGCTACGGCCGGCAACTTTTGCTGCCATGGATGACCGGTCAGACTCAGCAGTGGCTGCGCGATGCCCACGTGGATGTTGCACTCATCGCAGGTGACACCGCAGCGCACTGGCTGTGTATGTATCTTGCCGCGGCTGGGGTTGGCCATTTCCGTCTGCACGTTGCGAACACCACGCTACGCACCGACGCAGACTGCAACTCCAGTCCATTGTTTCGCAGGCAACTCGGCACCGTCATTGCGCCACATGGCTTGCTTGGTGTTCAGTTTTGCAGCGCCATGCACGCGCGGTTTCCGCATTGCACCGTCGAGCTGGCGACGCCAAGCGGACCGATGCGACAACCTGCGCCTTTGCATGTTGATGGCCATGGCAATGCGGTTGCCGCTATGGCCATCGGTAGCCAGCGAGCTGCACAGTGGCTGCGCACGGCTGCAACGAGGTAACGATGGAGCCTTGGCCCTCGCCTGCTCAGGTCGCCGCGCTCATCGCCATCGCGCAGCAGTCGGCACCACGCGAATGTTGCGGCTGGGTCACAGCATCAACGGTCCGGCCGGCGGACAATATCGCGACCCAACCGACGAAGTTTAACTTTGCAGCAGCCGACCTGCTAGCCTTAGCACGTGCTACCGAGCTGCCGTCCGATCACGACGACTATCCGCGCGCCATATTTCACTCGCATCCGCACGGGCCAGGCACCCTGTCGAGCGATGACCTCGCCACCGCTGTGGTACAAATTCCCGACGACGGCAGCGTCGTGACGCCCGCGTACACCGCAACCCAATTATTGATCGTCGGACCGCACTGGCACATCGTCCGCTTCGACTTTGACGCGCACGCGCCAGGGTATTTTCGCAGGTGTGAGGTGCCGTTGTGCTAACCCCTCTGCGCCTCGGCATTGTGGTCGCCCGCATCGACGGTTGGCCGACGGCGATTGGCCTTGCCGAGGCGGCCCTGCGACGTGGCAGCGATGTGCGGTTGTTTGCCATGGATCAAGCGCTTGCGCCCACAGCGCTTGGCTCTGTGACAGCAGCGCTCAGCACGCTCGCCGAGGCGGGCGCAGCTATCGTGTTTTGTGCAACGGCGTGTGATGCACACGGCAGCAGCGTGCCAAACGGCATCGAACTCGGTTCGCAGCTCGATCATGCACGCACGTTGCAGTGGGCCACACGCGTGGTGGCGCTCACATGATTGCTTTACCACACACCTTGTTTGTGATTGACGCGCGCACCGCGGCGCGCTGTGACGAAGCGTGGCGTGCGGCGCTCGGCGCTACCCTGCACGGCGGCACCGTCCACGTGGTCGTCACACCAGCAGCAACGGCGTTTTGCCAATCAGCCTTGGCGCAACGGGCGTCGGCAACGTTGGTGAGTTTTGGCCACCAGGTGCAAACTGCAACCCTTGATGCCGCGTACCTTGCGCTGCAACAACACGCCGAGATTTGGCGCTAAGGCGTGACACGATGACTCGGTGTCTTCACTTAACTGACCGCGACCGCCCGGCTGCGCCGACGTGGGTTGCCGAGCACGATTGGGTAGTGTACTTACCTACCTTAACCTTGGCGCCCCAAGGCCACCCGCCTTTGCCTGCGGGGCCGCTCGTTTATGACCAACTCATCGAACTCATCGCAGCCGCCGATCGCGTCATCACCTGGTAACGCTGAGCTCGATTTGCGCGGTGAGATTTGCCCGTTTACATTTGTCCGCACCAAACTCGCACTCGAAACCATGGCGGCAGGCAGCCGGCTGCGCGTCATCGTTGACCATCCTGCGGCCCGGCACAATGTGCCGCGGTCGCTAGCGCAGTGGCAACAACGGGTCCACGCCGTGGTCGAGTTAGCACCTGGCGTATGGGCAATCGACGTCGAACGCTGCTGAACTCGCAGCCAAAACCTGCTACCTTTTGGCGCTATGGCCGACGACAAATACCAAGCTCTGCTGGCGCGCTTGCGCGAGCTTGCCGGCACCGAACGGGCATTGTTGATTGCGTTTTCAGGTGGGGTCGACTCCGCCTTCTTGTTGCGCGCCGCCATTGATGCCGTTGCTGAACGAGCCCACGCGGTGACTGCGGTTTCCGAAACCATGGCGCGGTCTGAAATCGCCGACGCCCGCGCATTGGGCCAAGAGTTCGGGCTCGGCGCACGCCACTTCATCGTCGACTCCCATGAGCTGCAGCGCCCGGGCTTTGCCCACAACCCAAGCAATCGCTGCGCTTTATGCAAAACCGAATTGATGTCGGTAGCGTTGCCGTTAGCGGCGCAGCTTGGCGGTGCCGTGATTGCGCTTGGCACCAACGTCGACGATCTAGGCGACTATCGGCCAGGCATCGCCGCCGCTGCCGAAGGTGGCGCGGTAACCCCCATGGTGGATGTGGGCTTGTTCAAAGCGGACATTCGCGCACTGTCGCAACGCTTGGGCCTACGCACGTGGGATAAACCGCAGCTGGCCTGTTTGTCGTCGCGCTTTCCGCATGGCACGGAGATTACGGTGGAGCGGCTGCGCCGCGTCGACGAGTTCGAAGACGGCTTGCGGCAACTCGGCTTTGGGCAATTGCGCGTGCGGTTTCACGATACCGTCGCACGCGTCGAGTTGCCTACCGACGATATCGCGCGGGCATGTGCGCCAACCATGCGCAACGCCATTAGCAGCCTCGGCAAACGCTTGGGCTTTAGCTTTGTTGCGGTTGACCTTGATGGCTTCCGCAGCGGGTCGCTCAATCCTCCACTGCTCCAACTCGGTCGTCGCTCGCATGCGCATCCATAGGATCGTCGCGGCGCTGGCGGTGGTGGTGGTGATGCGGCGAACTAGTTATGCCGATGCGCCGCCGAGCGCGCCAGCAGCGGCGCGCTACCAAGCCAAAAAAGATCTTACGGCGGCACACAAAACCGAGGCGTACAACAAACGCTCGCTGCCGGTTGTGGGCCGCCCCGCGCGCAAGTTGGTCAACTTCTACAACACGTGGACTGACGAGTGGCTCGCAATCGATCCCGAATCATACGCCAAAGAACTTCGCCTACCCAAACCGCGCTTCACGCCTGATGCGCCGGTGCCACAGCCGCGCTACGACGATTTTTTGCGCTGCCACTTCACCAACGAAGCCACCCACACCGAGCCGCGCTTGCCGATATTCGCATTGGCTGCAGCGCTGCACTTTCGTGCACCGATTGTTGAAGTGGTGTCGGCGTTTCGGCATCCCAAATACAATTTAATGCTGCGCAAAAAAGGCCATCAAGTCGCACGCGATAGCCAACATACGTTTGGCCACGCCATCGATTTTCGGTTACGCGGGGTCACCGTGCAAGCGCTCCACAAATGGGCCGTCGACCAAAAACGCGGTGGCGTTGGCTTCTATTTGGAAAGCAAATTTATCCACATGGACGTAGGGCCTGTGCGCTACTGGAACGGCGAGTAAACGCGTACACTCAGCCCATGTGGCTGTGGATTGCGCTCGGCTTTTTAGGTTTCCTGTTGGTGGTTGCCGTTCACGACGTGGTGCAAAAGCGCCACGCGATTTTGCGCAACTTCCCGATCATCGGCCACTTTCGCTATTGGCTCGAAACCGTCGGCCCGGAACTGCGGCAATATATCGTGACGTCGAACGATGAAGAGCGGCCATTTTCACGTGATCAGCGTCGGTGGATTTACTCGTCGGCCAAAAAAGAAAATAACTATTTTGGCTTTGGTACCGACAACGACCTCGATCGTAGTGCGGGCCACATCATCATTCGACACAGCGCGTTTCCAGTGCACTCGCCAGCGGCAGGTGAACCGGGCCACGACCCGGGGTACCCGTTGGCGTGCGCACGCGTCCTGGGCGGCTTTCGGCAGCGCAAATTGGCGTTTCGACCAACCTCGATCGTCAATACCTCAGCGATGAGCTACGGCTCGCTTTCCGGCGCTGCTGTCGAAGCGATCAATCGTGGGGTTGCGCTTGCGGGTGCGATGCAAAACACCGGCGAAGGCGGCATCTCAGATTTTCATCGCAAAGGTGGCGACATCGTCTGGCAAATTGGCACGGGCTATTTCGGTTGTCGCGATGCTGATGGCCGCTTTTCAAAAGCCAAGATGTTGGAGTCGATTGCATCAGCGAAGGTGCGGGCGATCGAAATCAAGATGAGCCAAGGTGCCAAGCCTGGCCTCGGCGGCGTATTGCCAGCCGCCAAAGTGACGCCCGAAATCGCCAAGATTCGTGGCATTCCGGTTGGCAAAGATTGCATCAGCCCCGCGGCGCACACCGAGTTTTCAGATGTATCGAGCATGTTGGATTTCATCGAAATGATCGCCGACACCACCGGCCTGCCTGTCGGCATAAAATCTGCCGTCGGTGATATTGGCTTTTGGCAACAACTCGCCAAAGCAGTCGCGGCTACCGGGCGCGCGCCTGACTTCATCACCATTGATGGCGGCGAAGGTGGTACGGGTGCGGCTCCCTTGGTGTTCACCGACCACGTCGCGCTGCCATTTAAGCTTGGCTTTGCGCAAGTGTATCGTGCGTTCGCCGAGCAAGGCGTTGCCCAGAATCTTGTGTTCATTGGTTCGGGCCGCCTGGGCTTGCCTGAAAGTGCGTTGCTGGCGATGGCAATGGGTTGCGATATGATCAACGTCGCACGCGAAGCGATGTTAGCGATCGGCTGCATTCAAGCGCAGCGCTGCCACACCGGTCACTGTCCGACGGGAGTCGCAACTCAAAACGCGTGGCTGATGCGAGGTTTGGATCCTGGGCTTAAGTCCGCCCGGTTGGCAAACTACGTGACCACGTTGCGCAAAGAGTTGCTGCACTTGGCCAATGCCACCGGCCACTATCATCCGGCGGCCGTGCCGTTGGAACTGCTTGATGTCTTGGGCGAAGGCTTTACAACACGCTCGGCGCTGGACGTGTTTGGATATCAGCCTGGCTGGGGATTGCCGCCAGCCAACGATTTAGCAGGACTCAGGCCCCCTACCCTCGCTTAGCGTGCCACGATGCCGTGGTCTTCCGAAAGTGCCCACTGGATGAGCGCACGCGCGACCGGTTCGCGCACATACTGCGTCACAGGCATGCCGGCCCGAATTGCAAGCACCTTAAGGCCTGCAGCCAAACTTTGCGCACTCGCAACACCCGCGCGATACGACGCGGTCGCCAACCCTGCTGCCAACGCAACGTGATTAAAACGCGACGCATCGATCGCTAACGCAAACGGTCGCAGATCGTTCATTGCGTTCGACGGAATCAAGCGCCGCAAGCGTTGCATCTGCGCTGCAACGGCATCCAAATCGACGCTGATTGCAGGGAAGTCGGGTTGAAACAAACGCACCAATGCGATTATCAAGACGCCAAGTTCGTTCACTGGCAAGCGTGCGGCCACCGCCAACTGCGACTGCGCCAACTTAAGCGCGGCGCCCGTCGCAAATCGAATGGCATCACGATCTCCACCGGCGAGCGCACTGCCGATCACCACCGATACTGGATGGGTTGGCTCGGCGGCAAACACCATCGGCTGCCGCGTCGATACGTAAACTTCGATATCCGCAAAACCCAACGCGCCACCAACCGCAATCGCGGCTCGTGCGACGGATTGGTCATTGCCAATCTTATCGCTGCGTGTCACGCCGTGATGCCGGAGGTCAACACCAACATGTTTTGACAACCGTTCGCCTAACAGCTGGAACAATTGCCGCAACTCAGGCTGCACTTCAGGCGGGAAGATAACTTCGTCGGCTTCCACCGTCAGCAAGCTGCTCGGGGTTGGAATCATCGGGGTTTTCGGATTTACGACCGGCTCTTGGCCAGTCAAAATCGCGACCATATCATGCGCCGATCGAGCGATGGCGATGCTGCCGTCAACGCCTGCTTCATGCCGCGCTTCCATCGTTCGGGCTAACACACGATACGCTTCAATGTCCGTCGGTTCGGCTTCGATCCGTGCACGCACCGCACTTGCAACGCGGCCCAAGTGAACTCGAATCGAGACCGTATCGCTCCGCCGTTTATAAAACTTAATCAACCCATCGAGCGCGGCGGCATTGCTTGGAGCACCATCAAGGGCTTGGTTGAACGCGCGCTCCGCACGTTTGGTATCGCCAAAACCGTTTTCAAAGATATCCGCAACCCGATGCCAATGCGCCACCCGCGCATCCGCATCGTTTTCTGATTTCACTAAGCGCTCGGCAGCGGCCATCGCGCGATTCCAATCGCCAGCTTTACCAGCTAACTCAGCAACTCGCACCAAGGCATCTTCGTCGTCGGGCGCCTGCACCAACGCGCGCTCGTACCAGCCCAATGCAGTAGCGGGCTCGCCCAAGCGATCGGCGTACAGCATGCCCAAACGCTTTGCCAGCGAACGCGCCACCTCAGGCGAACGTTCTAACCGTGCGCGAGCGATCAACGCTTGCGCTGCGCCATGCCAATCGCCGAGTTCCCACGCGATGTCAGCAAGTGCGGTTTGCGCGCCGATGTCATTCGGTGCCGTCCGCAAAATCTCGCGATAGTGGGTCATTGCCCCTTCACGGTTTGACAAGAAGTTGCGATGTAGTTCGGCCGCCGCGCGATGCAACTCGCGCTTGAGCGAAGGGTCGGTTTCGACTTCCAAGCGTTTTTCCAAAACCAACGCTAGCTCGTCGTGGTTGCCTTCTTCACTCAACAAAATCCGGGTGCGCAAAAACGCATCGCGATGGGAGGGATCGCTATCAAGCACGTAGCGAAACGCTTCGATCGCTCGCTCGGGCACAAGTGCTTTCTCCATCAACACCACGCCGGCAAGATGGAATAACTTCGTGCGGCGTGGCGCATCGTGGGTTGCAATGGCTTCCCGCAGGGCTGCGTTGGCAACATCGAGCCACAACTGACCACGCAGCGACGCGCGGCGCCAACCTTCAAGCGCGGGGATGTAGGCCGGCACCACGCCTTCGGCGGCGCGGAATCGCGCAATTGCGGTTTCATGTTGACCAGCGTCGACCCAATACACGCCTGCACGGGTCAAAAATGCGGCTTGAGAGCGTGCGTCGCCCGTAAAGTACGCAGCGATACGATCGTCATTTTGCGCTAGCTCTTGCACGTCACCCAGGGCTTGCGCAGCGCGCTCGGCGAACAACATGGCTCCACGTAGTGGTGGCGAAACCTGAAGCGCCTTACGACTCAAGTCGAGGACGCGGCGCGAATCGGCGCCAATTGCTTCGAGGGTAGCGGCAGCATCTTGATAGTGGTGGCTGGCGAATTCACTTTCGGTAACAGCCAAGTCAGCCTGGCGCTGCCGTGCCAACGCTAACGCGTCAGGGTCGTTGCGCAGCGCGGCCAGCAGCACCATCCGGTCCAGCGTGCTCCATCGTTGCGGCGCACATTCATATGCGATTTGCAGCGCAGTGCGGGCGGCCTCGACGTTGTGGCGATCCCACAATTCAAGATCGGCTAGTTGAACTTGGGCGTCCGCAATCGCTGCGGGATCGCCGAGTTGATCGGCAAACTGCACGCGGCCTAACGCACGTACCACCGCCAACTCGCTATCGCCTTGGCGATGCGCAAGCAATTCGCTCATCGCCGTCGCACCCGGGTCGCCAGGGCGGAGTTCAAGCGCGCTAGCCAAGGCCTGTTGTGCCATGCCGTGATCACCGTAGCTCATGTAAACGTCGGCTTGGCGCATCATGCGTGCATACGCATGCTCGCGCGCAGCCGGGTTGCGTAAACCTTCGGCCGCGACCGGTTTAAATGTGGTTTCTGATTCGGTCTTGGCAACGTCTTGCCCAGCACGCCGTGATGCCAACGCATGCAGATCGCTGATCAGCGATGACGCTGGCCAATGATTTTCAACTTGCTCAAACATGGTCGCAGCTTCGGCAGCCGCGCCGGCATCGATGAAGAGCTGTGCGGTGCGCAACCGCAATGCGGCAATCGAATCCGCGTCTTCGCCAGTGGCGGCATTCGCCGCGTCTTCGTACGTTGCGGCGGTCGCCCGTGCTCGGACGCTGTGATCGCCGGCCGGGTTGGCCAAAATCGTCAGCGTCCGCAATGCCACCCAA
>JAKQOD010000991.1 GCA_029565465.1 Deltaproteobacteria bacterium
CCTTTTCAAACCACTCTGGAATCTCAGCTTCGTTCGACCGCCGCGCACCAGTACGTACCATCTCCGGCGACGCAGTTGGCGCACGCCGCATGGCACCATTCGCCGACGATGATGACGATGATGATGAGCTGGTGCTATTGGAACTCGATTCGCTACGCGACGGTGCCACCAACGACGCCAACGCATCTCCAACCGTCCGAGCATTCGCCAACTGCGATTGCGGTTGGCTTGGCAAGCCGGCAGGCATCAACATCGTTTGCAACGCCTGTAGCGCCGACGCCAAGCGTGGGGTGGTTGCATCGCCCGCGCCAGCGCTCGCAGCAACGAACGAATTGGTTGCATCGCTCATGCTCGCAGCAAGCGCTTCAAGCCCACGCAATTCAAAGCCAGTGTTTGGACCGGCATCGCTAAGCTGTTTTTGCAACGCCAACATCGGCATCGCATCCCATGCCAGCGACGCTCGCTCGGCCAAGGACGCATTGTCAGGAAGCACACCGCTACGCTGCACCAACGCCAACGCTTGGGCTGCACGCACCGACGGAGAACCGACGCTACGCAGGAATAACGCGCGAAACTGTTGCTGCTGCATCATCGGCAAGTGTGCCGCGACCCGCTCAACGACGGTCGCTTCATTCGGGCCATCGCTGCTGGCTGCATCAGCACGCTCGAGACCGGCGGTCCAAGGGTCGAGGTTGCCGCCCCCCGCGGTCGGGCCCGCGCTTGCACGCAATACGCCGCGCAGCAATTCTGGACGCCGACTGGCATCCACGAACGGAATCGATGGGCGCGGATCTTGGCCACCACGTTGGGCAACCGCCGTCACATTATTTGCCGATGCAGGCGCATCATATTGAGCGACTGATGCATATGCACCTAAATCAGCTACAGCCTTGGCGGCCAAGACTTCGAGTGCCGCAACGGAGAATTGGCTTTGACCGTCGTTGTTGGCAAGATTTTCACCTTTGATGCCCAATGCAGCGCTGGCAGCCTGTGGCCACAGAAACGCGCCCCGAGGTTGTCGCATTGGCGCGATTTCGCTGATCGTTTGATTCGCCATTGCCAGGCCATCCATGGAGTCCCAGCGAGGTTGCGCGAGGTTGGAGCGTACGTCCGATGACGAATCCGTCGATGACGATGACACCGGCCCTAAAGCTGGAGTGAAATCACCGATTTCATTTGAAGTACCAACATTCGCCTGAGCAGCCAAACGATTGATCGTAGCGGTTCGTGCCGGCACTTGCAAAAACGCCATGTCGACTTGGCTCGCTAAACCAGCAATCGCAGCTGGCCCTGCGGCGCTTAAACGCGCAGCAACCAAAGCGGCCTGTGGGCTCAAGCCATACGCTTGCGCAGCGACCACAAGTTCAGGTGGTAAAAAGTCTAACGTGAGATCGGTGCTCGCGTTTTGCTGTGAAACCGACCAAGCACTTGCGGCACGGCCGATTGCACCAGGGCGATAATCAACGCGGCCATCGCTGCGAACTGGTGCGTTGGCAAAATCATCACGATCCGAAACCGCGGACGCTGCAAACTCAGCTGGCACGGCAAGTTCAATGACTTCGTAAGCGTCGCTGCCAAGACCGACGCTGGATAGATCGATGATCCGAGTTGAGGCAGCAGCGGTTGCGCTACGTTGCAAAGCGGCGTCAGGCGCCACGTCGGACACCGACGACGGCACCGTCGCAGCGGCAGCGCTGCGAGGCGTTGCTACCGGCATTTGAGGAGACGCAATAGAACCCAAGCGGCGTTCTTGTTCCGTCCCCCGACCCCGTGGCGCTGGAGTTAGCCAGGTTGGTGCAAAATCTTGCAGGGTTCGGGCAATTCCCACCAACGAAGCACCATCGCTGATCGGTTCTTGGGTTGAACCGCCGACGGTGCCGTATTCGCCGCGGAAGAACGCTTGCACCAATGCAGCGGTAAACATCGCGCGAACATCAAACGATGCGGCTTCGACGTCGGGGCCAACAATGCCCGCGTCGCGCAACCCCGGTGCGAATGGTGAGCCGGCGAGACCGGCCGAAAATCCGGCGCCAGCGATCGCAGGTGCATTCATCGCGATTGAATGTGATGAACCTACGAAGTCGCCATCATTATCAACTGCCTTTGCATTCGAGGTAGTCGAGGTAGTCGCGCCCAAACGCGCATCCTGTGATGCTGTAACGCTGCTAACCACAACACGAGCCCGTTCAGCCTCGCGGCTGCGTGCACGCGAGGCCGCCACCGAGCTCGCAATTGCCGCAAACACATCGTCAGGGGTCTCGGCGTCATCGTCATAGCGAATGGCATCGTTGACACGGCCAATCGCAGCCGGTGCAGTACTCGCTGCGATGTCGCTCGGCAACGCTTGCGCATCAACGGTAGAAGCGATGTTGCCAATTGGCTGCAGAACTGGCCGCCTGCTTTCCAACGCCACGCTTTGCCCTGGATTCGCGCGCGGCGCTACATAGATAATCGACGGAGCTTGCTCGCTTCGCAACGTTGATGCGGCAGCAAAAGAAGCAAGCTGGGTTGGCGCGGCTCCGGCAAATCGACCCAACCAGCGATCACTCCAAGCAACATGTGCAAGTGCACGCGGAGCCGAGCGTTCAATGCTGGCCAACGCGCCTTCGCCGCGAGGGACATCAGCTTGTAACGGCGCCATGCTTGGGGCGTTCGCAGACGCGCGTGGAGCGTTATACGACACTTGACTGAGGCCCACACTACGCGCCGTTGCGACTGATGCTGCCAAGCCACCAAGCCCAGCAGGCATCAACATACGCGGCCCGCTCGCCGGCGCAAAAGACGCAAGCCCAGGATTCGCCGCCAACAGTTCCGCGAAACGGAGCTGTTCGACTAGTTGGGTGAGTTGGGCAATCGTTGGTACAACGTTGGTGCGCTGTTCATTAACGGAAAGCTGAGCCGTTGATGGCTCCGTGTCAAATTGGGTTTGGGAATCTCGCTTTTGCGGTGTTTGTGTTTGCGCCACACGAATCTGGGCGACTTCAGCTGCCCGCATTTGTTCAGTGTAGGCACTGCGTACGGCTTCTGCCGAAGCTGTTTCGGTTGGCCGTGCCACCAATTCCACATGTTGCCGAGCTAGCGATTTTGCTTGTCCTTGCCGTTCATTCACAACAGTCGGCACTTGAACGCTATCCCACGCAACGGCAGCAGCAGCAGCAGGTTCACGGGCCGATTGCGCGGTCGCTTGGGCAGCTAAGGCTTGTGCTTGTTGAGCTTGGGCAGCCATCAACACAATCCGTTGCTGCACCGCCATACGTTGTGCGGCGACTTGTTCACGGTATTCAAGGCTAGCAACGTTGTTGCTAGCACCATCGGCAACGTTGACCGCAGGTACAATGGCGCGACGCGGAGCTGGAGGCGTGACCATTTCAGGCGCCAACATCGCGAGCCGCGACTGCGACGTAATCGCCATTGCATGCCCTGCTGCGTTCGGCGCCGCATTCATAAGCGCAGCACGTACGCTCGCAGCCAGTGCCGACATTTGAGGAGAACGACCAGCGATGCTGGCTGCCCCAGCATTCACGGTTCGACTACCGATCGCTGCCGCCATGCGGGCCACCGACGTCGCAGTTGCCGAAACGCTCGGCGACCATGCGTCGATTGCGTTGGAACTGTAGTTCACCGAGCCATCGTTACCGCCAACAAACGATGGCGCCACGTATGGATAGAGTTCGGGCGGCACTTGCTGTTCAAGATTGCCTTGGGCAGCGTCGCGCGGTGCAAAAGTGCCGCGCGTAGTAAACATTGAATTGGCCGATAGCTGTGTCGCCTGCTGCATTTTTGCAGCGGCGAGCCAACGCAATTCGTCTTGATACCATGGCTTAGGAAACAGCCAGCCACCACTTGCCACATGGCGTTCGCGAAAACCGTCGGCTTGATAGTTCGAAAACATCCGAGCGCCACCAAGTTGCGACGCCACCGAAAACAGTGGCGCCAACAAGCGGTCAGCGAAGGCAACAGAACGCAATGATCGCGGTAAGGCTGATGACGCTTCAGGCGCCCAGCGATTCGTATGTCGTTCGGCGCCCGCAAGGGACTGCGACATTGCGCGTGGCAAAAACGCCGGTCCGCTGAGTGCGGCAGCTAGGCCCCGAGTCTCGTTGGTAGCGGCGTTACTCATTGGTTATTTCCGCGGCGATGAAGAAAACGTCATCCCATCATGAGCAATTTCGAGAGTTTCAATCGAAAGCTCGCTCTTCGAAGCATCAAACTCAGACAACTCCCACTTCACAGGCCAGCCGCGTTTGAACGTCCACGTAGCGAGGACCGTCTTCATATCGCTGTCGAGCTGCTGGAGCTTAATTTCTTCGCGATGCCGCGCCTTCCCAGTAATCCAATCCTGCCGCCACTGAGCGAATTCAGGTGCGCCAGAAAACCCGCGCTTAAGTACCAAGTTACTCCACTTCGTACCGTTGTAGAGTTGCCATTGCGTGTGGTTCACGCCGCCTTCCTTAACCGGTAAAACTTCGGTTTCTGAGCGCAACCCCGAGACACTGCGAAAATACGCTTCGACGGAATTGGTCATTGTTCCGACTGTGACCTTGAAGCAAAACGACGGCAGTGGATAGAAGTTGTTGGCCATGATTCGCGCTCCTTACTCAACCCCCTTGGGGGCCCGACATCGTCTGAACTAGCGAGATTGTGATGAACTCAGCAGGAGCCACTGGCGCCACACTGATTTCACAATTCAAAATTCCATTATCCACAAATTCGGGAGAATTTAACTCACCATCGCATTTTACGATGAAAGCCTGGTCGGCATTCCCTCCTACCAGCATGCCTTTACCTTGTAATTCGGTAAGAAAGGCTACCGTGCGTGAGTGGACCTGCTCCCATGTGCGGGAATCGTTGGGCTCGAAAGAAATCCAAGCAAATCCAGCCTCTAGCGACCGGCGCAGCATAATGAACAACCGCCGAATCGAAATATAGCGCCATTGCGGGTCAGATGACGCAGTCCTTGCGCCCCATGGACGAACCCCACGCTGAATCCGAAAAGTGTTTACAGATTCACTATTTAGCAGGCCAATGTGGTCTTCAGTGACGCGCACGCTGAGATCTACTGCACCAACCGTTTCAACGTTGGCTGGCGCTTGATGCACCCCTTCCCGTTCGTCGCACA
>JAKQOD010000491.1 GCA_029565465.1 Deltaproteobacteria bacterium
GCCGGTTCGCCATCTCGCCAAGCGGCAAACGCTTTGCGGTAGGCATCTTGAAACGCCTTGTCGCGGCTGATGGCCTCGATGCGATGCCATTTGCTGCTGCAGGCGATCCGCGGCGACAATTGAAAATGCGCCTCGGGCCGCGCCGGTGTATCGGTCGGCAGTTGCGCGCGAATCATCGCCGCGCCGAGCACGGTGCGCTTGCTGGCAGTCCGCTCGGTGGCGGCCTCCGCTTGCTGCGCGTCGATGCGTTGCCGGAGCTTCGCAATCCATTCTTCATGCGTGCGACCCTCGGGGACGGCGAGCTTGCCTTCGAGCTCAGCCGGCATCTTCTTGCTAAAGAAGTGCGCCGGCCGCACCGCCTGCAGCGGCGCATTCGCTTGCATCGCCACCCACGAATTGACGCCGGGCCACTCGTCGACTCGCTCGACGAGATTGGCCGCGACCGGATTGAGCAACGTGTACACCACTTTGTCTTCGATATCTTGCGGCGTAAGCAACGAGACGGCGGACGCTTTTTCTGTGGACCAAAAGTTTTCCCAGCGCCCAAGCTTGGCATTTTGGCTGCGCGCAAAGAGCTGGTGAAAGCGCGCCATGAACTTCGGGAGCTCGCCGAGCCGATCAAGAATCACCGCGTGGTAATGGTTCGACATCGTCGACACCGCGACCAGCACCACCGACGTGCACGACAACGCATACAACAAACAATACAGAAACGCATTGTTCGTTTCCTCGTCGGGCCGCATCAGCAGCTGCCGCTGCGTGCACCGCCGCTGAATCATGTACGCCACACCTGCCAACACCTGCCTCGGTTTCGTCATGCAGATCTAATCGCAAATGTGCGCGGCACGTGCACGGAATTTCGTATTCATCTTGTAAGCGCTCGTTTACGCAGCGGGTTTTGGCTTTTCGTATTCCAGGAGGCCGTACATCGCGAGGTTAGCCCGTGCCCACTCGTATGAGCCCACTTTCCGCCGAGCCGACTTTCCCGGGTCAGCCGTCAATCCGGGTCAGCCGTCAATCCGGGAGGCCGTCAATCCGGGAGGCCGTCAATCCGCGCCGACTATCCCGCGCGCCGACTATCCCGGGTCAGGCAGCAGGCAGTACCGACTATCCCGGGTCAGGCAGGGGGCTGGTCAGGCAGGGGGCGGGCCGGCGACACACTATCCCAGGTCAGCGCTATCCCAGGTCAGCGCTATCCCCGGGCCGGCGACACACTATCCCAGGTCAGCGCTATCCCGGGTCAGGCAGCACCCGCGCCGACTATCCCGGGTCAGGCAGCACCCACTTTCCGCCGAGCCCACTATCCCGGGTCAGCCGTCAAGGGTCAGCCGTCAATCCAGCCGTCAATCCGCCGAGCCCACTATCCCGGGTCAGCCGTCAATCCGCGCCGACTATCCCGAGTCAGGCGACGACCCAGGCAGCACCGGGTCAGGCAGCACCAGAGTCAGGCAGCGGGTTAGGCAACACCCAGCGCTATCCACGATCCTGGCAATCAACCAGCACTGCTCAGCGCTGAAATGCGTTGGCAAAAACTCACGGTGTGAACCCGTCGCCACGGGCTGGCCGCTGAGCCACGCTTGGTTCAATCGTGCGCGAACGTTTCTTGCTGGCATAGCATTTGCTCTTCGGCGAATCATGTCGCGTTCTCACGTTTCAGCTATTTTCCTGTTCGCGTTGGCTGGTTGCGATAGCCCATCGACAAATCCGCCCGACGCTGCACCACAAGCTATCGATGCACGCTTGATGACAATCGATGCCGTTGCACTCGATGCACCACTTCCGGCACTTGCGTTGTTGGGCGAATGGACTGCCAGGTTTCAATACGGGCCAACCCGAGATGTGTTTACGTTGCAACTGCAAGCCGACGGCGCGGCGCGGATTGGCCGACAGCGCCGCGACGAGTTCGGCACGTACATCAACTGCACCACGCTGGAAAATCTCGATGCAACGTGGAGCGCAACCGCCACGGCGTTCACGCTTACGCCCGTTGCGGGTACCATTGAACGCTTCGACGAACTCGGCGGGCTTCAGTGTGACAACGCAAACATCATCATCCGGCGCGAGATGACTTCGCCCGAGCTGATGCAACGTGACTTTTTCAGTGGTCCCTACGTTTTGTCCAACCTGTCATTCGATGTGACCAGCCGCTCCGTAGTTTTTGCTTGGCGCCGGCCGTAGCTTTACAACGACTTCGCAAGTTCACAGGACTTGGTATCGGTAGCCTTTAAGTCGCAAGCTTTTTGAAAAAAGCCTTTGGCTTTGGCTTTGTCGATCGTTGTGCCTTGGCCGTGCATGAAGGCAGCACCAGCCCCAATGCAGCCAATTTGATCGCTCTTCGCACACGCGGTTTCAAGATATGGAATGCGCTGCGGGTCGGTTGATTCAAACGACAATGCAAACGAGCGGCAACCGCCGCCGGAGCCCATGTCGCAAGCTTTTTTCATGTACTCGTAGTACTTCGCTTTGTCGACGGCAACGCTAAGGCCTTTGTCGTACGCGCGCCCGGTCATTTCGCAGCCGTTCGCGTTGCCAGATTCGCACGACTTGGAAACCAACGCGAAGCCGACGCTTGGCTCTTGGCCTGGCACTTTGCCCAACATTACGGCAGCGCCATACTTCGAGCACTCTTCTTGATCGCCCTTGTCGCATTTGCCTTTGGCTTCATCGATCTGCGACGCCATGGACGGCCGCTTTTCAGCATTGCCAACGGTTTTGGCTAAGCCCAAACACGACTCGCGCATGCCCGCAGCCGCGGTCGTACACGCCTCATCGCCGCCGCACTTCGCGACATCTTCTTTGTACATTTTCTCGCAGACGCCTCGGACCTTGTCTTCTTTGCTTTCTTTTTTGCAAGCGGGGGCTAACGCTACCGCAGCCGCAAGGCATGCGAACAACGAACAGGATTGTGGCGAAATCTTCATGACCTGGCGAAATGCACGTTTGAGGCCATGCGCCGCCGGACGAATTGCGTCGAGGCTCGCCGGCTGGCGGCTGAGTGTGACCGTAAACGGCCATGCCTCAGGCTTGCTGGCGCCTGCCTTAGCCGGTCTCGCGGTCGGTGGACTTGCCATGCATCATGATTGTGAGCTGCGTTGTCCCATGACTATGGGACGTTCGGTTGCTTACGGTTGTGGCGATTGTCGACGGTGCCTACGGTGCACCCATGGGACAGCTCGATCCGTCGCAATCATCACCCCTACGCGAGCCGCCGCAATCCGTTGGTTCGCCAAGCGTTGCGGCCGCAACGCCCTCAGCGTTTGACAGTATGTTGCTTGAGGGGCGCCGTTTGGCGCGCGAAACCGCTGGCGATATTTCGGCGCTCGCGAATCTCATCTCCAGCCTGCCGCGCCAGCTCAAAGATTCGGTTGTGCACGCGGTGCATGAGCTATATGGCAATCAGGTTGCCGTCGAAGCAGTTGGCCAACAACGCACCGACGCAACGCAACCGAAGCAATCAGAGGCAATGGCTGCGACTGCGCCGATGGATGATTTGCAACGCGTGATGGCGTACGCGGGGCATCAAGTTACCGATCGTGGCGGCTTTGTTTATATGGTTGGCGCCGACGGTAGTTTTGAAATTGTCCATGCGCCAGGTGCCAGCCAAAAAGCCATGGGCCGCCGAATCACAGCGGCTGGCGTTTACGGCAAAGCCTGGCTCACCCTTGCATCCTTAGTACCGGTGGTTGGCCCCGGCCGCCCAGCGGCCACCAACACAGCCACGGCCACGCCGAGCCCCGCGCCGCAACATTTGGTCCACGATGCGCCAACTGATCTTGCATCCGGCGTTGCACATTTCAAAACCAAGGCACCGACCGTTGCGGGCGACACTCTCGATATTGCGCAGACGCGCGCCGATCGCGGCCTTGCTGGCACCACCTATTCGTTGAGCGGCATGACGAAACCCGAGCAAGCTGCGTTCGAAGCCGAAGTTGCCGCCGACAAAAACAAACTCAAAGAAGGCAAACTATCGCCCGAGGAGCGGGGCGAGGTCACCGCCGATATCGCACAGCACACAACTGACCGCACGCGTATCAATACCGACTACGCCGCTGATCTCGCCAGTGGCCGCGACAACCAAGACATGTTTTATTGTTCCGGCTTGTCGATCTGGACGATGGCCGCTGCGGGCTACGACGTCAACGCGCAGCTCGTCGGATCCGATGGCCAACCATACTTCGGTGAAGAATTTGCAGATGTCATGGTCGACGCCAATGGCAAACGCGTTTACCAGAAGAAAAACGCAGTGGGCACAGCACGCATTGGGATCAACAAAAAGTACGTCACGCTCAAAAAACTGATCGACGGAGATCCGGTCGCCATTGAGATCATCACGCGCGCCCAAGGGCGGACCACTGGCGGTTCCGTCGGTGAAATCATGGGAACCGGTTACCAAACTGAACACGCAGGCGAGGGCTTGCCATTGGCAGCGCATGGCGCAGCAGGTGCGTTTGAATTTGCTGGTATCGGTAGCGAGGTAAGTGAATTGGAGCAAAAGCCCGGTGATTTTGCGCAATCACGGCGAACGACAACGGCCGACGGCCGAGACACTGGAGCCGATGTGAAACACCGCGGGTTTGGCCACGCTTGGCAAGTGCTCGAAACCCACGTCGTCGGTGAAGCCCTGTTCGGCCAACCTGGATCGCCAACGCCCAAGGCAGGCAAGCTGGAAGGTTGGCATAGCGATGTGGCCTTCACGATCACCAACGACACCGACCCATCGAAAGTCGGCAAGCACGTGATCACACATGCTCGACGAATCGAAGCCCAATCGCGCGATGCGGTTGCCAATAAAGGTGCGGACAGCAACGACGATGGTGGCGTGCAACGGACCGGCGCTTTGCCGGTTCCTGACCAAGGCTTAGCCCGTTATACCGGATACGTCGCGTACTTCGGACGGCTCAGCCAAAGCCGTTGGTTTGGTTGGCAACCAGCCACTGCGCCAAAAAACTAGCAATGGCGCTACCGTAGTTCGGCACCTTCAGCGGCACCAGGCGCTGCTACGCAGTTGCAAGGTTGCGCGTGTGCAACGTGCGCGTAAACCACATGGTTACGGCTAAGCCGACAAGCAACAGGCCGGAGCCGAGCAGCAACGCGTAGTCCTCCGAACGCAAGATCGTGTAGAGCGCGCCGTAACAAAGTGCAAAGTAGGCTGCAAAACTAGCGCCCAGGCGCAATGAGCGAAAGACCATGAACAAGTATGCGCTCGACAGCACCGCGATCGCACCGCTGCCGACGACAAACGCAACGTTGAAGCCGGCGTGCTCGGACACCGCGAGCAACAACATGAAGAAGAGGACGAGGCCGAACGTGACCACGCCGTATTGCACCCAGTGCATGTGGGTAGCGCGGGTAAAATCAAACAGCACCACGAAGCCAAGCGTGACGATGACGATCAGCATGCCGTATTTTGTCGAACGATCCAGCATGGCAAAGATGTCGAGCGGCTCAATGAATTGCAGCGTGATTCGGTCGTTGTTGAGTGAGCTGCCTAGGTCGGCCAAGCTTGCATTGCTGTAGTGGCTGCGCAGGCGCGTTGATAGCGCTGACGTTTGCCAATGTGCAGTAACGGCGGAGCTCGAAAATTCACGGGTGGTTGGCAGTTGGTCAACGAATTTTACGTGGGCCCAGTTGGAACGTAGGTTGGCCTCGCTGGACTGGCCCAGTGGCACCAACACCAAGGTGTCGCCGCCGCCAACGGTGATATCGAACTGCACCTGCAGGGGTTTGGCCAGCGCTAGCTGGTCGGGTGCGATGTCGAACGCCAACGAATGCCAGTCGCTGCACCACACCTGCGGATCTATGTTGTGGAGCGTTTGCACAGCGCCATTGAACGTTGCGCTGGCGCTTGCGATGGTGTTGCGTTGACCGGCGACGACAACGACGTACGCGCTTACAATGTTGCGTTCCGGGCGCCAAAACGTCGAAGGCAAGGCGCCGAACGACAACGCTATCGCTGCATGATGTCGACTGATGCGCGCCGGGGCGATGCCGCGAAAACGGGTTTCCACCTCGCTGGTGATATCCACCTTGAGGTCGTTGGGCAACATGACCAGGGTTTCACGTGCCGGCGTTGGCGCGATCGCCGCTGCTGCATCACTCGTAGGCACCGTCGGGCTCGGCTGCGCCCAGTCGTCGACGTAGTTGATGACGAGTACCGGTGTGCCCAACCGAACGTCGCCCCCGGCAGTGGCGGCAACTTCGGCAGCGGCTACGCTACGAGCCCGCGCGCGACTGGTGATGAATTGATTGACAACACTCAACGCCGCCGCAGCGACGATGCAGATGCCGAACAGTAACGAAAGCTTGCTTTGGATTCGCATGAGGTAAGCTTGGCAACCGCATGTGAAACCGTGACGCTGCGTTGATGGCAATTTGATGAAGATGTGATGAAAAAGCGATGAAGACAATGCAGCGCGCACCGACGGCGCTCGGGCTGGTTAGCTCGTATGGCTTGGCAACCGCAGCGTTGCCGTTACGCCATGGCCGTCGACGCGGTTGGTCACGTCGAGCGAACCTTGATGTACTTCGGCCACCAGTTTGGCGAACGATAACCCGAGGCCACTGCTGCGTTGCGCTGCACCCGGCCGTGGCAACGAATAGAAGCGTTCAAAGATGCGGCTCAACGCAAACGGTGGAATCATGGGCCCGTCATTAGTCACGGTGATCACAACGCCGTCGGCGCTGGTTGCAACGCCAAGGGCAAGCGGGCTGGCTGCGTCCGCGAATGCAACTGCGTTCTCGACCAGCGCCGCGATGGCTTCGCTGACGAGCGTTTTATCCGCGTCGATCACGCAGTCGGAATCGCTGGTGATCGTGATAGTCACACCTTGTTGCGCCGCCAATGCCGCTACGCGATTGGCGGCAGTGCGCAGCAAATCGGCAACCGACACGCGCGCGCGCACTAGCTTACGGTCGGTTGCTTCTAACCGTGCGATGCGCAACATCTGCTCAAGTGTGCCATGCAAGCGCGCGCTTTGCTCAGCGATGTGGCGCACGAAGCGCTGCCGCTGCAGCATGTCCTCCTCGGTGGCCAGGATCTCGGCGGCAGCGGCGATGCCTGCCACGGGCGATTTCATCGCATGCGTGAGTGACTGCACGTACTGCTCGACGTAATCGCGGCCTTCAAGTCGCTCGCGCATGGTTGCGATGTCGGACGCGAGCCGGTCGAGCTCTGGGGTGTGCAGCGTCGGTACCACCACGGAAGTGCCAGCGCTTGCCGCCGCCGCATACGCACCAAGCTGATTGAGCTTGCCGGTTAACATGCGGCCGAAGCCAATCGCCATCAGCGTCGACAAAATCGCGAGCACGCCAAGCAAGTATATAACGTTGTGTTCGGCGTGCCGTTGATAGTCCAAGATGCGACCGGCGTCTTTGCCGACGCTTACTGCGCCGATGCGCACGCCGTCGCGTATGATCGGCGCTGCAACGTAGATGTAATGGCGATCGATTGCAGGCGCATCGCCGGTTTGCACCGCGACATGACTCGACCGTGCGCCGTATGCGCCACGCAGCGTACGCTCAATGTCGTGCCACTGGGAAAAATCCTGGCCAACCGCGCGTTGCTGCGAATCAAACACGACCCGCCCACGCCCGTCGGTGACATATACATGCACGTCGGGTGCGTCTTTGATGACATCATAAATCCGCGCACCGAAGCGCCGACCAGCGTAGTTGCGCAATGCTTGATCAAGCCGTCGCGTGCCGTTGGGTCCGTCGATGTCAGGTGCTACTAGTTCGGCGATAAGATTCGCCACGTCGACCAGGGTTTCTTCCATCACCCGTTTGCCCGTAGGTACCAACTCGTGGCGCGCCATCCACCAGGCGAGGCCGGCAGCGACCAACAGGTTGAGCAAAAAGCCAATCAGCACGCGCCGACGGAAACTCACAAACGTTGCTCAGCGGTGTCGATAGAATAGCCATGGCCACGATGGGTGACGATCGGATCGAGCTGTGGTGCAATGGCGCGCAGCTTCACGCGCACGGCTTTGATGTGCGCATCGACGGAGCGGTCGTTCACAATTGTGCCGTCGCGCCAAACTCCGGTGAGAATCTGCTCGCGTGCAAAAACATGCTGCGGCGCCGCCAGCAAGAAGCGCAGCAGCAGATATTCGTTGCGAGTCAGATCGAGCGCGCGTTTGCAAAAGTGAATGCGCTTGCGATCGTCGTCGAGTTCGAACCAGCCAACGGTGCGCGTCGTCATCGGAGCTGTCGCCGTCGGTCCCGAAGGTCCGTGCGGCACAGCATGTTGTGTCGCCACCGCGACGGGGGCTGCCTGCACTGGCGTGGCAGTTGCTTGCGCTGCCGTGCGGCGCAACACTGCTTTGATCCGCGCCGCCACCTCGCGTGCCGAAAACGGTTTGGTAATGTAGTCGTCGCCACCGATTTCCAACCCCACCACGCGGTCGATTTCATCGCTGCGTGCCGTCAAAAACAAGATGGGTACGTTGCTGGTTTTGCGTAGCTCGCGGCAGACATCGAAGCCCGATCCGTCTGGCAAGCCAACATCAAGCACCAGCAGGTCAAACCCTGGTTGCTGTGAACCGCCCGCCGCCGCCAGCGCCTCCGCTGCCAGCCCAACAACTTCCACCTGCATGCGCTCCCCGCGCAGCACATGCGCTAACGAATCGGCAATCGCCGGCTCATCTTCACAAAGCAAGATCCGCGGCGACTCCATCTAGTGGAGGACAAATGAGTGGCGATGAATATTCCATCTTTGTCACGGCGTTCGTCGCACCGCTACTTTTGTGAGGCTGCAGAGGTACGGTCGATGCGCACATTGATGCGCAGCGTTTGCGGCTGTTCATACATGGTGAGCACCACGCGGCTGCCGAACAAGGATAACGCAGCGGAAACGATCGTGAAGGGCACACCGGTTGCGTCGACTTCGACTGCTTGGCCTTGAAGCCTTTGGGCAACGACGAGCCGCAAGTCGTGTTCGTAAGCACAAGCGCGGTCTGAGGGCGCCGTCGAGGGTGGAACCGTGAACTGCCGTTCGCTACTGTGAAATACTTCGGTGGTCAGACCTTCGTTCGACTGTTAAAGGTTTACGTACACATAGCCGCAACGCGTGCTTCCGTCGTCCAACCGATAGGTGTGCATGGTGCCGCCGGTCGCATGTACATACGAACCGTCGAAGTGGCCGGTATCTTCCCCGTCGATGTAGAGGGTTGCATTGCCAGTCCAACGCAATGATGCGTTGCCGGGAGCCGCGATGGATTCGCCGATGGACGCAGCATGGCGGAATTCATCACTGCTTATCTGCAACGATGCCGCAGCGGAGTTGCTCGGGTCGTCGGCGCCGACACACGTCGCGCCTCGGCGAATGGCATCAAGAATCGCAGCACGGTTGTTGCCAGCGGCGCGCACCCACATAACAGCGCTTGCCGATGCGTTGTGACTGTCACTGCCACCGACGGTGAAGATCGGGCGATGCTCGGCGATTGCCAAGCGGCTCGCAGCGGCCCATGCCTGCGCTTCGCCAGTTTTGCCGCCGGGGCGTGAAAACATGTTCGCGAACGCGAGTGGGCGATTGTGAACCTCAACGCCATCGAGGTAACGGCTCACTTTGGTGGTGGGCTTTTGAGTCCATTCACGGAACGACAGATCACTTTCCGAAATGCGGTAGCCAGGAATATGCGTGGGGACCGCGAACGGATGATTTACGCTAACGATAGCGCCTAACTGGTGGGCGCTGGCCAAGAAGTCTTGCTGCACGCGTTCGAAGTCGACGTCCGCGACGGTGAAATGGCCAGATCGTGTTGTCCACTCGGCACCGGCAATCAGCGTGATCGATGGATCTGCGCGTGCTTGCTCATCGAGGGTGTGCCATTGCTGCAGAAAGGTCGCGCGGCGTTTAGCACTCGCCCACCATTCGGTTCGAATATGTGGCGTCAACACCACGAAGTCCAACTTTGCAGCGGTTGCGGCACGCACCACGTCGGCAAGCGTCGCTGTCGATTCGATGCCAACGTCGGGTGGGCCGACATGCATGTGCATATCCCCGGCGTACCAACGGAGCGATGGTTGCGGTGATAAGGTCGTGCTCACTACAACGGTGGAGGCGACGGCGGCCGGCGAAACCGCGGGGCTGACGGCGCGTTTCCCATCACAACTGACAGCCGCCAGCAGCAGCAGCGCCACGCTTCGCTTCATCGACAACCTCAGTTCACGGAGACTTCGAGCGGCAAATTGGCAACGCTCGCAGTAGGGAAGGTAAGCGTGGCGCTGCGTACGACAACCGTTTTGGCGTGCAGGGATTTTTTGGTATCGCCTACACGGTTTTCCAACGTGAGTTCGAGCTCGAAACGATCGGCGCCGCCGATGTCGTGTGCACAAGCGCTCAAACGCCAGAACTGCGTTTTGTCCTCGAGAGCAAACTCGCCGCAACGCCCCATGGCAACCTGCAGGGTTGGTGTTGCAACCGGCGCGGCTAGTTTAAAATGTAGCGTCACCACGTTGGCTGAAGCAGCCGCGCGCGATGTTGCGGGCGGCGCACTGTCTGCGCTCGCGGCGGATGCAAGCGGTGAACTTATGAAAGCGAAGATGAGAATGGTTTTGAAAGTTGCTCGTTGCATGTCGCGGTGATTAGCGAGCAGCGTGCCAGTGCGTTCATCCGGCGATTCGTTGGTGCGGTGTGTGTAAAGTCAAAGGGTTACATCGACTCGGATGCTGCAACCCAATCCTCAGCGCCGTTTTGTCGTGCAGTAGACGCGCGCATATTGCCAAAGTGGCGACCACACGTTTATCGCAGCGACGGCGGTTTGCCTTTCGCAGAAGGGCCCGCGCTACGTTGCTTGTTCACAGGCGCAGGTTGAGCCTGCGGCACGCGCCATGCGAGCCAAGCACCCAACCCCAACAACCCGCAGGCAACAACGGTAAACGCAATGCCCCACAAGACATACCAGCCGCCAACGTTCTCCGCAAAGTTACCAATGTCCGATAACCGGACCTCACCGTCGACGGTTACTTGCTTCATAAATACATACGAAACCATGCGCGTGAGCGTATCAATGGCCGCAACAACGGCTAGGCCTTGCGCAATAATCACGCGTCGTTCGGGTGCTTCACGAAAACCGCGCCATCCAACCCAGCCAAGCAACAATGCAAGCAATGGCACCACAATGATGCCGGTAGCCGAGCGAATCCAAATCACCGTCGACAATATCATCGCACCGGCAAGGCTTAGCAAAAATACCCGAGCTCGTTTGGGCCCGTGCACCGTGCCAAGCACTGCAGCGGCAAAAACCGCAGGGCCCAACAAGCCGCCAGCCGAAACTGCTGCCGATGCCCACCCCGGTGCGGCACCGGCCCAGGCCAGCCCTGATGCGTTGCTGAAGATCTCGAGTCGCGGTTCCGCCAACGGCAAGCGCTGCCAGGCCGTGGCCCATCTCGTGGATCCACGTCACAAATAGCGTCAATGGATACAGCAACCAACGGCCAAACGGCACCCAAAGCGCAATCGCAAAAATCAATGCGGTCGCGATCAGAACTGCATGCCGTGGTCGCATGGGCGGCAGTGTAACACTGTGACCAAGGCTGGAGGTTTTTACTTGAGGTCCGCTCGCGAATTTACTCGCTCAGCGAAACGCAGACCGTCGCAAGCGCCTATGGCGTGATACACGCATACGTGCAATTCGTATCGCCTGCTCCGAAGCAGGTCTTCCGGCAATAGTGGCCTTCGTCGCAACCGGCGTAGTGACAGTCGCCGCCGAGGCCCACTTCGCGCTCGCATGCGTACTGACGCTCAAAGACCATGGCGATGCCACCAGGGCTTTGGCCAAGCGGACCACAGACGCGACCCGCTCCGCATGCTGGCAACTCGGCGCCGCACGGTGGCGCGCACTCTGCAGCCCACGCCCCGACGGCGAGATGGCACAGGAGGCCCGCACTGCACTCGGAGTTCAACGCGCACGGCTGGCCAATGGTTTTGCCGCCGCTGACAATACAATCGAGCGGCTGCGTCGTCGGCACCGAGAGCGGATAGCGTTGCTCGTCGAGCGAGCCGCACTTCTGTCCGTTGGCGCAGTCGACGGCTTCGGTAACAAGCGTGCACGCAGTGGCGCAGACGCGACCGCTCGGCGCCGACGTGCAAGTTGCACCGTTTTGACATGCACAGTCAGCGCAGTCACAGTTTTCTGATGCCGCGCACACGGCATCGCCGCAAACATCGGGTGGGGCTGATGCACAGGCGGGCAACAGCGTATGGGCTTCGCGCTGTGGATGTTTGGCCGTAAGCGCAAAGGTGGCACCGGCGCAGGTTTGGCCCGTCATGGAAGTGCCCATCAACTGATCGGCAACGGTGCCTTGCAGGGTGCCGGCGTTGAGCGTGAGGTCAAGCGTTGCGCTGCGCAGCGCGCCGTTGAACGACCAGAACTCGCTGTTCGCGGTGCCTTTTTCCGCATGCAGTTTGCAGCTGCTGGCGTCGAAAGTGACGTGACGAAAATCCGCGCTGCCCCATTTGATTTCATACGCGTCGCCGGACTTGGATATTTCAACGTCGTCGCCTTGGCCCCACGTTAAGTCGCAGGTGCCGCTGGTGAGCATGGCGTTGGTGATTTTATATTTGCCCACGGGATTGCACGCGGCGACCGTGGAGACGCGCACCTCGATGGGCTTGTGACACTCGCCATACACCGTGCCACGGATGTCATTGGCGCTCGCGCTTAAGGCAAGCACATCGCCGGTTTTGGCGAAGGAAATCGTTGGTGCAAAGTAGTGATTGTCCGTAGCTTCGCAACCACTAGCAGTCAGCGCGCAGCCCGTACCGGAAGCCACTGGCAAGGTAAGCGCACCAAAGCGCAGTTGGATAGCGCCATCAAGCAACGCAACTTCGATCTGTTCGTTTTGTACCGGCCATGATCCGCACGAACTTGCGGTGACACTATCAACAGCGAATTGGCCGGTCATGCCGCACGCAGTGAGCGCGGCCCACTGATCTTCGACGGTAATCGGCTCATTTGCAGAATCGGAACACGCACTTGCAAGGACCAATGAACTCAAGGCCGCCACAATATTTAACACACGCATGCGAGCGCCTAGTGCATCCGCCATGCCATGGGCACAATCTCGTCGACAACTTGAAAACGTGACCGCTTATCGCGCCGATTGGCTGGCAACTGCCGTCAACCATCGTTCACATGCGTGGCACAGCTGGGCCGCGTGTGGCGTTAGCGCCTCAATGGCTGGCAAATTGGTTCAGCCAGCGGCGCTGCGAGCGTTAGGGCTTGAAGGGCTCGGCACCGACGGCAACCGGCCGCGTTGGATCGCTGCACCACTCGCTCCAGCTGCCAGCGTAGAGCCTGCTACCAGGCAGGCCTGCGTGTTCCATCGCCAACATGTTGGCGCAAGCCGAGACGCCGCTGCCGCATTGATGAATGAGCTGCGTCGGTGCGCGTCCGTCGAGAATCGCTTCGAACTCGAGCTTCAACTCGGCCGCCGGTTTAAAAACACCATCGCGTTGGTTCAACCCGAACGGGCGGTTGGTCGCACCTGGGATATGCCCTGCGATTGGATCCACCGGTTCAACTTCGCCGCGATAACGCTCAGCAGCGCGTGCGTCGACGATACGTAGCTGCGGATCGGTAATCGCCGCGACGGTGTCGTCAGCAGTCAGCCGCATCTGCGCTCGCATCGAAGCCACAAATGTTGCGGGCGCACGCGTCTGCTCCGCGGTTTCAAGCGGCCGGCCTTCTAGTTGCCATTTAGCGAAACCACCGTCGAGTACAAACACATTGTCGTGCCCGAGCCAGCGCAACATCCACCACAAGCGCCCTGCGTACATTGCGTTGCCGCTGTCATAGACGACTACGCGTGTATCGTTGCCGATGCCTTTGGCCCCTAATGTCGCAGCAAACACGTCGGGCGGCGGCAGCGGATGCCGGCCATTGCTGCCATTCTTTTTTCCTGCCAGGTCATCGTCGATCGACATGAAGATCGCACGTGGAATGTGGCCTGCCGCATACGCATCGCGGCCTGCGGCAGCATTCATCAGATCGTGGCGCGAATCGACGACAACAAGCTGCGCAGCTTGCGCATTGATAGCGGTTGCAAGTTCGGCCGTCGAAATGAGCGGAGATGTCATGGTTATTTAGTCAAGCACAACTCATGGTGTATCGTGCGTTGCGTGACACCAAATCGGCACAACCTGGCCACGCTTCCGGCGGGTGTTGAACTAGTTGCGGCGGACCAAGCGCAAGCGCCGGTGTTGGCGAATTTGCTGCAACTTTACGCGCATGACTTCAGCGAGCTCGTTGACCTCGACGTGGGTCCCGACGGCCGGTTTGAGTATCCTCGGTTCCCGCTCTATTGGAGCGAGGCAACGCGATTTCCTTTTCTCGTGAAGGTGCATGGTCAGTACGCTGGGTTTGTGCTGGTTTCGCAAGGCTCGCTGGTTAGTGGCGACGCGCAGGTTTGGGACATGGCCGAGTTTTTTGTCATGCGCAAATATCGTCGCCGCGGCATCGGCGCTGCGTTAGCGCACGAAGTATGGCGCCGTTTTCCAGGGCGATGGGAAGTTCGAGTGCGAGAGCGCACCGCGGTAGCGTTGTTGTTTTGGCAAGCTACGGTCAAGTCCTACGCTGGTGACGTTGTTGTGACTTCCGTCGACCAGGGTGGCGCAGCTCGATACGTGTTTGCGTTCCAATCGCAAGCGCCATGCGAGGCTCGATAGTCAGGGTGGTCCACACCTCCACGGCGGCTGGCACCCGAACGTTAGCAAGAACGCCGCATTCATTTTTGCATCCTGGGTTCCGATGTCCTAGTGTTCAGGTATGAAACGAAAAATGTCAGCATCGTCGGCTGTGCCAAAGGTAATAGGCATGTTGGCTGGCGTGCTGTTGCCGCTGCAAATCGCATGTGGGCCTGCGCATTCCAGTGCAACGTCGGGAACCTCAGTGCCCAAGGCACCAACAGATGCGACCGCGCCGACAACCGCGACCACGTCCGCAACAAACCCATCTATGACTCCATTTGCCAACAACGATCTTGTGATTCAAGAAGCGCGCAAGCGCTTGCTTTCGATGGTGCCAGCCGATGGCAAGCTGGCTGTCTTTCTGCAGCTTAGTGCAGGCGACGTTGCTGCCAACGCGAAACGCGATTTGCTTGCGCAGCTTAAGGATGAGTCGCGCATCGTGTGGTCAGTTGGCTCATCACAACCAGGCGAGCCGGTCGCTGACCCATCGCAGCCAGGCCAACACGTCAATACAGTGATCTATCGTTTCGATCCGCCACCCAACCTGGTGTTGGCCGTGAGCCTGCGCGATGGCCACCTCTACATTGCCGCGCGTCCAGCCGGTGCAGATCCACTTGGACCTGCCACTGCGTGGACTTGGATTCTCGTTGGTCCTTGAACTCGTGCGTGTTCGTGCGAAATCTGCCATGCTTGCGCGATGACCGGGCAAGTGGTGGATCCATTCTTCGACGTGGCAGGTGCGCTGAAGCAGTTTGCATTGCCCGACGATTTTCGTGGCACATGGGCAACGAAGAATGCGCTCAGTATACCCGGGCCGATCTACGTAAGTGATGAATGTTCCGCCGGTACGGGCCCTGCAGCAGCTCCGAACAATGTCATCTTGCTGACCAACGACGATGAAACGTACGTCACCGTCGACGGCGTCTGCCCACAAGGTGGCGAATTTCTATATCGGCAACCAGGTTCGATGTTTGAATTGAAACAGGTGCTGGCCGCCGCGGCGTGGAACGCAATGAGCGCGTACGCACTCGACGGCAACTCGTATTGGACGCGGCAACTCGTTGTCGCGTGGTGGCATGACACCCGCAGTGTTCGCCATGCGCTCGCAGCAAATTTGAGAACGTTTTGGGAGCGACAGCGTGCGCGCGCGGTGGCCTATGCGCCAGCCATGCCGTGGCCTTGGCCAAAGCCGAAAGTTGTGCCGGAGACGTGGCCTTGGCCTTCACCCGAGCTGCATCGTTGGAACGCCGTCAACGAAGACGGCCTCGAACACTACCTGCGCGAGTACTGTTACTTCCTCGACAATCGCCGCGTGCCGACTGCCGCGACTAACTTGCCGCCGCTGTGATCGCTTTGGCAAACCCTGGGATTAGAAGCCGTCACCCTGGGCGTGCCACGTGGCTGCCAATGAATCGAGTAGTACTCGCTTTGAACCTCTAACTGTCCTACCATTCACGCATGGACGACATCCGGCGCGACGACATCCGGCGGGCGATGGCAACGCCACCGTCGGTTAAGGCGTTGCAGGCACTCGAAGCCATGGCGGATGGTATTGAGCTCAAACGGATTTCGCTGCGCGAAAAACACCCCGAGCTTGATGATGCCGCGCGTGACGAGTTACTTCGCGCTTGGCTGAGCGAGGATGAGTAGCAGTGCTCCGCTGCAATTGGCAGCGTGATGGCCGCGGCGCTACCAATGAATCGAGTAGTAGTCGCTTTGCATCATCTCGTGATGATCGCCGACGTATTCATACAAAAAGCGGCGGTCGCGGGCCGTGAGGTCGACGGCGATGCCGGCTTGGCACCAAAAGCGCGGTGAACCATCAGGGTGGGTACCGCCCATCGGCGTTAAGCGAGCGAAGCGCACGTGGCCGCGCGCTTGAATGATTTCATCGAGCTGCGGAATTTCGATTTCGAGTGAAACCGTGCGGCTGGCGTGTTGCGGGTCGAATGGGCGCTCAAGCCGCAGCCCATCGCACGAAAGCTCCAACACAGAAGCGTGGCGTTGTTTATTGCTAGCGCCAGCCACCACTGAGCACATGGTTTCAACTGGAATGCGTGGGCCTCGTCGACGAATCAACCAATCGTTACAGCGCTTTGCGTGCATAGAAAAAATTCTAGCGTGGCTGCACGGCTGGGCAAAGTTTTGTGCGATTAGGCGACGCGTTTCGCGAAAGTTGCGTGATTTACAAACGCACCGTCGCGCGGTGGGCTACTGTTTTTACTGCTATCAAGATACCGTCCGCGTTAGCTCGCATTTTGGCCACTAGCCCACGGTCTTCGAGTGTTAGCAGCGGGCGACATACTTGCTCGGCGTCGACGGTGCAAGCCGCCGTGCCGAGCTTGCGATTCAGGTAACCAACAGGCTCAGTGTTTGGCGCGCAGCGTGGTCAATTCACCCTCGGCGTGTTTTCGTAGCCCGTCTTTTGCATCCGCTGATAGGCGCGCATCGGTCGGCAACAAGAGCAGTACGCGTTGATACATCGCGGTCGCTTCGCCGAGCTTGCCAGCGCGAGTAAGTGCATCGGCGTAACTGTCGTGTGCATTGGCTGAGTCAGGAAATGCGAGCGTGTTGAGCTGCAAGATGCGTGCGGCTTGCGCCACATCGCGACCCATGACGTCGTAGCCAACCTGATTGATCCGGCCTTCTTCAGCGTCGGCATCCTTCAATGCTTTGAGCGCCGCCACCGCGCCATCAATGTTGCCGGCTTCGAGTAGGAATAGTGGGTGTGCTTCGGCAACCCGTGGCACTGTGAGTGTTGGCTCGTCCTTGAGCATCGCTTGCAGGCCATTTGCGTCAAGCCGCAAATGTTTTGCGTCGGAACGGTCGACAACTTCGTCAGCGGCGATCGGCACCAACTCGTTGCTTGCACCAAACGGATTCCGGCCAAACAGCGTGCCGTTGCGGTCGACGATCTCATATGGCGTACCGCCAGGCGCGTAGCGCCCGACGAAGCGAGCACGTCCCGCGGCGTCGAGCGCAAAGCGCGCCACTGGCACATCGGCGCCCGGCCATCCATATGCAGCGAAGATCGTGCGCGAAATCTCTGGGATCAAGCGTAGCCCAGATTCCGAGTTCGTCATGATAACAACGCCGCGGCCGCCGTCGAGGCTCGCCAATGCGTCGGCTTGGAAGCCGACGTCGGCACCGCCATGGCCGAAATAATCGACGCTGCCGCGTTGAAACAGAAACACGCCAAGCCCGATGCCTGCGCCCGAGCCGAAGTCTTTGACTTTGGTTGTCATCAGGTCGGCGATTGTTTTGGTAATCACCTTCGACTTGCCGGCATGCGCTTTGCCGATTTCAAGGTACATCCGTGCCAGATCTGCTGGCGTGGTCCACAGCCCAGCCGCAGCCATTTCGGGATAGCTGAAACGCTTGCCTTGAATGACCTTGGCCCGTTCGTCGTAACCGACGGCGGCGTGTTGCAGGCGCGCAGGCGTTAACACTTGCTCGAAACTGCTGCTGGTCATGCCGAGTGGTTCAAGCACGAGCTCGTTCACAATTTGTGGATACGGCTTGCCGCTGCGTTCGACCAACGCCAATTGGCTGATCGTGGTGCCGCCGCCAGCATAACGAAACTTGCTGCCCGGTTCGATGTCGACGCGGACCGGCGCATTGTTTGCTGGCGCTGCACCGTTGAGGATTTGCGCTATCGTTGGCAACGCTTCGCCAGGAGCGTAGCCGCGAAAGCCATGCACGGTCACCCCACCAGTGTGGCTCAACAACATCCGCAGCGTTACTGGCTTGGCGCGTGTGAAATCGTTGTCGGGCAATTTCCAGCTGGCGAGTGAGTCGTTGATCGGCGCGTCGAGCGGGATTTGGCCGAACTTCAAGTGCGCTAGCGCGTTAACCGATTTGCTGATGGAGCCAGCGAGAAAAAGCGTGTGCTCGTCAGCGCGCGTGCCGGCTTCTACATCGGCCAAGCCGTAGGCACGTGTCCATTTTAGTTCGTAGTTGTCAAATACAGCGATCGATACCGCCGGCACGCCGAGCTCACGCATCCGAACTTCGAGCGGATGGCGTTCAGGTTCGCCGACAATCTGCACTGCTGGCAGCAACCCTTGATCGAGCACGGCCGCTCCGGCCGGCGGGGCGGGCGCAGGCTTAACAGCAGCAGTTGTCGACGAGCCGCAGCCCACGAGAACAAGAAACCAGATCGCGCGCATGCTCGCATCCTACACAAGACCGATGACCATTGCTGTGAGTGCTGGTCATTGGATTGTGCCTACTTCCACTGTGCAACTTCGGCTTCAAGTGCTTTCTGTAGCATGTCGCGTTTCTGCTCATCGGTCATCTTGGGTGCGGTTGGTTTGACGGTGGCGCGCGCAACGGCAAGAACCTTTTTGTCTGCGGTAGAGATCCACGCCGCGGTGGCATCGCACGTTGCTGCACACTGCCATTCGGTCACCACCGCGACGGCTGGTACCGATGTTTTGCCGGCGGGGCCTTTGAGTTTCTCAACCTCGGCAGTGAGATCCACAACGTTGTTGGGGGGCGTGTGATAGACGTAGTCGCCAAATTCTTTTGATACATCCCATTTGCATGGGCCAAGCGACCGCATATGGAACATCGGTCCGGAAGGAAAGACGCCGTTGCCATCACGCGTGTGAGGCATGACGACGGCACCCTGCAGGGCTGCGGGGTTTGCAGGGACCTGCACCGGTGTTGTCATGATGTTTGGCAGTAGCTCCTTTGCCAAGGCGGCCATCGTATCATTGCAGCTTCGCTCGGCATCATCCATGGCAGGACGTAGCGCCGCAACCAAGCGCTCGTTGGCCGCGTGCCACTCCGCATCGTTCTGAGGCACGTGCACCTTTGGAGTAGTCGTTTTGTGATGAGAGCATGCTCCCATCCGCTGGAAGTAGAGCGCCGCTCCGCCAATCACCAAGCCCATCACCACAATCCAGCCATACCGATACATCGCTGGTACCGGCGGCATCCCCGCCGGCGCTGGAATCACCGACGTTTTGCCGCATCCAACACAGCGCTGCTGATACTCAAGACTCGCGTAGCGCGCTGGGATAAAGCCCAGAAACTTGAGGCCGAGATAGCTGCGCGATAATAGGTGGCTACGGTCTGTGCCACATTGCGCACACGGTTGCACGACATCGCGAAAGCTTTCGGTGACTTGTACTTTTAGGAACACGCCGTGACGATATCAGTATTTCTCGCATTGGTACTGTGGGGCGGCGATCAACGGATTCGCTCGGATTTTGCGACCCGCCGGCAATTTCGCAGTAGACTTTTCGCATGGGTTGTTTAGGTGTGCATTTCGCAATCTCGGCTGAGCGGGCTGAGCAACTGTTGGCTGCGAGCGATGACGAGGAATTAGTAGCCATCGTCGACGAAATCGAAGAGGAATGGGAGTTGGTCTATGAAACCGACAAGGCATGGGATGCCCTGCATCGCTGCTTGTCGAACGGGACGTTGCGTTCAGGTGAAGGTGAACCTCCTTTGAATCGTGCATTCTTCGGTGGGCAAGTGCTCAACACCGAAGAGGAGTTCTTCGTCGTGTTGACCACACCAGCCGAAGTAAAGGAACTGGCCGTCGCGTTGGCAGCCGTAACCGAACCATGGTTGAAGCATCGTTACTTCGACGTTCCGTTCACTGATTATCAAGGTGATAAGTCCGACGACGATTGGGACTACACAAAGTCTAATTTTGACGGTCTGCCCGCGTTCTTTGCGCAAGCCGCAGCGGCTGACAAATATGTGATCTTCACGGTTTCGCAGTAGTTGTGCCATCGCTGATGAACCTCCACGCATCCAGCGTCAAGCTCACCGGTGTCCGTGTAGTTGTGTGCGCGCTGGTTTCGGCGCGAGTGGAAGCGCCGGAAGCTTTGTTTGATGCCATGACGCGTGAACTTGAACGCGCCGGTGCTGTAGTTGTCGGCCGGATGTTGCAACGACGCGGCGTCTCGCGATCGCGGCGTCCCGGCGGAGCCGCAAAGATGGATCAGCCAATGGGCCGTGGCTTGTTCAGCGATGGCAAAGTAATCGAACTGGCCGCGCTGGTGCGAGCGAGCGAAGCCGCGCTGTTAGTCGTTCACAACGCAATCACAAGCGGGCAGCGCAGGGTGCTGGCAGCGGCAACTGGCTGTGATGTTTACTCGCTGTGACTCGACAATCGCGCTGCGCATGGCAAGGTGACAACACGTGCTTCACTCCTGGTTTAAAGCGCGCCCGCAGGAGTTGTTATGACCCATCGTATCGCGAGCATCATCACATTAATGAGTAGCAGCTTGATCGGCGAGCTCGCAGTCGTTGCCCCGGCCATGGCCACGGCTAGTTCATCCCAGGCCGGTACGGCACCCACCGCAGCACCAGCAACGAAGCCGGCAGCAACTGCAATTGTAACCGCCGTCGTCGGCAAACTGCGCAACACCAAAGGCAGCCTGCAATGTAGCTTGCACGTGAAAGATAACGGTTTTCCGGGCGGCAAACCGATGGCAATTGCATCGGTTACCAAGCTCAGCGGCGCCACCGCGACATGTGTGTTTGCAGCGGTGCCGCCTGGCGCGTACGCAATTGCCGTGTTGCATGATGAAAACAACAACGGCAAGCTCGACACCAATTGGCTTGGCATTCCAAGCGAGGGCTATGGTGCTTCGAACAACAAGTTGCACACCTTTAGTGCGCCAACCTTCGCAGAATCGAAATTCGTCGTCGGCACCGCCAACGTTGAACTAACGATCAATCTAAAGTACTAGGCGCGATGCCCTACAGCGCGTAGTGTACGCCGAGGTGCATGCCAAGGCCCGCACCGGATGTGACACCGAGGCTTCAACTCCGTTGGCAGAACGCGCATAATCGAAGCGGCCCTATGCGCGACCAACGTTTCATTGCAGAACATCGCGGCGGGCCGCTCGACATAAAGCGACATCGATTGTTGGCACGCTGGGCGGCTGATTGCGCCGAGCATCTGATGCATCACTTCACCTGCGTGAGCGACGACGAACGGCCGCTGCGCGCCATTGACCTTGCGCGTGAATGGGCGCAAGGCAAGGTGTCAACTGGTGCATGTATGAAGGCGTCCGTCGCTGCGCATGCTGCGGCACGGGCAGTCGAAGATCCAGCCGCCGTGGCTGCTGCGCGGGCAGCGGGGCATGCCGTTGCAACCGCACATTTTGCAGAGCATGCACTTGGGCCAGTGGTGTACGGCCGCAAAACGAAGCTCGCGGCTGGTGAATCGTTTGCGCGTGAACTCACGTGGCAAAAGAAAAAACTTCCAGCCGGCGTCCGTGTTTTGGTTTTGTCAGCGCTGCAGAATCCCAGATTTGCCGCAACTACCAAGCGAACGAAGTAGTGCCAAACTCAACAAGCATTTGGATGTTCGGCGCGCTACTTGCTGTGGCCGCATGTTCGAAAACGGCTAGCGCTCCAGCTGGCTCCGAGCCAACCATGAAAATTGAACTTCGCCCGAAATCGACTTTGCTGTTAACTGATGTGTCGTGGGTCGCTATGACCGATCATTTCGTCGCCACCGTCGGTGCCGCCGCAGGCCAAGGTAAGCCTTGGCAAAATGTATTGGTTTTGGCCGATGCCACGTTTGCACCGCATGCGCGATTCCCCATGCACGATCACCAAGACATGGAAATTGTGAGTTTGGTCCTCGCCGGCACGCTCACGCATCATGAACCAACAACCTCGTTGAACATCGCAGAGCATGCAGCGCAGATCATGTCCGCCCACCAAGGCATGTCGCATGCCGAGGGCAACGAAACCGATACGCCGGTGCGCATGCTGCAAATTTGGATTCGGCCGCGTGCGAATACGCTCAAGCCGATCGCTGGCACTCATGAAGTGCTCGGCCCGTTTGAAAAAGTCGGGCAGTGGATGCAAGTAACGCCAGCATCGCTTCGGCAATCGGCGGCCGTAAAGGTAACGCATGTGCCCAGCGATCAATCGATCGAACTTCGTATCGCCGACGGAAAAGGCGGGTACCTGTTGTGCGCTGGCGGTCCAGTAACGATTGGTAGCGGTGGCACCGCCGTAACGCTCCAAGACGGTGACGGCGCCTTCGTCTCGGCTGGCAACGCAAACGTGGTTGCTCAGCACAACAAAGCAACGCTCGTGCTGATCGAACAATAGCAACGTTATAACGATACCTTCGCTACTCGCTTCGGCTCTAACTACTAGGCCGCTTGACAATATTGCCACATAGATATATTGCTAAGTGGTAATGCAAGAGAGTCAGCAGCTCACCGCCGTATTCAGTGCGTTAGCCGATCCGACGCGTCGCGCGATTCTGGCGCGGCTTGCCAAAGGCGATGCGACAGTCTCGGAGCTGGCAGAGCCGTTCCGTTTGGCGCAGCCAACGATTTCGAAGCACTTACGGGTGCTCGAAGCGGCTGGGCTTATTCAATCGGACCGCGATGCGCAGCGTCGGCCGCGCCGCTTGGTGTTGACGTCACTGAAAGCTGCCGATGAGTGGATGCAACCTTTCCGAGAACAATGGGAGCGGCGCTTCGATCGGCTCGACGCGCATCTCAAAAGTCGCAAACGAACCTGAGCTAGCAACGAGGACAACATGTCAGATAGCATTGATCGCGAACAACTTACTTTTCGCTTCGAGCGCATTCTTGATGCGACGCCCGAGGAAGCATTCGACGCCTGGACGCAACCCGAGCAGATTTCTGCATGGTGGGATCCGTCGGGCGCACCGATGGTTTCGTGTTCGATCGACTTGCGCCCGTCCGGCGCGTTTCGGTTTGTGACAGCTGGCCACGCGCCGCCGTTCGAAGGTACGTATAGTGTCGTCGAGCGCCCGTATCGGCTCGAATTTCAAGCCATGGGCTCACATGGCACGGTTCATCTGCAAGCTCAAGGCGGCGGTACGCTCATGAAAGTGGCGATTCGCTGCCCGTCGGTGGAGCACTTTGAAATGATGGTGAAGCTCGGCGTGGCGACCGGGACTAGTGCAACCCTCGACAATCTTGCTCGCTCGTTCACTAAGTAGTGCTAGCGAACGTCACTGCGCGAATTTGTTTCGCGTAACGCGCTAGGCTGGGCCGCCACCGGAGTCCCGACGGAAACGCGCGAGATCTTAAGCAATTGGTAACGCCATAAAGTTGGCGTCGAGATGGCCGACTTTGACGTAGATCAGCGCGCCCTCGGATTCTGTCCAAGGTGTATGACGACTCCACCGCGGGCTGCGCAGCCACGTGCCGGTTGGGTAGTGGCCTTGCTCATCGCGAAACACACCGTCGAGCACTAGAATCTCCTCGCCGCCAGGATGGGTATGTGGCGTAAAGCGAGTATTCGGCGCCCAACGCACCAGCGCTGAGCTGACGCCGTCGAACTCATGTAATGGCAACACCGATAGCCCAGGAACCAGCCCCGGTCGCCAGTGCGCAGTCCGTGTATTGACACGCACCGGCACCAGATCATCTGATGCGAACTGCCACAGCTTCACAAACAAGGTGCAGCCGTCGGTGGAAAATGGTGCGTGTGCCGAGCCTGGCGGATTTCGCAAATATGTTCCGGCCGGATAATCGCCGTGTTCGTCGGAAAACGTGCCGGCAAGGACCAAGATTTCTTCACCGCCGCCATGCACGTGACGGTTGAATGCAGCGCCTGCTTGATAGCGCACGATGCTGGTTGCCCGCGCCACTTCGGCGCCCACCCGATCTAACAAATAGCGATCAACACCGGCCTGGGGCGACGCCAACCAGTCGCGTTCACTTGGTGCTGCGGCCACCACTCGTTGGGTAAAGTCAGCGTTCACCGTCGCCAGCGGCGTTTCGTGGTTGTCGAGTTTCAACATGTGATGTCGAAGTCTAGTGTACAGCGAGCGCTTTGGTTAGTCGCAAGTCGCCGGTGTGGATGTTGGCTAACACTCGCAGCTGGGTGCCGGAATTATGGGAGGATTGTGGGATGGGAAAAAGGACGTTGAACAGGAAGTTGAAAGTGATTCTTGAACCGGCGTATCTGCCGTGTGCGGGCGCCGACAAAGGGCACGGTTGTCACGGCAAGGTTACAATCGATGCGAAAGTTGGACATCTGCCACGCGGATTCTTCGGCGCGACCGGCACAATCGAGGACGTCGAGCTTGTGTTGGTAGTTGCTGAGCCAGGTGATCCTTCAGAGGGCGGCAAACTCGATGCAACCAAAGAGCTTGATGAGACGTACAAGATCACCACAGATGCGTTTGATCTCGCGAACGAAACACATCGAACGGGAAAATTTCATAAAAATGTTCGCCACATCCTCGATTTGTGCTTCCCAAACACAAAGTTTGAAGACCAGCTAAAAAAGGTTTGGTTCACGGAATCAGTATTGTGTTCCGCCGAGGTCACAACCCATCCGATCGACCGTGCTGCTGAAGACGAATGCGGTGAACGCTACCTTCGCGCACAGCTCGACCTGTTTCCTCATGCTGTAATCGCCGCCCTCGGCAACAAAGCTAGCGAGCGCATTGCGCGACTGAAGCTCAAAGACAGCGCTGGGGACGATCGCGTTGTCATCAAAGCGTACGCTGCGGCGCCTCCTGGCTGTAATCACAAACCTGCCGAACCGTCGTGGCAGAAAGTGGCCGCCGCCGTCCAAAAAAATGGCATTGCGCCCTCGATCGTTATAGCTTAACGCTTCGTTAGCTTTAGCTCCGCGACGCTTGCGGCAACCTGTTTGGTTCGCTTTGCTGGCATAGCGGTACCGTCGACGGTGATTGCAAAGACGGGGCCGTTTGGCAGTTCGGCTAAGAGTAGCTCGTGGAACTGCGGATAGTTTTCGCCGTCGGTGAATTGGCTTAGTTCATTTTCGTCGACGCCAAACAGCGCAAACGGCACGGCTTGGCCAGAAAAACTTGGCTGGCCGTCTTCCCAGGTCATCACATCGGCAAAGTCGCCGGCAGAGCAGTCACCAAAGACGCCGTCAATAAATGCTTCCTTGTCCTGTAGTGCTGCCCAATCAAATACCAGCGTTGGCTCCTCGCGGTCACCAAGCTTGCCAAGCACGTGTTTGCCAATGAGTCCAATCAGGTCGTTTAATGTCATGCTTGCAACGATAAGCAAGGGCCGCCGCCAATGGGCGTCGAACGGCGAAAATATCGACGACAAGGTGTGTGCTTGCACCGCTCATCGTCGATAAGCGGTCGTGAGATCTAGAATAGGTCCCTCGTGCAAATGTTCTACACTGCGCGCTGGCGCTCGGGGTTAGCTACTCGCAGCGCTGGAATCGCGCAGAAATGCGCCGATTGCTGCGTGCGAGTTTTGGCACACGCGATGCAGCGAATAGCGCCATGGGTTCCATGAAACTAGGCGTACCGATCTCCGTTGCTGTCATGCTCGCTTGCAGCGTCGTCGTTGGCTGCAAGTCAAAACCAAAGGCTGCCGTCGAGCCAGCGCCAAGCGTGGTAACCGCGCCGGTGGCGGCCGCAGCGCCCAAGCTCGATCTGGTGCAGGCGCGCGCGATGTTCAAGCCGTTGCCGACGCGTTTTGATTCGGCAACGAACCCGGCAACACCAGCGAAGATAGCGTTGGGCCGGATGCTTTATTATGAGACCCGGCTATCCAAAGCGCAGGAGCTTTCTTGCAATAGCTGTCATCAACTCGATAAGGGCGGCGTCGACGGCGTGCAGTTTTCGACAGGGCACAAGAGCCAACTCGGCGGCCGCAACTCACCAACGGTGTTCAATGCCGCTGGCCAGGTCGCCCAGTTCTGGGACGGGCGTGCGCCAACCGTCGAGGAACAGGCTAAGGGCCCCATTCTCAATCCGGTTGAGATGGCAATGCCAGACCCAGCGCACGTGCTGGTGGTGTTGCGTTCGATTCCTGGCTACGTCGCGGCATTCAAGCAAGCATTTCCCGCTGATAAGGATCCGATTAGCTATGACAACTTTGGCAACGCGATCGGAGCGTTTGAACGCGGCCTCGTGACGCCAACTGCGTTTGATGCCTTTGTCGCTGGCAAGGATGACGCACTCTCGCCAGCGGCGCGTGACGGGCTCGCTTTGTTCATGACGACCGGTTGCGCTACATGCCACAATGGCGTGCTCGTTGGTGGTGCGATGTACATGAAGCTCGGCGTGACTGCGCCGTATCAAAACCAGAAGGACCAGGGTCGATACGATCTGACCAAGAACGAAGCCGACCGGATGTTCTTTAAAGTACCCACGTTGCGCAACGTCGCGGCCACGGCGCCGTATTATCACGATGGGTCAGTCACGGATCTCACCACGGCAGTGCAGACCATGGCGCAGCTACAGCTCGGCAAGACACTCTCTGCGACCGACACTGCTTCGATCATCAGCTTCTTACAATCACTCAGTGGCTCCGTCGCTGCTGACTACATTGCCAAGCCGATGTTGCCGCCATCGGGGGCTACCACGCCGAAGCCTGATCGGACCTAACACACGGCGTATCTTGGCATCATGCGCCGTGCTCGCGGTGCTTCGACATCGCGCATAACCTGCATCTGCAGTCGCATTGCGCGCTGTCCTCGCGTTACCCTCGCGACATGATTCACCCGGGCAAGTTGCAGGCTGCACATCAACGCTCGCTCGTTGTTACATGTGGCCTATTGATTGTTAGCGCACTGCTGAGTGTTGGGTGTGTGCCTTCTCCGACCATAGCCTGTGCCAACGGATCGATCTGCAGCAGTGGGCAAGTGTGCGTGGAAACAGCCGTCGACACGTTCTGTGCTACCCCGGCGCAAGTTGCCGCATGTGTTGGTGTCCCGGATGGTGCAGAATGCGGTGAACCGACGGATTTTACCCGCTGTCGGAACGGCTTCTGCCAACCAGCGTTGTGCGGCAACGAGGTGATCAACTCCGAGGCCGGTGAAACTTGTGAAGTCGGCGTTGTTATCAACGAACCTAGCTGCACGCAGCGCGGCTACGATAGTGGTGTGGTCGGTTGTACCGAATGCACCGTTGATACCAATGGTTGTGAACACTACTGCGGTGATGGTGTTGCCGACGCCGATGAAGAGTGTGATGGCGAAGATGTGAATGCAGAGTTGGCGCTGACTTGTGCAAAAATTGTCGAGACAGCGCCCAAAACTGGAGCCGTAGTTTGTTCGCGAGACTGTCGACTCGATGTGAGCGACTGCCGATCGCTGTTGCGCTCGGACCGTATCGTGACGCTGCCGCCGATACCGGAGTCGGTCGGCGCCAACAACCCAGTCAACGCCCGTACCGCAGCTGTCGTCGCTGAGAACGACGTTTGGGTGGTTGAAGCTGCAGGATCCGGCGCAACTGCGGTGAGCTATTTCGCGCACTGGACGGGCGATCGGTGGCGGCGCGCTGCAATTGAAACAACCTTTCAGAAATCTGGGTTATGCGACGCCATGTGGGCCACGTATGGCACTGCATTTGCCGGTTGTAGCAATGGTGAGGTGATCACGTTTCAAGGCAACGTTGGCACCAGCAATGCAGTCGGTGATGCCGGCGTTGCAATAACAGGCCTCTGGGGCTTTGCAGCGAATGATGTGTGGGCTGCCCAAGGCCAAAAAGTGTTGCACTACAACGGGACTAGTTGGCCTGAAGATAGTGACTGGGCTGCGCTGGGGGTGGCGACGACAGGGACCATTGTTGCCATTAGTGGTGATGCGGAAAACCTTTTTGTCTTGACCGACACGGCACTGTTTCATCGTCCTCGTGACGTGACGGGGAGCTGGACCATCGCGGCCGCGCAGCCGTCTCCGCCGTTTCGCCAAATGAATGTTGTCGATCAGAACCATGTTTGGTTAGTGACGGATGCTCCGCCAGCAGGCCTGCTACCTCCTGAAGTCAAACTGTTCACCGATGGGCAAGTTTTTGCTGTCACGCTCCCGCCCGGCGAGGCGCTGGAATCGGCATCGAAAGTGCTCGCAGGCTCCACTAGTTCGTTTTATGTCGACGGAAAGACGTTGCGCCGCTTCATTGTGACCGGCCCTGCACCGGCACCTTCGACGATCACGGCGGCGATGGCTGCGAAAACCGACGTTGGCGATGGGCTTGCCGCCGCCAATGCCAATTCGATCTGGATATTTCGTGCGAACTTGACAGTCAAAGTTCGCAGTTCGTTGGTTGAAGGCTTAGGGGGAATTCCACCGTCACTAACCGGCGGGCGGCAACACATTGTGCAAGGCGTCGACGGTAGCGTGTATTTCGCGGTGTCTGACACGGAACTATTCGTTAAGCGAAGCCCAGTCAAACCAGTTGAGACTATCAACAGTAGCGAGTCGCTTCCCTTCGGGATGGCGCTTATTGATGCGATCGCACCGATTGAAGGACCTGGCGACGCAGAACTATTGGTGCTTGCCGCAAACAAATTGCGGGTTCTGAACCGCGATGCGAATACGCTAACTTATACTACGGCCGAAAAAGTGCGCGGCATATGGGCTGATGGTCGCCGTGGGTTCGTCGTCAACGACACGGACCTATTTCGTTACCAAGGCATTGCCGCCGCTGCATGGACGAGTTTGGGCAATGTTCATCCTGGCACCGTGCTGATGACGGGAGGTCGAGTTAATGAAACTGATTTTGTTTGGATCGTGACAGGTACTCCAGCAATCGCTGGTGTTGCTATGCCGAAGCTGCAACGGTTCACCATCACGGGATCGGTTGCTAGTGCCGAGGATATCACGTTGCCGTCGATTACAACGATCACGGCAGTTTGGAGTAGCGGACCCGATCTTTGGATCGCAGGTTCAATGAGCGGTACCCCGACCTACTTGGCAAGATGGGTTAATGGCAAGTGGATCTTCTACGATGTGCCCCAAGCCGCCGGGGTGCTCCCCACCATTTCGCAATTGTGGAGTGACCAACCGGGCCAAATTTGGGTGCTGCGGCGAGTAGGGCAGGTCAGCCTGGTTGTCACACTGCTACATTTCGATGGTAGTCGGTTGACCTTGCTTGATACCGATGCCGCTGAGGCTGCGCAACGGGATTCGCTGCACGTTGTTAGCCGTGCACCTAGCAAGCAACTAATGTCGTTAATCAAGGTCGGCAACACTGGGTATCGCTTAGGTCAGTACGTTAATCCTCACCCGTCGCTTACTGGTGGCGCGTGCCCCGCGCAGCAAGAATTGTTTTGCCGTGAAAGCGGCCATGGTGTCAGCGAAGGGCCACGCACCATCGGCACGATTGTTGGCGGCCGGTTTGGCAATGCACACTACGTGCTCAACTCAACGTTGTCGGGCCGCATTCGTTTCGAGGGCCAATTGCCAGCGGGCGTTGAAGCAATCTGGGCGTTGCCAGACTCCTCGGGCACCTGTCCACCCGGTGCGCCTCTTGCGTTTGCCTCCAGCGGCACGAGCCAGCGGGCCGAGCAAACACTCGGTCCATCGCGCTATTTTTTAACGTTGCGACCTCGCGACCCGCTGGATAAGACCGAATATCCCGTCGCACTTGATTACAGCTGCAATCGGCTTGATTAGCCGCAACGCTCGCTTGCGGTTAGGCAATGCACCACCGATGGGGAAATCGTGGTACTCGCGCTGTTGCCTGAATTTGAGAATCGCGGCATTGGCCGAGCGCTCCTAGGACGGATGGTCCATCAGCTTGCCTCCCTCGGCAAAACTCGGCTGTTTCTGGGATGTTCTCGCAATCCGCAACATCGATCGTATGGCTTCTATCGCCATCTGGGTTGGCGCTCGACAGGCACGTTCGATGGCCACGGCGATGAAGTGCTCGAGTATTTTGCAACGTCACACGCGCCGTCGGAGTAGAATGGCGGCCTAATGGGAGCCTTCACCGCGCGAAAATTGCAAACGCAAGTGCTCCGCCTTGACGTCGGCGCGAAGGCCGTGTTGGTAACGCGTATCGCGCGCGGTAAAGATGCAGGTTTCGCAATGTTGGACCCTGCGACGCTCGACGACATCACGACGAGTGCAGCGAAGCCAGCATCGTCGGTGGCAAGGTCAACCGAGCTCGCCACGCTTGGCCACGTACTGTGCGCAAATGCCAAGCTTGCATGCATTGTCGTCGACGGGATGGCTCACTTGTATAGTGCCAAAACGCGCGCACCGATTGCATCCGTGCCCGGCGGGCCGTTCGATCAAGGCCTATTTACAAAACGCTACGTTTGGCTGCGCGGCGAGTTCGGCAATGGCTTGTTTGCATTTTCTCTGCGTGCCGCACCGACGAAGTTTCCCGATCCGCTCAACCTTGCTGCAACTACGGTAACGGCATTTGCTGTCGACCGTAGCGAGCGTTGGTGCGCGATCGGCAATAGCAGCGGATATGTTATCTGCGTCGAAGCCAAAACTGGCGAGCAACGCTTCGGTGGCCGGCCCGCCGGCGGCGGCCACGTGACAGCCTTGGCGTTTAACAAAGAAGCTGACGTGCTTTACGCTGGCAGTGCGAGTGGGATGCTAGTGCGCATTGCGCTTGCCTAGCGTGGCTGCCGTGAATTCTCGACGAAACGCCGCGATCGTTGCGCCTTCACGGCTGCGACCGTAAATGGCGAACACGACGTGTTCGAACGCACCGCAGTACGTGCCGCGTAGCCACCAACGCGAATAACACTCAACGTTTCTGCTGCGATCTCGCGACGATTCATTTTAATAGTGTGTGTAATACACTAACAAGATGAGAGTTACCAGTGGGAATTGGTAACGGCGGATAGCCCAGTTCCAACGAATATGTAAACATCTGCAATCATTTCCTAATAGATCTTCCGCTTGAACCAACCGGAAACTGGACTGACTGTCGATGGGCCACGCACGACGCCAATTGCTGCAAACCAGCAATACCAAAATCACGACGGGCACGACGTGCATCCGGTACTACGCGTTCGACTACAAGCTTGCAAAATTCGCTAGCAGCTTGTCGATAAACCAGCCAGTCGCCGTTTTTCCGTCGACAATCATCGCGGTACGTTCGGCATCGGTTGGCCCAGCCGGCCGCACCGAAAGATAATAGACTGCTGCGTTGGCACCGATCTGGGTGCCATAGTTTTCGATCAATTCGTCGCGGTTGAGCAAGGTGTCGCCGCGAAACTCGCCGCCCATCAGTTCGAGCAAACAACGGTTGCGGTTGCGTCGAGCGCGACCAAGTGGCGACGCGGTATCGAGATAATAATCGGCAAGCAGCTGGCTTATTGGCCGCCGCGGTTCAAACGTGAGTCCTGCGGAACCCGCACAGCTGTGACCCATTTCAACGGCGCGCATGACCAACGGATCGATGTCACCTTCCAAATCGGCTTTGCTCGAGAGTAGATCGAGATAGAAGTTTAAGTCGCCGGCTTTGCCGCCGCACGCAGGTTCGCTTGCTGCGGCTTCGCCCAGCGTGGTGCACGCGACATGCACCGCAACAGATGAACCTAGATCGCCAGGCCAGCCTGCGAAATCTTCGTTGAGCATGGCAACGCCCAATACTCGCGGTCGAGGGCATACCGCTGCTTCGAGCACCGCAAAGATATGGCCAACGTCTTGGCCAGTCGCAACACGATTGGTCGTGAGTGCTGCATGCAGCGGTGCCCCAAGTACCGGCCGCGGATCGGGCACTTCGATAGCGCAGGTGATGATGAGATTCCATAACGAATTCGACGAGCCGACGCTCCACGCGGTGCCGTAGTACAACTGCCGCAGCGTCGAGAGCATTGTCGATGGATCGGCGCCCAACACTTGCTCCGCTTGCGTTACCGCATCGACGTACGCTGCCATCTTAGGGTCGGCAGCGATCGATGGTCCAACTGCTGCGCCGGGCTCGTTGTCGCCGCAGGCAAAACCGGCGGCTAGCGCCAAACAAGGCAGACTCCAACGGCAACGTACTTGCACGGCGGCAGCATAGGCCCGCGCACGCGGGGCGACTTGGATTCCGATCACAACTTTGTACCGCAGGCTATGCGCCAACTACGTTCAACATAGTGCCCGCAGGCAGGATGCTGTTCGAGGTGTAGTAACGCAGGCCACTGTGATAGCCGCCCGAGAAACGCTCGTTGTCCGGAGGCATCACCGCGCCAACGACGAGAGCAAAAGGCAGGATGCGAAAATTCATTACGCAATAATTGTATGCGCCCGGCCTGGAGTCGAGCGAATTCTGCGCGGTTGTTTAGGCAATCGGCATCGCTCCACCAGCGGGCCCGGTTCGCAGATGCGAGCCCGCGGCCAGCGAGGCAGGCTCGTGAGCGTGTTAGACTGCACGCATGCGCAATAGCTGTTTGGTCTTGCTTCTGCTGGGCGCTTGCAACGGTAGTTCGTCGTCGACAACGCCGGGGGCGCCGATGATAGCAACAGCCAAAAGCGGAGCCACGCTCAACGGCGTGCACGTTGGCGACAAGCTGCAAACGGTGTGGGATAAGTTCAGTGGCCAGCTATGCGACGAGGACAGCATCGAAGCCAAAGCGGCACGGGTGGTGATCTTTGGCGACTGCAAAGCCAAGGAAAAACCGGGCTCGTTTGCGATCTACATCACCACCGGCGCAGCGCCCGCCAATGAACAAACGATTTTGGCGATGGGCTTTTTGGGCACGGGGCCAACGATTGAAACGGTGGCGCCAGCCGCGATAGGTTCGTCCTTGCGTGCCGCCAATGCGACGCTAGGCGCGCCGCAATATAGTATGTCGTTGCGCGCGATAATTGCGACTCAGTTCGCTGGCGATGTCGCACTGCTGTCTGAAGGCGACACTGTGGTCGGTGCAGTTTATGGCCCGATGCCAAGCGATCGCGGATCGGAACGGTGGCGCGTCTTCGACCAGATGCAACGGCGGTACGGTCAACATCCTGAAGTGTTGAACCCACTGCTCTCCGTCGAGGATTGTGAAAAAGCGCTGCGTCACTCGGCCGAACTGTTTGGCGACGATCCGACCAACGTGCTCAATACCGTCAAAGCCAACGGCCGATACGACGGCGAAATCAAAGAATGTCAACGCAGCGGCACGCCAGCAAAGTTGGCCTGTGTGCTCGCTGCCAAGACCACGAAAGAGTTGCGTGCGTGTGAGTAGCCCGGTTGCAGCCGCGCCTGGCCAACGTCGTCGACGATTGCGTGTGGCGCCGCATCAGCTTGCACATGCAACGCACGTGCTTTAGGGTTCAACTGCGTTGCTCATTGGATGCTTACTTGAATGACTGAGTAATTCGGCGTCGCCTTGAACGTGCACGCTTGGCCGGTACAGCCTTCGTCGTTATTCCAAAACGTAACGGTACCACCGGTGACCGTAACCGTTACTGATGCACCGACGGTAAACAGGCCAAATGCGCTAGGCCAGCGATTCACCAAACCAGCAGGGACCGACGACAAAGTTGCTGGCGGCGCGTTGACCGGCGTAATTGCGTTGAATTGCACCAACCCTTGATGGTTGTTGCTGACATGTGCGGCTGACCAAGCTGTCGCAGTGGCACACGTTGGAGATTTGAATGTGCCGGTTGCCATCGCGGCGGTTATCGTGCCTTGAACTTCGATGCCTGCACGCGAATATTGAAACGAACCGTCGGGGTTCAAAATAACTTCCGCAGTTGGCACATAACCGCACGGCGTCTTGAGCAGCGTGACAACGTCGTTGACCACGGATATGGCTTCGATCGTGCTAGGGTCGGTTGAGCCGTTGCTCCATGTACCCGTGCGCGTTGAACCGGGCGGGCAGACTGGCGCGTCGACATTGTTTCCATCTGCACTGGACTTCGGATCGCCGCAGCTCAGCACGGCGCAGATACTTGCAGCGAACGTCAGCGTGCCTAGGCGTCGCCTCGAAGAAATTGCCATGACATCAATCTAGTGCAAGTGCCCGACTGGGTCTACTGGTGGCGCTTGGGCGGGCGCAGTTGCGCTACAATTGCTCCATGTCGGAGCTCGGTTTGCAATTCGGTCGGTCGATGTTGGCACACTGGCATTTGCGGCCAGACATTACGTATCTCAACCACGGTACCGTCGGCGCAACGCCCAAAGCGGTGCTGGCTGCACAGCAGGCATTGCAGATCGAATGCGAAAGCGCGCCTGCGAACTTCATGGCTCGGCAAGTGACAGACTCGCTAGGCATGTGTCACGGCGAATCGAGGTTGCGCCACGCAGCTCGCGAAGTAGGTGCTTTCGTGGGCGCTGCGCCGCATCGGTTGGCATTTGTGCGCAATGTGACGTCCGGCATCAATGCTGTACTGCAATCGCTGCAATTTGCGGCCGGCGACGAAATCTTGGTAACCAGCCTCGGGTATGGAGCTGTTACGTACGGCGCCCAGCATGTGGCCGCGCGAGCTGGTGCGCGAGTTGTCACTGCCGAGCTGCCATTTCCGCCGCCGAATGCGTTAGCGGTCGTCGATGCCATCGTCGCAGCGCTGACCCCGCGGACGCGCTTGCTGATCGTCGATCACGTGACGTCCGAAACTGCGCTAGTGATGCCGATCGCAGATATCGCTGCAGCATGTCGCTCACGCGGCGTGCTCACGCTCGTCGATGGCGCGCATGCGCCCGGCGCGATACCCCTCGATATAGAAGCACTCGGCGTCGACTTCTACGCAGCCAATTTACATAAGTGGGCGATGGTGCCACGCAGCGCGGGCATCTTGTGGTGCGCGCAAGCCCACCTCACCAATATTCACCCGACGGTGATTTCGTGGGGCCTCGGCCACGGCTTTACCAAAGAGTTCGACTGGGAAGGTACGGTCGACCCGACAGCGTATTTGGCGTCGGCGGCAGCGCTGGCATTCTTGCGTGAACTCGACGTAGCCAAGATGCAAGCGTACAATCATCAGCTGGTCGTCGATGCGCAGCGCATGTTTGCCCAACGGTGGTCGCATCATGACGCCGCCGGCGCACCGCCGCTGGTGCCTGCTGCGTTGCTTGGCACCATGGTCACTCTGCCGTTGCCGCGCGCGCTTGGTGCAGGCGCCGATGCTGCACTCGCGTTGCGCGATTCCCTCTGGTTCGACGATGCTATCGAAGTGCCAATCATGGCCATCGGCGATCGACTGTGGATGCGCTTGTGCGGCCAAGTTTATGTCGAGCCCGCCGACTTTGAGCAACTTGCCAACGCGATCGAACGGCGGTTGTGATGGTGGCGGTGCGGACATTCACGGCTGCAGCGCAGCAGCTGTTAGCCGTCGCGAGTGATGGCACCACGACGATCGCGGTCGGCAAACACGGCACAGTGGTGACGTGGAACGGCGAGTGCTGGCAACCGGAAGCGGTGCCAACCGACGAGGATATCTACGCAATCGCCGCTGCGTCGAATGAGTTTGTCGCAGTCGGTGGCAATTTGCATATCGGCGGCACTAGCTTGATCCTGGAGCGCTCGATGCGAGGTTGGCGCGGCGTTGCATCGGGGGTGCAACATATTCTGCTTGCCGTCGCACCAACCGATGACGGCTGGTTTGCCGCCGGTTTTAATGGCGCACTCCTGCAGCGCACCGACCAGCAATGGCAATCAGTCGATTTCATTAACAATCAACACATTTTTTCGCTTACGGCTGCAGGCGGTCAACTTTACACGGCTGGCCTTGGCGGCAGCGTTGTTGCCTACGATGGCAAGCGCTTCGGCGAACACAACGTTGTCCCAGCCGCGCATTTGCGGGCCATCCGCGGTTACGGAGCCGGGCTGCTGGCGGTGGGGCTCGCCGGCGCGTTGTTGCGATTCGATGGTGTTGCCTGGCACCGTTTGGTTAGCCCCACCCGTGCGGCGCTTGAGGCACTTTGCGTCGTCGGTGACGGCGAGGCCTACGCGGTTGGAGGTGGCGGCACGCTGCTCCGTTTTGATGGCGAAGCGTGGACCGCGATTGACACTGGCACGCGCACGGATTTGTTTGGCGTGTGCGTAACCGAAGAGGAAATTATCGCAGTGGGAGCAGACGGGCTCGCGTTGCACCATCGTCGCTGAGGCGCTTGGCGCATGCAGAAATAGTCATGGTGACGAACGAACTTCGATCACCACACGGTTCGAGTCATAGCCGCCGAATGACATATAGACTTCGTAGGTTGCCGGTTCGCGCGGCAGCTTGACGAATTGAAATAGATTGCGCGTCAACGCGGCTCCATTCGACATGTTAGCAACGCTGGCTGGATCGACCGGCTGCTCGTTCGGATCTCGCGCCATGATACCTGGATCTTCGTCGAAAACATCGCCTTGAAAGCTTGCCCCGGTGGCTTTGTTCGTTGCGTGCAGCGTCATCGGTCTGCCTTCCAGCAAGCGGGTGGTTTCGATCGTGTAACGACCGCAAATATGTGCGGCTAAGGCGGCGTTGCCGGCCGGGATGAGCACCACCGACGGTGCTGCGATCAAAATTCCGTGCCACGGCCACTTTGGCTCCGCTGGCGTGCATGCCGTGGGCTCGTTGCTATAGAGCGGCACTTGCGCAAAGACGGCATTGTTTGGTGAGTTGGGCATTGGTTTTTGGGGCTGAGGAGTATGGCACGCCGGTGAGGCCACCAATGCCAAGCAAGCAAAAACTGCGAGTCCACGCGATAACATGGGCGGAATATGACATGCCGACGCGGCGGTCGCCGGTTTTTGTATGGCGTCGGGATATTTTACGTCATCGCTTGCGCAACACGTGAACCACGAGCGCAGCAGCACTGACGTGCACAAGCATGCCAAAAAAGTCCAAAGCGAAGTCAACTTCAAGCCGATTCACGGCCGCAGGGCCTATGGCACGAATGTAAAAGGTGCGCAGCACGGCTAACGCGATCGCGGTGAGCGTCAGCATCGCTGCCAGCAAGGTAAGCGCATATCGCTTGTGTTGGCCGGTGCGCCAATAGCGTGGGATCAGCACTAGATGATTAAGGTACGCGGCGGCAGCATACGCTGTAACGAGTGATGCAGTCGCGATCGCCGCAAGTTGGTCGGTCGCATGAAAGCCGCGAGTGAGCCGAAGCCACCCAATCCCAATCGCCACCCACAGCAGTAGCGATGCGAGCAGCCAACCACGCAGCGGTTGCGGCGCAAGGCGGGCCATCATTAATCCATCGACGGCGGGGACGCCAACGTTTGCGGCTCTGGCACCGGGCCGCTCCACGCTGGGTCAACCACCGGTTTACGATGATTTACGAAATCGTGCTGTTTGGAGTAGGTCAGGCCCAGCATGCCGGTGGAAGCAACAACGCGGGCAACGCCATCGTTACCGTCGGGTACCAGGATGCGCGCTGCTTCGCCGCGCCCATATACGTTGATGCCTTTCCACACCGGCACCATGACATCGACTGTCGTGCCCCATACCAACGCAGGGTCGCTAAGGTGCGTGATCGACAGCAACTGTGATCGACCTATCCATGCTTGGCCGCTGAGATAGAACCGATCGGCTTGTTTGACGATTCGCTGCGTCGCACGGAGTTCGCTTAACGCCACGTCGCGGTTGCTCGACTGCGCAAAGTACGTCACGCGGCTCTCGGTGAACGCACCGAGGTCACCGAAGGCGACTGCAACAAAGCCGCCAGGCGTAATGACGACTTTGCCTTTATCGCCTTGATTGACTTGGCCACGCGCAACCCCCAACGACGCCGATAGCGCGGACCGTTTGCTCAAGCGGATGCCTTCGAACCGATAAGGTTCGTACAGCACGGCTAAGCTATCGCCGCCGGTTTCGGTTGATTCCGCGTGCAACGTGACCCGCAAAATCTCATGCGACTGGGTGCCGCCGCCGAAGCCGCGGCCATAGCGATGAATCGATACTGGCGCTGCCGTAAACTGCGTCGATGCAGTAATGCCTTGCGTGCGGTCCACGTAGTAATTGCTGCCCGTGGTGAGATTCATCGCCCAAAAGTCAGCGTCCCATGTTGATCGCAACATGCGATACGCACGTGCATCAATACCGATTTCAAAGCCTTTGAACTCTTTGGGGATTTGGAGGCCTTGATTGATCAGCGAAGGCCTCATGCCGAAGCGATAGCCGACGCGCACCTCCAGCGCGATCACCGGGCTCGGCAGGCAAGCGCTGCCTTCGACGTACCCACGCACATGATTACTGTTGTCGAAGCGCTCGGCGCCGATGGCACCACGCATGCCAACAACGCGGCACACGGGCAATTCATATGACACATCCGCGTCAATATTCGCGCTCGTGGTGCTGTGCGAATTGGCCAGCGCCGATGCCGCGATGTTGCCTCGCACGATCGTGCCGCGATACAGCGCCCCCATGTTGAAGGCCGACGCTGCATAGTTAAGCTCACTGCCAACGATGCCGACCGCGATGCGGTTGCGAAACGACGGATCAACAAGCTGGCGCAAGGCTGCAACGTCATGAACCAATGCGCGCGCTTCAGGCACAAGTTGCGCTTCCGCAAGCCGCACAAGTTGATCCACCACCGGTTCCGCATTGGGCGCAAAGGTCGGTGCTGCGCTTGCTGGCGCGTAACCAGGAGGCTGGCCCGGTCCTGCGGTTACTTGGTCACCAGGTGGAATGCTCAAATCTGGTGTTGCGGCTGGCTGCGCTGTTGGTTCGGGTTCAATACTGGGCGTCGGGGTTGGCAGCGCGCCGGGCTGTGCAGCAACGCTAGCCGTAACCAGCAAGGTGCCAACCAGTCCGAGGCCGAGGGGCTGCAACAGGCGCATGCCGTAAAGTAGCACTGGCGCGGCGTATTTGCCTGAAACGACATTGGTCTTGCCGTCGTTTGCCGCGCGTAAGATCAAGTAAGTTAGCCGGCAAGTCGGCTCTGGCTGCAAACTCGATGCAGCACCGCAACGGCTGTTACAGGCGATTTCGCGCGGTGCGTGCCTCATTTACGTGTGGCACGCGAGTTGCTCTAGCCGGCAGCACCATGAAACAAGAACTCGCCAAAATTGTATTTGCCATTTCCGTCGTCAGCGCCGCAGGTGCCTGTGTTGATCAACCCGAAGGCACCGACGACGACATCGAAGAAGAAGTATGGGCCGATGGCAAGTCAGATTTTTCCGCTGATACAACCAAGCTTGCCGAGCTGGTGAAAAACAATCGGCAAGAACCATTTCATACCTACGGCAATATGGGCTCGGTCGTCTCGGACACGTTCCGTCGGGTGACGTTGCTCAAAGACACCACGGGTAAATTGCTCGGTATCATTGTTGTCCACGTGCGGCGTGGCACGTCAGCAAATTGGGAAACAAAATCGTTTACCGAATATCATATCTTCGACGGTGAGTTGGCTGCGAAGTCCAACGGCCGCGACTTCGCTGCGAAGTACACGACCTTCGTCGACACCAAAAATAACGGCGCTCTCGAAGTGTCAGGCTTGCGGCGCGAGGCTTCGCAACTGGTGATCTCAAAAGATGCGAGCGGCAACGTAACCGAAATCTATTTGCCGAAAACCCGCGTTCCCAAGAGCAGCCCACAGACTGCCGGTTCGGTCCGTTCGTCGTTGCGCATCAATCAAGCTGGCTATGCCTTCACCGAAAGTGGCGCCGCTCGCGTTGAAAAAATTTGGAGCGTCGACCCAAGCAAAGCTATTGAATCGAATCCTGCCAATATTCCAGCACCACCAGTGCAGGCCATTGGGCCAGGCGCAGGCATGCCAATCGCAGAAGCCGCGCCGTGGGCCAAAGCAATCTTGGCAAAATCATCGATCCGTCACTTCGCGACCTACGGGGTTGCAGGCCCGAATGGTGAAGCTGCCACGTTCCGTTCGATCTCGTTGATCGTCGATAACAGCGGTAGCGTTCGCGGTTATATGGACCACTTCGGACGCGCAGGCGCCGTCGATACCGCATCGTCGACGGGCATCATCTTGCTGCGCGACGGCGAATCGGCCAACGGCGGGGCTGCGGAATGGTTGGCTGACCTCAACAACGATGGCAAACTTGAAGTCAACGGCAACGCCGAGCAGGTTCGGCTGTGGATCGGCGCGGATTCCATCCGTGCCCAAGGTGCAACCATGAACAAACTCGGCACCACACCGCCCGAAGCGTTGCGCGTCGATGTGACCATTGATCAAAGCCACTATTTGCTCGATGGTGTTTCCGGCCTCAAGCAACCCGACGGCACTGTGGTCGTTCCTGCCGGCGCCGCTAACGGTGGCCGCTTCTATCAAACGTCGCTGCGCTTGCGCTAACCGCGCTATTCGTCGTACGCCGCAGCATCGCTCGCGTCAGCAACCTCGGTTGCTACCGGTTTCATCGTTGCGATAACGCTGCGAAACAACGCGCGCGCGGCGCCAGGCGGCTTGCCCGTAGTGCGTTCGCGTTGCGCATTGGTGATCAACATTTCGAGATTGAGCCGAATCGCAGCTGGAAATTGTTTGCGAAACAACGCTAATGCGCCAGCGTCGGCAATGAGCCGTTCACGCCAGGTTTCAGCCGCTTGAAACAACCGCAAATCGGCAACGCCATTGGCGGCGACACTCTGCATCCGCGCTTCCAACGCAGGAATGTCGATGCGGCGCAATGCTGCAGAGACGGCTCGCTCTTCTCGTCGACGTGCGATCATCGACGTGATTTTGCGTGCGCGGGTTAGCGCTTCGAGCAAATCTTCTTCCAGCTCGAGTTTGGCGATCGACGAAGCGGGCAGTGCCATCAACGTATGCGCAACACGCGCCGATGCATCACCTTTGATGCGCTGGTCGCGTTTGACGAGCTGCCGCCGGCTGTGATCGGAAAGATCTTCGCCACTATCGTCGTCGGAGTTAGCCATGGCCGCATACTCACATTCGAAGCCCGGGCCGACAAGCCCCGATTACCCGTCTAAATGAGTTAAAACGAGCCGCTGGCCATGATGCCGTGGCTCACCACATCGAAGCCGATGGCAACGCGTGGTTGTTCTCGTAGCCGCGCGCGTGGTCGATTAAGCACCAGCAGCGTAACTCCCGTGGCAAGCACCGCGCCGCCAACGGCGATCGTCGATACGCCCGCAATGTGGAAGTTCCGCCACTTGGAATCCTTGTCTTTGGCGAAATCATTGAGCTCGTTGGGCAAGCAGGCCTTCGAGCATTGGTCGCGGACGGCCGCGGCATATTCCGAGCGATAGCTCAGTGCTTGGAACTCAATGCCGATGCCTACTGCTGCGAGTGCTAAGCCCGACCCCGTAACTACCCAAGGCTTCCACGTTGCCCAACGCGTTCGGGTTTCGGTCGCTTTTTCGACGGAGAGTAGCTTTACGGCGATTTCGGGATTGTCACCGGCCAGCAAGGTTTCGACCCGCGACAACGCAACAAAACCAGGCTGGCTTGCTGCTACCGTATGCCGGCCGGGCTTGAGGCGAAAGGCGCGTTTACCTGGACACGTGACGGCTTCACCGTCGACGCTCAACGTTGCTGGTTCGCTACAACTGACTTCCACATTGGCCACCAAGCCTGCCAACAAGCGCTGATAGTTTTGGGCTTCGGCAAAAACTTCGGCACCCAGTGGCGCGGCTTGATAACGCATCGCGCGCTGCAACATGTCGGAAGCTTCGATCGGCCGGTCGAGACGCACCAATGCGCGGACCGCATTGAATGCAATGGCGGGATGGTCCCAGACGGCTAGCGCCAGCTGATATTTCTCGAGCGCTTCTTTGTGCCGATCCTGCACAAATTCGTCATTGCCTTCGGCTAGCAGGGCGCGAGCTTTGGCCTTGTTCTCATCGGAGATTCCCTTGCTCCATGGGTTTTCTTCGCTATTGACCGGCGGTGCAGGTTTGGCATCGCGTGGTGCCGTAGGCGCCGCCGGGGCCGGTGGTGTTGTTGGCGAACCTTTACCTTTTCCAGCTGCTTGTGCCGACGCTGATGTTGCCAACAACACGAGAGCTGCACCGAGCGAAAACCGAAGGGCGTGAGATTTCACCAAATTAGTTTACGCTAAATCCGATGGGCAGGAAAAACTGCGCTACGATTTAATGTATGGAGAAACGACGCGACACCCTGGGGGGTGTTGAAACCGCGGCCGCTTCGTCGCCATTTCATCGGGCGTTGCCGCTTGGCGGCGCAGATACCTACGTTTCCACGCCTGGGCTATCACCGTCGTCACCGTCGTCACCGTCGTCGCGATCCAAAGCGAATCCGGGTCGGGTCAATCTCGATTTTGAGCCGGGCACCATGGTGCACCAATTCGAAGTAATTCGCGAACTCGGCCGTGGTGGTATGGGGACCGTGCTTTTGGCACGCGACAACAAGCTTGCACGTTTGGTTGCGCTGAAATTTTTAGGGCTCACCGGTGGCGACCTGGCCCAACGATTTATCGTCGAAGCCAGGTCCACCGCTAGCTGCTCGCACGAGAACATCGTCGTCATTTATCAAGTCGATGAGTGGCAAGGCGCGCCGTACATGGCGCTTGAGTATCTCGAAGGTACGACGCTCGAAGAGACGTTGTTGCGCCAGCGGCCGTCGGTGCCACGCGTGGTGGAAATTGCAACGGCAGTTACCCGTGCGTTGGCACGTGCGCACGGTTTGGGCTTTGTGCATTGTGATCTGAAACCAGCCAATATTCTGCTGACCCGCGATGGCAACATCAAGGTGCTCGATTTTGGCATTGCCCGCATCATGAAAGGCGCCAGTGCCGACCAGCGCTTGGCCGAAATGCATCGGGAACTTTCGCGTGGGCTCAATCTCAGCGTCGAGGACACCGGGGTCAGTGGCACATTGCCGTATATGTCGTTTGAGCAGTGGGGGCTTGGCGAGATCGACCATCGCACCGATATCTGGGCGATGGGCATCATCTTGTGGGAAGCACTTACCGGGTTGCATCCACTCGGCGCCGTGTCGATGGAAACGATCATGGAAGCGATCGCGAACATCGACGCACCGTTGCCGTCGCTCGCAAGTGTTGCGCCGCATCTGCCCGAAGCGTTGGTTGCGATTGTTGACCGCTGCTTAGCGAAAGAAAAAAACGGGCGTTTTGCCAACACCAGCGAACTGTTGGCAGCCCTCGAACAGCTTAATTTCTTACGTCGCGAGCACCACCACGCCGAGGAGCTTTCGCCGTTTTTGGGCATGGCTGCTTTTCAAGAAGCCAACGCCGAAATGTTTTTCGGCCGTGAACGCGAAGTTGCCGAAGCCGTGGCTCGGCTTACCGACAAACCGTTGCTGGTGTTGGCAGGCCCATCTGGCATTGGCAAATCGTCATTTGTTCGAGCCGGGTTAGTACCTGCACTCAAGCAAGCCGGCGCCTGGCACATTGGGATCGCGCGACCCGGGCGGCGGCCGTTGGAAGAGTTGGTTAACACGGTGTTGCACGTGTTGCGCGGTGATACGCGCAATCGTATGGCTGCGGGCACTATCGACGAATTGTACAGCCAAGCACGCAACGAGCCCGGCGCGCTCGGTGCTTTGTTGCGCACACACGCGCGTACGACATCGCGCCGCGTGTTGATCTTCATCGATCAGTTCGAAGAAACGTTTACGTTGAGTGACCCCGAAGAACGCGACGTTTACCTAGCGTGTCTGTTGGGGCTTGCCGACGATGCGAGTTCGCCTCTGCGACTGACGGTTTCGATTCGGTCCGACTTTTTGGATCGCATGGGTGAAAATCCAGTGTTGCGCGATCGGATGGCCGAAGGGTTGATGTTTATGCAACCGCTTGGCGCGGTTGGGCTCAAAGATGCGCTGCAGCGGCCCGTCGCATTGTTGGGCTATGCATTCGAAGCGCCTATCGTCGAGCAGATGGTGGCTTCGTTGAACAAGGCAGCGGGCGCATTGCCATTGTTGCAGTTCTGCGCCGAGCAGCTTTGGTTGCGGCGCGATCAACGCAGGCAGCTGTTGACCCAGCAAAGTTATCTCGAAATCGGCGGCATCGAAGGTGCGCTAGCGCAACATGCGGAAGGCCTGGTGCGCGAGTTTCCTGCCGCATCGCAACGTTTGTTACGTGCCGTGTTGGCGCGTTTGGTGACAGCCGAAGGCACCCGGGCCGTGGTCGAGCGCGCCGAACTAGAACAACTAGGGCCGCCCGAGCAGGTGCGGCCGTTGTTAGATCGCTTGGTGAATGCGCGGTTGCTATCGGCCGACGTCGAAGACGCCAACACACGGGTTGAACTCATTCACGAGTCGTTGATTACGCATTGGCCATCGCTCAAACGTTGGCGCGATGAATCCGGCGAAGACGCAGCGTTTCTCCATGAGCTGCGGCCGATGGCAAAACAGTGGGATACCAAGGGCCGTCCGGCCGGGATGTTGTGGACTGGCGATGCATTGCTTGAAGCGCGGGCATTTTTGCGACGCTACGAAGGTGCGTTGGCTGCACGCGAGAGCGGCTTTCTCGATGCTTCGATAGCCGCCGACAATCGTGCCAAAGCTCGCAAGCGCAACTTCGTGGTAGCGGGGTTCGTGCTTGCGGCTGCCATGGTGGCCGCCGCGTTGGTAGCCGTGGCAATGATTCGCACCGAGAAGGAACAGGCTGCAAAGCAACGCGACAAGGCGCAAGCCGCGGAAGCTGCAGTCAAAGATCAGATGCACCAGTTGCAAGCGGCGCAAGCTTCGCAAATCGAAGCGGAAGCACTGCAGAAGGCGGCCGAAGCAAAGCGGATCGCAGCGGAACAAGCGGCGCTGGCGGAAAAAGGCCAAAAAGAATTCGTCGAACAAAAGCTGCAAGATCAGGAAAAGCAGAGCCGCGATGAACTGTTAGCAAACGTGCAAAAATTGGATCGAGCGCTCGCCGAAGCAACAGCCGCTAAGAAGGCCGCCGTCGACGCAGCCAAACGCGCCGAAGCCAGCAGCGCGGAGTTGGCCCAAAAGCTCGCAGCCGAAAGACGGCGAAACGAAGAATTAGAAAAGAAAGCCAAAGGGCTCGTAAAGGTGATCGATTGATGCTGTTTACATCCGGGCGCACAGTTCTTGGGAAAGTGCTGCGTTTTGGTGCGCTTGGCGCGTTGGCGCTTGCCGCCGCTGGTTGTTTACAAACGCCGACGGTTGATTGTGGCAATGGTCTTATCTGTGCCGACGGGCAAGTCTGTTTTCAAGCAAGCGCCACGACCGCCGTTTTCTGTGCGACTCAGAACCAGATCGCTGCCTGCACTAACGACAATGGCGCGCCCAAGCCCGACGGTACGTTATGCGGCGACGCTGGTAGCCTTGATCGCTGCGCTAACGGTTTTTGCCAACCGTCGCTTTGTGGCAACGGTGAGATCGATACCCAAATTGGCGAAGCGTGCGACGGCGACGATGTTTCGTTACTGCAGTCATGTAGCCAACGCGGCTATGATACCGGCGTAGTGAGCTGTGCAGCGTGCGATGTCGACACCGACACCTGTCTGAGCTACTGCGGCGACGGTGTAGCGGATGCCGATGAAGAGTGCGATGGCATCGACGTTAATGCGCAGTTGAACTTTGCATGCAGCGCCTTTGGCCGTGCAGGCACCGTTACTTGTGACTCACAGTGTCGTCTTGATGCATCGGCCTGTGCATCACCATGGCGCAGTGAGCGCATCATTACCTTGCCGCCGTTGTCCGGGGCCGGCTCTGTTGTGGCAGCGTTTGTCGTTGATGCGGCTGAGGCGTGGGTGGTTGCGCAAGCTGGCTCGCTTTCAACCATCATCTGGTGGAATGGTGACCGTTGGCTGCGGCCCAAGTTGCTTGATGCTACCCAAAGAGTGGTTGATGAAATCGCCGAGACTTGCCTCCACGTCTGGGCTATGCATGGCGCTGCATTCATCGGCTGCGAATCGGGCCTCATGCTGCAAATGAATGCCGTCGCCGATCCGTTGCGGGCAAAGCTAGATGGTCCCGTCGTCGGTATTTGGGGATTGTCAGCAACTGATGTATGGGCTGCGACCGAGGCTTCGTTGTGGCATTTTGACGGCGCGAGTTGGGTGAAGCAAATCGGTGCGGACTTGACCGCGAACAAAGCGCTCAGTGGAGATGCCGATGATGTCTTTGTTTTGACCGAGGGAGCCCTCTATCGTTGGAACCGTCAACAGGCAAGCTGGCTGATGGTTCGGCGACAATCTCTCTTGTCACCGTTCGAACGCCTACAAGTTCACAACGAAAACGCAATTTGGCTGGCCGATGCAACGGGCTCGAAGATTTCGCAATATTCGGTGGAGCCAGATTGGCTGACAACCACCGATCTCTACCCGCACACATTTGCAGTCGGCGCGGCAAACCGTTTCCTTACAATCGATCCCACCGACAAGAAACGGGTTGAGCAATGGCAAGCCACTCGTTTCGTTGGTGAACGGCGGGATCTTGGCAGTGTGCAGTCAACCGAAGTGGGCGTCCGTGACGCAGACTTTGTGGCAGCGGGCAACGGAGCGGCATGGGCGTTTGGCAAAGACTTTCAAGAAGCCAGGGTCGGGCTGCTCGGCGATCTGCAACCCGTTTTCGTCGGTGGAGTTATCCCTGCCAGTGTTTTCGAGGCGAATCCATCCGATAGTTACACGGTCGCACAGAGCCGTACTGGTGCACTGTACTTTTCGGGTGGCCCGAACGCTAGATTCGTCTACCGCATGGATGTGCACAAGCCATCCGCTGTTTTGCAAGGTGTGCTTGGCAGCCCAGTGGTTGATCTTGCGCCGGTTAGCGCGGGTGCCGACGAAGTACTTGCCTTAACCAAAAATGGTAAGGTCATCGTGCTGACAAAAAATGAGCCGACCCAGGATTTGATCTCGGTTGGCACTCCGATCGATGCCAAAGCAATCTGGTCCGATGGGCAAACTGGCTTCGCAATGACGACCTTAGGGTTGTTGCGATACGAAGCTGGCGGCAATTGGACGCCATTAACCCTAACGCCCGCAAGTCGGCCGCTGTTGACAAGTGTGCAGCGGATGACGGGGGGCAGTCTGAACAACTCGTATACGCTTTGGTTGACGCCTCCAAACGCAGCCGTCGTGCAGGTTGCAAAAGTTGAAGGCAATGCCGTTACAGTTTCGGATGTCACGCTGCCGGCAGTTGGCGACGACATCGCAGCAGTTTGGAGTAATGGCTTTGACCTCTGGCTCGCTCGAAAATCATCGACGCAGCCATATCTCGCCTATTGGAATGGCACGCGCTGGACTAACTTTGTTGTGCCAAACCCGGCCGACCGTATCGTCGCATTGTGGAGCAACGGGCCAGGGGCGATCTGGGTGAGCCTTAACAATGGCGCGTTGTTGCGTTTCGATGGCAGCACATGGCAGGCGGCGTTCACGGGTGCCCTTACCAAGGGCACGTTGTTAAGCCAAACCCCGGTTGCGCTGTGGGCGTTGTTGGATGGCAGCGCTAACCCGTTGGTTGAGATTCAAGCAGTGAATCCACCGCTCACTGGCGGCTTTTGCCCAGCGCAACAAGAGCTGTTTTGTCGCGACAGCGGACATGGCGTCACCGCTGGGCCGCGTAGCATTTCAACCATCGTGGGTGGCCGCTACGGCAATTCCAACTACGTGCTCAATTCGCCGATCTTGGGCGACATTACATTCGCGGGCAATTTGCCTCCAGAAGTGGAAGCCGTGTGGGCGCTGCCCGACCCGTCGGGGACGTGCCCAGCTGGCGCGCCGTTAGCCTTTGCGTCGAATGGCACGACGGCGAGTGCGACCCGCACGTTGGGCCGTTCGCGCTACTTCTTGACGCTGCGCCCACGCGATGCAACCGACACCACCGAATATCCAGTGACGCTTGAGTACAGCTGTCACCGCGCCGATTAGCGCTAGTGGCAATCCGTTGGGCATAGTAGCGCTGTTTCCAAACTGAGGTTGCACTCACCGTCGCCGCAGCGCGGGGCTGTCTTGTCGCACGACACATACGGCGGACACATCGGTGTGCAAACACCCCAACAGTCCGGATCGGCGCAACCCGCCAATCCATCACCGTCGGTATCGAGGTCAGCCGAGAGACAGATTTCGGCAGGGCTATCGGCCGAACGATACTCCAAGGCCCAAATGTCATTGACCTCACGTTCGCCCGTGCTGCCACCGAACAATACAAAGCGCGCATTAACCGCATCGTATGCCATGCCTGTCTCATCTAACGAGGGCGGCGTAGTTGCTAATAGGTGTCGTTGCCAAGCGCTGCCGTCCCATTCCCACAGGTCGCGTCGAACAATTTGATTGCTGCTACCGCCAAACACCACCACTTTGGCCCGCACTGGATCGTATGCAAGCGCTGCGTTGACGCGCGCCGGTGGGCCTGCTGCGGCTGTTGCTTTTAGGGTCCAACTACCAGCGTTGTTATCCCATTCCCAGGTGCCACTCAACGACACCAGCACTGCGCGGCCGCGCCGCTGATCAAACACAACCTTATCACCATTCGCGCGGGAAGCGTTTTGGGCCGGCGGCGGCGTGCGATCGATCCACTGCCCATTGGCACCATCCCACTCCCATACTTCGTTCACCACCGCGTCGTTTGTGTCAACACCGCCCGAAAGCAACACGCGCTTGCGCACCGTATCGAACGTCATTGTCGCCGAGAAACTCGGTGTTGGGCGTGGTCCTGCGCTCGGCGTCCGCTCTGTCCACCTGGCGTTCTTTCCGAATGGGTCACCACCGAAGTCGAATTCCCATACATCATCATATCTTATGTTGGCGTTTTGCGAGTTGCTCGCAATACCGCCCCACACCACCAACTTGTTGCGCACCGGATCAAATGCACTGGCATGATACCTGCGCGGCGATGGTGCTACTGGAGGATTGAGGAGGTGCCATAGGCCATTACGATAGTACCAGGTGTCGCCTAGATCGACGCCTCCTGAGACGCCGCCGAACATAATCAAGGCTCCGACGTTTACGTTGTAGTCAAGCGAGTGGCCCGCGCGACGTCCTGGCATCGACGAGCTTTGAATCTGGTTTGATGTGCCGGACTCGTTCACCCAGTATGTCTTGCCGTCGTAACGGTCGTCCTCAGTGTGGTAGTCACCGCCAAAAAGCAAGAATGCACCTTTGGCTGAATCGTATTGCATTGATGAACCAGGCAACGTCGTGGTGCCAGGCAACCGCGACCAATCCGTACCATCCCATGTCCACCGGTCGTTACTAGTACTGTACAACGTTAACTCGGCATCATCCGAATAGGCCATCGGTTGGAATATTTGCAGTGGCGGCACATGTGCCGACGTGCGCTTCAACCAATCAGCGCCGTCCCATTCCCAAGTGTCATTGGAAAAAGGCGGGATGGCTATGCCGCCTATCATCACTAGCCGCTGGCGCTTTCGGTCGTTGCTGAGTTGGCCAAAGCCCCGTCCTGGCGGCCGTGTTGAATTGGTAGCTTCATTCCATTCGCTGCCATTCCAAAGCCAGGTGTCACTAAGCCCAGGGACGCCGCCGAAAAGTACAACTTCGCCACGCGCGGCATCGAAGGCCATCGCTGCGCCATAACGCGCCGATGGATGTACGGCTGGGGTCTTATTGGTCCAGGTTGCGCCATCCCAGATCCAGGTGTCGTCAAACTGAGTAGACGCGGACGATTGGCCACCGAACATTACGATTTGCTGGCGGACTTCGTCGTATGCCATCACGTGGTTCTTGCGTGCCGGCGGCGCATCAAGAACCCGCATGTAGTGCCAATCCATGCCGTCAAACTCCCAGGTTTCATCAAGTACGCCTTGCGCATTTTGGCCACCGAATAGAACCATTCGTTTGCGTTGTCGATCGAACGCCATGGCGGCGTATGCTCGCGGGAGCGGTGGCGCCGCTGCAATGTCGGCCCAACGCAGTTCTTCTTGTAAGCACTGCGATGAACAGCCATCGCGGCCAAGGCCGTACTGACCGGTATCGCAGTGTTCGCCGCGCGCACGGTCAATATATTCGTTGCCGCAAACGCCAGTCGAGCGGCAATCTTCGGTGCAGTATCCCGTTGGCGAGCTGGCATTGCCGTCACAAACTTCACCTGCAGCCGGGTCAACGTATGCGTCGCCACAACGCTGTGGAAAACAAACACCGCCTTTACAATTGCCTGGCGTTGCACCAACCGCGCACGGCTGATTTTCTAATGCACCTGCACATGCCGTATAGTTTTCATCGGTGGCGCACAACGTGATCGATTCGACCCGAACACATGTCGTGCCTGTCGCACACACGGACCCGTCATCGCAGGTCACGATCGGGGCTTGGAGGCAGCCTGCAACGACCCCCAACAACAGGGGCACCACCAAACAGGTGCGCGAAAACATCAAACGCATTCGCACATGTTAGACCTAGCGCGCGAAAAACAGAATAGGGATATTTCCGACGACGACCGACTTGCAGAGCGGACCCCACACGTTGGCGTTTTCAGCGGACACAACAAGAAACAGTTCGCGTGAGAATCGGGGGCGGCCGAGTTTAGTTGCTTTGGCTCGCCACATCCGTGGATGCAGTTTTGCAGGACAAATTGTCCGGGGGCTGCGCCGATTAGCGCGCTGCGGCATTGTGGCGCTCAGGCGTCGCCGGCCCAAGCTCTTGACCGAGTGACGAAAATCGGGTGACTCTACCGAGATGATCGCAACGGCGGACGGGGTGGAGCAGTCGGCGGAGGCGTTTCTGCGGCAAATCATTAATTTGGTTCCGCACTTCATTTTTGCCAAAGATGCCGAAGGTCGGTTTGTGTTGGTGAATCAAGCGATGGCATCAGCGTATGGCTGCACGGTTGCAGACATTGAAGGCCGCACCGATGCAGATTTTTCGAGCGCTGAAGAAACCGCGAACTTTCGGCGCGATGATTTGGAAGTCATGCGTAGCGGTCAGCCTAAAACCATCGAAGCCGAACCGAACACCGATGCGCGCGGCGAACGGCGGATGCTGACAACGGTCAAGATTCCATTCACGTTTAGTGGCAGCGCAAGTCCCGGCGTCTTGGGTGTTGCTACCGATATCACCGAGCGACTGCGCGACCAGGCCCATATTGAATTTCTCGCCCACCATGACAGCCTAACTGGGCTACCGAATCGCGCACGTCTTGAAAACTATTTACGTGGGCCGCTGACGCAAACCGAACCGTTTACGTTGTTCTTTTTGGATCTCGATCACTTCAAAGACATCAACGATTCGTTGGGCCACGGCGTCGGTGATGCATTTCTGCGCATCGTCGCTACTCGGCTGCGCGCAGCCTTGGGCGCGGATGACTTTATTTGCCGTGCAGGCGGGGATGAATTTATCGTGGTCTTGCGTGGCGCTGCGGGCGCTGCGGCTCGCGCACGGGTACAGGCGTTGGTTGAATTACTGGATGAGCCGATAACCGTTGAGGCGATTTCGTTGTCGATTTCGGGCAGTGCTGGTGCAGCGGTGTTTCCCGTCGACGGCACATCGACGGAAATGCTGATGAAGCATGCCGATGCTGCGCTATATTCGGCCAAAGCCAACGGGCGCAACACGTTCGAATTCTTCACGCCCGTACTCAAAGCTGCCGCCGAACGTCGGTTGTCGACGATGAACGGCTTGCGCAACGCTGCCACCCGCGCTGAATTCACGTTGCACTATCAGCCGATCGTCAGCGCTGGGTCACACGCATGGGTTGCAACCGAAGCTCTGCTGCGTTGGCAGTCGCCAGAGCTTGGGGCGGTGTCGCCAAGCGAATTTATTCCATTAGCCGAAGAAACCGGCTTGATCGCAGGCGTTGGGCTTTGGGTTATGCGCGAAGCTTGCAGTGCGCAAACCCGCTGGGCGCAGCGCAACGTTGATCTAAATATTTCGATCAACATTTCGGCACGGCAGCTTGTGATGCCAACGTTTGAATCAACGTTTCGAGCAATCTGCCAACAAACCGGTGCGCGGCTCGATCGGCTTACGCTGGAAGTTACCGAAGGCGTGTTTTTGGCTGACGCGAATGCCAGTCGGATGTTGCGCTCGTTGGCTGATAGCGGCGTGGCGGTATCGATCGACGATTTCGGAGCTGGGTATTCCAGCTTGGGTTATCTCAAGAAGTTGCCGTTGTCGTATCTCAAGATCGATCGTTCATTTGTCAACGAATGCACGCAGAGCCCCGACGACGCGGCGATTGTTCGTGGCATCGTGGCGCTGGCCAAGAATCTGCGCTTGAAGGTAGTTGCTGAAGGTGTCGAAACCGCAGCGCAAGCCGCATTTCTCGAAGGTACCGGCTGCGATGAGCTCCAGGGCTTTTTGTATTCACGGCCCGTGGCGGAATCGACGCTACTCGATGGCGCAGCGCTACATGCTGTTGCGGCGCGCAGGGCCTAAACCGTTTGCGTGCTGCGTCAAGATCGTCCGTCGTTGCTAGCGTTTACCAGCGGCAATGGCAACCGCAGCATTCAGTTGCGGGTCGCGGTTCGCTGCTATGTCTGCTGCCGTGCGCTCGACGATTACATCAGGCGTGATGCCTGCGTCGGGAACGTTGTTGGCGTCGCGCGGCGTGCCTGGGGGAAACGTGCCAATGAGCGGCAGATCTACTTCGAGCCCAGTTTTGGGCAGCCGCGTAAAGAAGAACGCGCCACCGTTGATGCCACGGTGGCTACCGCCCGTGGTGGTGCCGACCAAGGTGCCAAGCTTATGTTTCTTAACCATCGCTGCAAATTGAAACGTTGCCGAGCTGTTGCTGGCGTCGATCAACACCACCAGGCGGCCGCGGTACCGACCTTTCGGCGTCAGCATCGTTGCGTTCTGTGGGCTGTCGTTCAGCTCGCGCCAGCCATCGGCAACCGCGTGGCCGTCAGTGCCTAGCGTATAAAAGCTGTTGTCCCAGGTATCAAGCATGGGCCGCAGTGGCTCAGGCACGGTTGTGAACTTGACGCGGCGTACGGTTGTTCGTCGAGGAATCGCACGTGGTGTGACGTATTCGAGGATCGCATCACCTGCATCGCTGCCACCTTCGTTGCCACGCAAATCAATGATCAGCGCTGGTACCTCTTGGCGGATCAACGTTTTCATCGTCGACGATAGAAAGCCCTGCCAGTCCCACTTGGTTTTGTAGGCAACCCAACTCGCCATCCGCAAGTAGGCAAATTTGGACTTGTCGTAGGGCATCCACGCGAGTTGCCATAGCGGTGCATCGTCGGCAAGCTCCGGGTTCGCATCGTCGACGATCTGCTCGCGCTGGCCAAGTGACTGGCCTGGCACTCGAATCGTTTGCAACGTGCCATCGAGCGTCTTGATCTGCATCGTAAACATGCCGTCGGCCGAGCGTAGCTCTGGAAATACCAACGGAGCCAAGATGTCGAACGCCTCGAACTTGCTGTCGCCGCTGGCCGCGAGATACGCTTTGCGTTTGTTGTCGTTGCTGCCGTCGGCACGGGCGAGTGGCAGCAGCCCAGCTAAAATGTCCGTTGTGTTGCGGCCATTGATGCTCACCACGATGGCGCCAGGCGCGAGCGCGGTGTTGTCGCTGAAATTCTTTGTGATGACCATCGTTGCGGCACTGGTGCCTAGCCATGTGAAGTAAAACGGCAAGCGCGGAGCGCTAAACAATGCCTGTGCGATGTCGGCGCGCTGATTGAAAAAGTTCGGGTACGAGTGACCGCACTTAAACGCCGCCGTGAGCTTGGTCAATACGATGAACGCATCGGCTAGCGTGCGGTCGCGAGCGAATTCCAGTTGCGCGTCGGCAAACACCGCGTCAACTTGCGTTGCGGTGAGATAGCGTTGCAGCCCAGGATGCAGCGCGCGATAAACGCTTTCCAATAACTCGAGGTCCGCGAGCAGATCGGCAGTTCGCAGCATCGTTGTAGCCGTCACGGTCGATGTAGTGGTGCCTGAGCCTGAGCCTGAGCCTGAGCCTGAGCCTGAGCCTGAGC
>JAKQOD010000492.1 GCA_029565465.1 Deltaproteobacteria bacterium
GGGCAGCCACCAGTCAGAAACGGGTGCCAGCCACCCGATCGCAGGTGGCCACCCGATCGCAGGTGGCAGCCACCCGATCTCAACCACCCGATCGCAGTCACCCGACCCACAGCCTGACAGCTACCCAAGAGAAACGGATGGGTACCCACCCGATTGCAGTCGATCGCAGCAGCCACAGCACCTGCGGCCGAAGCCCCTGTCAAATATTGCCGACTGATGCCGCCGCAGAGGTGAGGCAGCAGTACTACGGTGAAACATATGACGCGACGTGAAGGTTTGGCGCTATTGGTTTTGACCGCTGGATTCGTGCTGCTAACGCTAAATCGTACAGCCGCGTATGACTTCCAGCGCTATGATCTCGTGAGCGGATTCGAAGCGAGTCGCTGGACCTGGCTCCTTGTGGCCGGCGCAGCAACCTTTGCATTGGTGAGCCAGTTTGCCAACATCAGACTTCAGCTGGCGGCCGGCTTGAGCGCAATTGCTGCAGTATGCGTTTCGATCACAATCTTTTGGACGGTGAGTGAGGCGCCACATCGAGTTGAGGCCGTGCACAACGACGATTGCAGCAATCAGAATATTGGGATCGGCTGCCAAATGAATCGTTTACTGGACACATCGCCGCCGAAATCCGCACCCTCACATGCTCTAATTATCGCCGCGCTGGGCACGTACGGGTTAGTTGCCGGCACATTGACATTGCGAAAGCCCAGTGTTTGAACCGATCGACGTAGTGCAAGCTCAAGCTAGCTTTGTTTGGTCCGAACGATAATCGCGCGCGTCTTATCCAGAAAATCGTACGAGCTGCGAATGGTTGCAGCATCGAGCACAACGCTCGGCGTGGCCTCCATTCCCAAGACGACGCCGCCAACTCGAACGCGCTGTTCGCCCATCGCCAGCCAGTCGGAGATTTCCCAGGTCGCTCGTGAAACTGCAACGTCATAGTCGGCAGCCTCATGATCGTCGAGTCGAATCGGCAGGGCATCATAGTTGGCCAACTTCAACTCGCGTGCACAGGTCCGAAGGAACGCTTGTTTCTTGTTCACCGGCTCAAGCGAAAGCACCTTCGTATTTGGACGCGCAATCGCAAGCAGCACGCCAGGCAAGCCGCCGCCCGCACCAACGTCCAAAACGCTTTCCGCTTCCGGCGGGACGTGCGCAACCAAGTAGAAACAATCGGCTACGTGTTCCGCGACTGCTGCGATATCGCGGGCCGCGGAAAGATTGATTGACTTGTTCCACTTAAGGAAAAGCTCGATGTAGCCGTCAACTTTGTCAGAAATATTCTGATATTGAATACCGCCGGGCTTTAAGGAATTTGCGTCGTTCCAGAATTTCTTTAATGAAATCATGATTCTACATCTACAATCAACGAACTAGCGTGAGGCACGACCAATACACGTTCTGCATCAAAGCAGTCTTCTACTTTGCGACGGTATTTGGCAAATGTTGTGGCTACCACGTCTTCGGCCAACGCCGAAACCAATTCCACCACAACCCCAGGCGCAAGTCGGGGCGCGATGCCCGTTGCATAAATTGCTCTATTCACAACATCGACTGGACCAGTACCGTCGGGGCATTCGGCAACAATAACCAGTCGGCCGTTTGGCAGCACCAAATGGGCAACCGCTGCTGCGATCTTGCAAGCCTGATACAGCGACGACGTTACTGGCAAAACGTCCGATGCGACTACGATTGGTGCGCGCTGCTCGACGGTGACGCGACACCAGGTTCGACAACGATCGGCGCCAACGCGAAATGCTTGCCACAAGTCGCCAGCGACGGCGCCATGCAATTCATGGTCGGCCGACGCAATTCCGTTGAGCAAAAACGTCTGCGTCGGCAACAAGCGCACCGCAGCTTCGAGATCCAACCGACACGGGTTTTCGTTGATGACGCCAGCCCGAGCTTGGGGATGCAACTTGAGTTCATGATTCTTGCGAATGTCGCGGCTGGCACCGAGGCCTGGAAAAATCGCCTTCACCCCCGCGCCGAAGCCCGCGAAATAGTGAGGCCGAATTGTGCCGGTTGCAATTACCAAATCAGCGTCGAGCACGCAGCGGTGCAACCGTACTGGCGTGCCAGCGTCGGTGACGCCGAGTTCGACCAAGTTATCGTCGGAGTGACCGTCGTGATTGACGATCCGTTTCACACTATGGCGCGCGAGCCATTCGTCGAGCCCCAGCAATGCAATTGAACTAGGCCCGTGGGTGCCACAGGCGATCGCTAGCGTAAGGTCACAACCGGCAGGTAACCTCGCAATCAGCGAATCCAGCATGGCGACGCGCGGTTCCACCCGAGTTGCATCGCTGATCACGATTGTCACCCGTTGCGCCGCATTCGCGAGTTGCTCGAATCCAGGCCCAACCACATTCGCTGGCGCTAACGCCTGTTCAAATAGTTCGCTCGAGGGTGGCGGCAACACCAAGGGCCGCGCCGCAACTACAGTTACCCGCGCGGCGACGTCGCCAGCCAATTCGCAATGCAACCCTTGCCGGCCGTACGGTAACCACACCACGGCACTGTATCGCGGGGCGGCGCCCCTCGCCAATGCTGCTGGGTGGCGCCGCGGCCAGCAAACAGCTAAACTAGGTTACTTTTCGGACAGATGTGTGATTTTGCCACGCTAGTTCGGCTACCATTTTTTCCCGGTTACGCGTGTCGAAGCAAACCCTACTGTTAGTCGATGGCGATGCACGCAGTTTGCGCGTGCTGGAAGTTTCGCTGCGTAAAGCGGGCTTTTCAGTCACCACTGCCGAAAACGTTCGCGACGCGATGGAAAAACTAGCGGTGCGTGCGCCGGAGTTGATCATTTCGGAAATCCGTTTCGACGACGGAGATGGCTTCGATTTGCGCCGCCGCGTCCAGGAAAACACCGAATGGCAAGAGATTCCATTTGTCTTCCTGACTTCGGAAACCGCAATCGAATACAAAATCAAAGGCCTTGAGCTTGGCGTTGATGACTACTTAACCAAGCCGATTTACATCAAAGAGATCGTCGCTCGGATCGGCATCTTGCTGCAGAAAAAGCAGCGATCGCGGATCGAGGAACGCAAAGACGTACGCACACGGTTCGTTGGCCGATTGTCTGATATGCCTGTGGTTGATGTAATTCAAACCATCGAAATATCTCGAAAATCTGGCGTAATTCAGTTCGTCGGCGAACGCGAGCAGCAAGCCGCGATTTACTTCCGCGATGGCAAAGTAATCGATGCCGAAGCGGGTGCGCTGCAAGGCGAAGACGCGGTGTATCGGTTGTTGACGTGGAGCGACGGCGACTTTGAAGTGATGTTCCGTACTGTGCGCCGCCGCGAAGTGATCATGGTCAGCTCGCAAGGCTTGCTGATGGAAGGCATGCGGCGCCTCGACGAATGGACCCTGTTGCTCGAACAGTTGCCGTCGTTGCAAGCGAAATTCGAAGTCGACACCGACGAGCTGGTGGCGCGGCTCGGCGACATTCCCGACGCCAACAATCGCATCCTTCGGTTGATCGACGGCAAACGTTCACTGATCGAAATTATCGACGCCTGCGACATCGGTGACTTGGAATGTTTGCAAGTTATTGCGCGGCTGTACTTCGAAGGCTTGCTGGTCGATGTCACTGGGCGCGATGATCTGACGTCGCCGCCGCCGCGTCGCAGCAATCGTTTGCGAGCGCAAAGCGCGCCGCTCGACGACGGCAAATCGACTTCTGGCCAAATGGAGGTACCAGCCGAAGCCGTCTCGGTTGCATTGGCAGCGACAACCGAATTCGCCTCCCAACCAACGCCAGCTCAGTTTACTGCGGAAGGCACGCCAAAGCCGTTTGAGAATCAGACGACGCCAAGCGCGTTTGAGCCGCAGACCACACCGATCATGACATCGGCGCAGCACGAGCAAGCACAAGTGCTTGGCAAAATTACCGCTGCAGTAATGGCCAACGACTTTGCTGTGCAGCAGCAAAATGCCGAGCCCGAGCCCGAGCCTGGGCCGTTGCTCGGTGGGTATCGCAAATCGAGTTTGCGCTTGATCGATGAAGCTGTTGCTGCAGCGGAAGCGATCGATCCGGGGTTTGCGGTCGACGATGCCGACGCCCAGCAGTGGTGGTCGACGCGGCCACCACTGTCGACGGATCAGCCCGCGACACCACCGCCAGCAGCAAGTGCAACCACCGCTGCACCGCCAAACCAAGGCGTATCGAATGAACCAACATCGGTGGCACGCATCGCGTTAGTCAAAGCAATACCACGCGCGCCAGCCCGCAATGTTGCGGCTGAAGCAGCGGCCGCGGTCGCCGCTGGTGCAGCCAATGGACCCGACGGCGCGGATGCAATACCCGCCGAGGTACGTGACAGTGCAGACGAACCAAGCGCACCGCTGGACAATGTGATCCCACCGGTTAGCCAAACGGGTCGCACCGAAACATCGGCAATGCGGATGATTTCGTCGTTGGGCAAAGAAACGGCAGAAGTTGCTGGCGAATTGACCAAGCCTGCCGCGCAACCAGCGAGCGAAAAAGACGGCACTGCACGCCAAATGGTGACGATTTTGCCGCGCCGAATCACGCGCGAAATTCCTGAATCCGCCGTCGATCAACTGAATCAAGTTGCAGCGGCAGCGAATGCAAAAGAACGTTCTGCCGAAGCAAGCGCGGCCGCCGTCGAGCTGCCGGCGGTTGCTCAAACCTTCAATGTGCCCGGCGGCACGACGCGCAATCGCGGCAATGGCAAGCTTATTGGCGGCTTGGTAATGGTTGCCGCTGTGATTTTTGCGGTTGTTGCCTATGCAAAATGCACAAAGGCGAGCAAATCAACCGCCGTGCAGCCGCGCGTCGCCGTTGATGCCAATACAAACGTGGTTAACAGCGCAGATGGCGGGGCAGCCCCGGTATTGCTTGATGCCGGCAGCGTGGTAGTGAGCGTCGATGCACCGCCGGCTGGTGGAGCAGACGCCGCAGCGCCATCGAAGAAGTATCGCGACCTACTATCGAAGGCGCGTGCCGCGATCGATGAAGGCGACGCTGAAGCTGCGCTGCGGCTTGCTACCGAATCGATCCTAGATAAGCCGACCGGCAAAGGTTACATCACCAAAGCCGACGCCTTGCGCCGCCTTGGCCGCACCGACGAAGCCATCGCAGCGATCAACAATGCACTGCGCATGGCCAGTGATTTTGCGCCAGCGTGGGAAATGAAGGGCCGCATTTTATGGGGTGCAAAACGCACAGCGGAAGCGACCGCTGCGTTTGAACGCTTCTTGGAGCTTGAGCCCAAAGGCGAACGCGCCGACGGCATTCGTGCATTGATGGGCAAGTGACCGCATGTTGATCTTAGGCATCGAAAGTTCTTGCGACGAAACCGCAGCCGCCGTTGTGCGCGACGGTCGACATGTAATGTCGGATGTGGTGGCTTCGCAAAATGAAGTGCACGCGCGTTATGGCGGCGTGGTGCCCGAGCTGGCAAGCCGCGCTCACATTCTGCACATCGTGCCCGTGGTAGAACAAGCGTTGGCCGAAGCGAACGTCCGGATGTCGGACATCGATGGCATTGCTGTTACCAACTCGCCGGGGCTGGTTGGCGCGTTGCTCGTTGGCTTGCAAACTGCCAAAGCGCTG
>JAKQOD010000518.1 GCA_029565465.1 Deltaproteobacteria bacterium
AATTACAGAATCTTGGTAACGACGCCTGCGCCGACGGTCTTGCCGCCTTCGCGAATCGCGAAGCGCAGACCTTCTTCACATGCAATCACGCTCACCAGCTCAACATCCACGCGGATGTTGTCGCCTGGCATCACCATTTCCACGCCGGCTGGCAATTCAACCGTGCCGGTCACGTCAGTGGTGCGGAAGTAGAACTGTGGACGGTAGCCCTTGAAGAACGGCGTGTGACGGCCGCCTTCTTCTTTCTTCAACACGTACACTTCAGCCGTGAAGCGCTTGTGCGGCATCAACGAGCCTGGCTTGCAAAGCACCATGCCGCGTTCGATGTCTTCGCGCTTGATACCACGGAGCAACAAACCAACGTTGTCGCCAGCTTGACCTTCGTCGAGCAGCTTGCGGAACATTTCCACGCCCGTGCAGGTCGTTTTCTTGGTGTCGCCGAGACCGACGATGTCGATGTCTTCGCCAACCTTGATGATGCCGCGTTCGATGCGACCCGTCACGACCGTGCCGCGACCGGTAATCGTGAACACGTCTTCGACTGGCATCAAGAATGCTTTGTCGACTTCGCGCTTTGGTTCTGGGATGAACGCATCGCAGGCGTCCATCAAGCGTTGGATCGATGCTGGTCCGAGATCCGTCGACGCATCGCCTTCGAGCGCTTTGAGCGCCGAACCGCGGATGATCGGGGTGTCATCGCCTGGGTAGTTGTACTTCGACAACAGCTCACGCAATTCCATTTCGACCAGGTCGAGCAATTCTTCATCGCCCTTCGCAATCATGTCGCACTTGTTCAAGTAGATCACGATCGCTGGCACGCCGACTTGGCGACCGAGCAACACGTGTTCTTTCGTTTGGGGCATTGCGCCGTCTGGTGCCGACACCACGAGGATCGCGCCGTCCATTTGCGCCGCGCCCGTGATCATGTTCTTGATGTAGTCGGCGTGGCCTGGGCAATCGACGTGCGCGTAGTGGCGCTTGTCCGATTCGTATTCCACGTGGGCCGTCGAGATCGTAATCCCGCGCGCTTTTTCTTCCGGCGCCTTGTCGATTTGATCGAACGCCGTGAACTTCGCAAAGCCCTTCGACGCTTGGCACTTCGTGATCGCCGCCGTCAAGGTGGTCTTGCCGTGGTCGACGTGACCGATGGTCCCGATGTTCACGTGGGGCTTATTACGGACAAATTTCTCTTTCGACATGACAGCGATCTCCTGAAGCTCAGTTAGTTGCGAGGCGACGAGAAGTCGTCGCGGATTTGTTTAGGTACGGGTTGGTAATGATCGAAGCGAAGGGAGCAAGTTGCACGGCCGCGGGTTTTCGACCGAAGGTCGGTGGAATAACCAAACATGGACGCCATTGGGACGAAACAGGCGCAGGTCTGTACACCAGGACGGGCCGTGATTCCAGTGATCTTTCCGCGTCTCGTATGTAAATCTGCAATAACTTCACCCAAACAGTCGTCCGGAGTGACTACTTCGACGAACATGATCGGCTCCAAAAGCTCTGGTTGAGCTTCTGCCAATGCTTGTGCTGTCGCTTTGAACGCAGCGGTTTTGTACGCTGCGTTACAAGACTCGACAGCGTGATACGCGCCGCCGGCAACATCGACTTCGATATCAGTGGTTGGGTGCGAGGCTATGACGCCACGCTCTAGGGCTTCGACGACGCCGCTTTCGACAGCCGCACGGAACTCAGCCGGAATATCGCTTAGCGGGGCACTCATGGAGAGCTGAACGCCCTGCCCAACTGGCCGCGGTTGCACTTTGATAGTGACTTCGGCGAACTCGGCCCGAACACCGGCGGGCCGCTGTACCGTGACCGTAGCCGAGGCAGCAGCACCAATCGTTTCGCGATAAGCAACGGCAGCGCGCCCCGATGCACATGACACCTGGAATTCACGTCGAATACGGTCGACCGCAATTTCTAGATGTAGTTCGCCAAGTCCATATATAAGCGTGCGGCCAGTTTCATGATCGATGCCGGTTCGCAACGACGGATCTTCGTCAACAATTGCAGCGATGGCCGCAGTCAACCGTGGTTGATCCTCTGGACGTTCAGCTTCGATCGCAAGCGCGATAACGGCTGGCGGAATCGAGATGGCCGGCATCTCATAGCGCAAGCCCGCCGGATACAACGTATCGCCGGTCGCGACTGCGCCACCGATCATCGCGCCAATCATGCCTTCCGACAATTCTTGCACGATCTCTGTGGTGTTGGAGTTCATCCGTACCAAACCCTCGACGAGCACGTCGTTGCCAGTGCGGCTGTTGACGACGCGATCTCCAGTTTTTACGGTGCCGCGGTACACGCGCAGAAAAGCCAACCGCCCCATCGAGGTGCGCATCAACTTGAAAACTTGAGCCACTACCGCCGGGCCAACGGCCGTATTCGCAGCGCGAACGTCGGCTGCCGATGGCAGAACGTCGACGATGGCGTTGAGCAAAGGCTCGATACCGATGTAGCGTTTGGCTGCGCCCAACAACGTGGGAACGATGCGACCGGCCAGCGTGGTGCGGCGCAATGCAGCGGTAATCAATTCATGGCTAGCATTGCCGCCAAGATATTGTTCGAGCAATTCGTCGTCGTGTTCGGAGATGCTTTCCAACATCATTTCCCGAGCGGCGTTGACGGCCTGCTGCAATTCCTTTGGCAATTTTGGCAACGTTTCGCCATTGGCCAAATAGCCACGCAGCGCGACCAAATCGACAACGCCAATGAATTCACCGTCGGCGTTGCGAATTGGATATTGCACGAGCACGGGGTTCGCGCCCAACCGTTCACGGATTTGGCTCACTGCATTTGCGATGTTGGCGCCCGTGCGATCACATTTGTTGATGAACGCGACGCGCGGCAAACCGATGCGATTTGCCTGATGCCACACCGCTTCGCTTTGCGGTTGCACGCCTTCAACTGCGCAGAACAATGCAACCGCACCGTCGAGGACCCGAAGCGACCGTTCAACTTCCATCGCGAAGTCAACATGGCCCGGAGTGTCAACCAGGTGAATCAAATGGCCGCGCCACTGCAATGTGGTGGCTGCTGCCG
>JAKQOD010000117.1 GCA_029565465.1 Deltaproteobacteria bacterium
AAATCGCGGTGCACGATGCCTTTGTCGTGTGCAGCGCCAAGTGCACGCGCCAGTTGCGATGCAATGCGGAAGATGCGCGGCAATGGCAGCGGTGCCATATGGCGATTCACGCGCGCCAAGGTTTGGCCTTTGATGTACTCCATGACGGAGAACGTCATGCCGTCTGGCGTGGTGCCAAAGTCGGTGACATCAACGATATTCGGGTGGCCGATACGCGATGCCGCGATCGCTTCTTGTTCGAAGCGTTTGATCGTGCCGAGATCACGCATCACTTCGCGCCGCAACACTTTGATCGCCAGCGGCCGTTCAATGACGACATGCTTGGCCGCAAACACGACGCCCATGCCGCCTTCACCGATCTTCTTTTCGATCTTGTATCGGCCATCAAGCGTCTGCCCGATCATGCGTTCGTATTCGTCAACTTTGCCTAGGCCTGCAAGCGCCGAGGTTGCATCGCCTGCGGCCGACTGCGCTCGCATCTCCGACGGTGAATGTTTGCGCGGTGGCGCCGCTTCACTGTGCGCCGGCATCGCGACGGACGCTGCTGCCGTCGCCCGTTGCGCAGGCATTGGTGCAACGACGGGGGCCGCTGCCATCGGCGGCTTCGGCATGGCTGCAATATTCGTTGGCGCGCTGGTCGACGCCGGCAAATGGCCTTGCGTAGTGCCTTTGCGCGTTGGATCGGTTGCGCCGTGTTGCGGCTGATCAACGAGGGTTTTGGCGCCGTCGTTGGTCGCCGTAATTGCGCGCAGCTCCGTGCGATCGAATGGGCAAAAGCCCAACGAATCGAACTGTCGTCGACAAACAGGACAAAAATACATGCGCTAACGCTTAAAGGCTATTTCGCGCGGCTGTTGTCGTAGAACGAAGTTTCGAAGTACGCGAACACTTCATTGTCCGCGCCAATCAAGATAACTGGTTTGCCTTCGAGTTCGGTGGTTGCAACGGTACGCCCAAAGTTTTGATCATTTTCAGGGCTGGCATCGTGCATGGTCCCTTGTTCGGACAATGCGCCACCTTCAAAAAAGTAAACCTTGGCTTCGCCGGCATTGGGGATGCCTTCGACGATGGTGTCTTTAAAACCAGCAACCACGACTTCTTTCACTCCGGTTTTCGTCGACATCGTTGTCGCGGCAAGCGCTGACAAGCCCGGTACCGGCGTCGTGCTCAACAATGCACCGGTGGTCAAATCGACGACGAAGATGGCGCCGGCGGCGCCTAGTTGTGCCATCACCGCGTGTTTGCTACCACCGTTATCGACTTCGACGATCATGCCTTCGGTTGGGGTACCAACCGCAGGCCGTGGCGTCTTGGTACAAGCTGGCATCGCAGTGAAAAGTTCGACGCTACCATCGGCATACCAAGCGAGGACGCTTTGCGGCCCTTGGCCGAGCAACGCAATCACTTTTTTACCAGTGGCGCCGGGGCATTCGGTGCTGCCGTTGAGCGCGGTGCCCGTGTCGGTGCCAAAGTACACCTTGCTTGCATCCGCCGAAATCGCAATTGCGTTCGGTGTGCTGCCGGTCAGTGCAACCGCTTCGAAACGGTCACCTTTCCACACTTGCGCCGTGGAGCCAGCAAGCACGGCGCCGTTGGCACCGTCGGGCGTCATCGCAATCAGTGGGTGGCCACCAATATTGAGTTGCGGCCCAACGATCTTGCTTGGGTTGCTCACGGTGTTCGCAACTACTTCACCGCCGTTGGCATTGAAGCTCATTGCTGCAACGGAAGCATCATTGCGGCCAATCGCCAAAAAAGGCTTGCCTGCACGCGACGAAACCAGGCCGTAGCCCCAATCGCCCGTTGTGCTCACCGCACTCGGTTTTTGTAATGATACGGCCCAGGTGGTGTCTTGGATATCATCGAAATCGGTCCACTTGCAGCCATGCGAAGCCGAAGCCCCAAGGGCGAGTGCACCAGCAAATAAGATAGATGGAAGGTTTTTCATTACCAACGTACCTCCATGTTTAGGCCTGCATAAGATGGCCCCACCGACGGTGTGAGTGCCAACGCGCGCACATCGACCAACGCCGTGCTTGGCGCGCCTTTGTCGCGGAACGTGTAATAGATTGCGGTGATCGCCGTGATGCCGCCAATGGCAAACAGCGAGTCGGCCATGACCGAATTGAACTTCCCATTGTTGAGTGAAAAGCCCCAGCCGAGGCGTGGGTCACCACTATCAACCGGTGGATTGCCTGCAGCGATGTCCTTTTTCAGCTCATCCGCGATGCTATTCGCGCGCAAGCCAAAGTAAGCGCCACCGCCAACGAAGGCGCC
>JAKQOD010000547.1 GCA_029565465.1 Deltaproteobacteria bacterium
GAGGTCAGGGTCGCCGCCACACCACCATCGATCTTCAATTCGGCTTTGGCCAACCCAATCTCCGCCGTCGCTTCGACTCGCACTGGCGCGCCCGCTTGCACCTTGTCGCCATCTTTGGGCGAAGTGAATTTGACCACCGGCGGCATCGGCGTTGCGCTGCCGAAGATGCTTTTGATAATGGCAACCGAATTTTGCGTAGCCGCGCCGCCGCAGGTGCACGTGTGGACTTGACCTGAGCACGTTTGCCCAAAAGGCCCACGCCCGTTGACACAGTCGCTGCCACACGTGACCGGCGCATTCTTGAAGAACCTTTGCCCGCTGTAGCGGAAGTATGTCATTGGATCGCTGGGCTCAGTCACGTGATCGAGCGACCAGGTATGGGCGATTTCCTGCGCTGCGGTTGCGCAAATTTCGTTAACGTTGCCGCTGTACACATTCGAGAACGCAAAGCACAGACCGTTTTCAATATAGCCACAATCGAATGGGGCAATGCCGCCAACGCCATTCGATAAGCCGAGGTCGGTTGGCAGCCCTGCAATCATCACTTCCATGTGCGGCGCGGTGCCTGGATCGACGGTGGTGACTTGAATATTGAATGGTGAAAAGGTTTCTTTCACACATTGCACCACTTGTTGCCACGTCGCATCAGAATACGCAAACGCCGTCAATCTCGGCGAGCCGTTGCGGGGAATGCTGGAATAGTCGTAACGGGAATCGGTGGTGCCTGAGCGCAACTGGCAGCCGCCCGGTTTGCAGTTGTTGAGGAACAGTGTTCGTGATATCGCAGCCGGTGCCGCATTGGCCGCCCGAGGCGTCCAGACGTATCCGGTGGTTGGTCGATTCATCTCCGATACCTGGTCGCTGCCAACCGGCGTGGTGTCAACGGGCGCTGCAGCAGCGGTACCCGACGTGATGGCGAGTAACGAAATCAAAAACAATGGCACGTAGCGCATGTGTCCTCTTACCGTGTTTTGAAAGCAATCCCAAGCGTTTTCCCACCGTTGGGCAGGCTTCGATTCGGCCATACGTACCGTATTTAAGCGATCAAAGGGAAGTTCAACGGCTGGGTACCGTGCACTACGCCACCGCCAGCACTAGATGCCTTAAAAGATTGACGAAGCGACCACAAACGCAACGTAGGCCAGCACCAAAATCAAACCTTCAAAGCGGCGTATTTTACGGGGACCTCGCAGCGTGATCACGCCGAGCAACGTGATCGCAATGAGACTAATGAAGTCAACCGCGTGGGATTTTTCGCCAACTCGAATCGGGCTGATGTACGCACAAACGCCGAGCACTAAAAACACATTCATCAGTTTGGACCCAATCACAGTGCCGACGGCGAGCCCCGCTTGGCCACGCAACGCAGCAACGACCGAGGCAATTAATTCAGGCATCGCAGTGCCAAGCGCCACGACTGTCAGGCCAAGCATGCGGTCGGACATTTGGAAGCGGAAGGCAACCCCGCGCGCGCCAGCAACAAACAAATTGGAGCCAACGATCAGCAAGGCCAAG
>JAKQOD010000566.1 GCA_029565465.1 Deltaproteobacteria bacterium
CCGCTAAGTTTCGCGGTGGCTCGCAAGTGCGGACGTGGTTGTGCGGCATTGCGCTTAATGTCGTGCGCAACTATGCGCGTTCGGAAATTCGCCGAAAACGGGCGATGGGGGCGGCGGCGCAGGTGGCGCACTATGAGTTGCGGTGGGCCGGCCAAGCCAGCAATGCCAATGCCGAACAACGGCAAGCGATGGATCGATTGGCGCAAGCCTTGCCAACGTTGGCCGAAGACCTTCGCACCGTGTTTGTGTTGTGCGATCTTGAAGGCATGAAAGGCGCGGAGGCCGCAGCGGTGTTGGGCGTGCCCGAAGGTACCGTCTGGCGCCGGTTACATGATGCACGGCTGCGCTTGCGCACGGCACTTGGAGGCTCGCCATGAGCCGCGCGTCGCGCTCGAACTCGACTGGGCCGCAAGCTGCGCTCTCGGCGTCGATGGCGCCATGCCCGGCGCCTGAACAGTTGGCCGCTGCGGCTGCAGGCGAAGAAGCTGGCGTGCGCTTGCATGCACTAGGATGTCCGGTTTGCGGACCAATGCTACAAGATCAAGAAAGTCTGCGTGCGCTTGGACAGGTGCTGACGGCGCAGACCACGCTGCCTGATGCGCGCCGACGGAGTCTGGCCGCGTCGGTGCTGGCGATGGCCGAAGCGCAAGATGATGTCTCCGCCAAGATACTGGCATCCGCGGCTACCGTGCCACCACCTGCGGCGCCAGAAACCCAAGAAATCGAATTGATCGATCCGATGGGTGACATTCAACTGGCGCCTCGCAAACCACGCGCAGCGCGTTGGCGACGGCCGCTGCTCGTCGCAGGCATGTTGGCGGCCGCAGCGGTTGTTGCGTTGGTTGTGAAAAGCACGCGGTCTACCAACTCACTGGAACCAAGCCATGGAGAGCCAATGGCCAACGTGGTGCAACCGCCAGCCGCTGCCGAACGCGCGACGGTTACCCCGGTCGGGCAAGCTAGCTTCCACGTCCGCAACGCAGCGGTTGCGGATGGTGTCCGACAAGTGGTGGTGGATTCGGGCACAATCGAAGTGAACGGCAACGGCGGCGCCACGATGGACGTGGTCGGCGCGAATTTGGTGATTCGCAGCAACGGCGCACGCATGCATGCCGTCGCATTGCGTGGCGTCGTCACGTCGGTTGCCGTGTTTGCGGGCTCGGTTGAAATCGAGCCGGCGGGTAAGGCCGTGGTGCTTGTACGCGCCGGTGAAACGTGGACCTGGGAACCGGAAAACAGTTCAGCTGCGCCGACGCCAACGGCGCCAGTGGAGCCAGTGGAGCGAGACACCAAAGCCAAACCGCCGGGCGGGCCGTTCCCGCGCAAACTTGATGCCCAGGGTGATACCAAAGTTGTTGTGGAGCCACGTACACCTGTGCCCGTGCCTGCGCCTGCAACTACGCCTACGCCTGCGCCCGCGCCCGTTGCCAGCAATGAGCCATCGCCATTCGAAACCGGTTTCGTAGCGATGCGGGCGGGGCAATGGCGTGCAGCGGCGACCGCATTTGCCAAGGTGGTAGATGATCCTGCGGTTGGCGAAGACGCAACCTATTGGTGCGCCACTGCATTGGCCAAAGTTGGCGACGCCGAGCTCAGTCGTTCGATGTTTAGCCAATACCTCGAGCGTTTTCCAAGTGGCAGCCGGGCGGGCGAATCGCATGTCGCGATGGGCCGCTTATTGTTGGGAACGGAACGCGCCAAAGCGCGGATGCATTTTGACGCTGCAGCGCACGATCGCAATCCATCGGTGCGGGCAGCTGCCATGCTTGAGATTGATCGCTTACGGAAGCAAGCATTGGCCAACGACGTGGCGCAACCTTAGGCGCTCCACCGACCTAGGTGTTGCGTTGGCGATTTTCTGCATTAGCGCGCTTGATGGCGCGCATGATGATGATGCCCATGACAGCTGCTAACGCGACGCCAATCGCAAGCATACGATAGCGGTAGGAGCCGTGCGTTGCTGGCATCGGCGAGGTCCAAAAGCCGGAAGGCCGAAAGCCCCGGCTGGGTTGCGCCTGGCTCAGTGGCGAATTGGTCACCAGCAAGAGAACGACCAATGCAATGTGGGTGGCCCAAGCGCGCATGACGAACAAGTACGCCACTTACCCAAGGATGGCAAGCTGAGATGGCGCGCAGCGCTGCGATCGCGGTTGCACGAATTGTCGCAGCTTGGGTTAGTTGCGGTTGTGAAGCGTGTACGATTGCTTGCGATGTCGACGACAGCCGATGTGCTAGCCGAAGTTCCCATCTTCCAACTGCTCGATGACAACGAGCGTGTTTTGTTGGCGGAGCGCGTGGATGTTGTTCCGCTCGAAGAAGGCAAAATCTTGTTCCACTACGGCGACCCAGGCGATTCAATGCTGATCGTCAAGCGCGGCCGGGTCGAGCTCTCGGTAAAGACCAAAACGGGCGACAAAGTGTTTCTGGAGATGGTGGAAGCTGGCGATTTTTTTGGCGAAATCTCGCTGCTTGATCCAGGCCCACGAACGGCCACGGCCACCGTTGTCGATGAAGGGGAAGCCATCGTGGTCGACCGCGGCGACTTGCGTGAACTGTTGGCGCTCAAGCCGGCCGCGGCACAAAGCCTGTTAACTGCAACCGGGAAACGGCTACGCCAGTCGCAACAAATTTTGCGCAACACGGCTGCCCGAAACCTCAATGAAGTATCGGTGGCACGCGGCAACTTCATCATGCGCGCCGCCGATGCAGTGGCGGCGTTTTCCGGCAGTTTGACATTCTTGATGGTGCACATTGGCATTTTTGCGGTGTGGATTGGCTGCAACGTCGGGGTGCTGCCGTTTGGCAACTTCGATCCGTATCCGTTTAGTTTGTTGACGATGGTGGTTTCGCTTGAGGCCATCATGCTCAGCACGTTGTTATTGTTTAGCGGCAATCGCGAAGCCGAACGTGAGCGTTTGCGCTCGGATATTGAGTACGAAGTGAACCTCAAAGCCGAGCTGCAAATTCAACACCTGCACGAAAAGCTCGATACTGTGTATTCCGAAGTGCTGCGACGCCTAGATAGCATTGCGCCGCCCGTCAAGACGACCGAGAAGCTCTGACGGCACGTTAGGCAACGCCAACGCTGCGGCGGCGAGCGCACGCTGGAATGACCTAGCGGGCACATCGTTGGTAGTTCGACGCACCGTCCGGCGTGTGAGTCCGTGCTCATGCAAAAAGTTGTGCCGCCGCCCTAGCTAGGCGATCCTTTTTTATCATGCTCTCGCTGCCTCGCGCCCATCACGCTATTGCCGGATTCGTCGTGGCATGCAGCTTGAGCGTGATGTCGGTCGCCAACGCTGAGCCATCGGTCGCGACGTCGGCCGATGTGGCTGTTGGTGGTGGCAGCTACGCTGGTGCCTGGTACGCTGGCGCAGATCTGCGCCTGGATATGCAATGGCGCGCATTGCAAATTGGCCTTGGCGCCCGGTTCGACGCAGTCGATGGTAATTGGCATTCGCTCGATTTCGCGCAACGCCGCGACGCCTTGCGGGTGTTGCGCTACGCGCAATGGCAGCACCGCTGGCGCAATAACAGCGTAGCGCTGGCCGCAGGCAACTTGGCACCGTTGACGCTCGGCACCTTGGCGCAGGGCTATCGCGCTAGCATTGATGTGCGTCGGCGGGTTGGCGCCACCGCGCGGGTAATCGCCGGTGCGACCAACGTCGAAGGCTTTGTCGACGACGTGTTGCAGCCGTTTGTAGCAGCCGGCGCCGTTAGCGTCGCGGTGCGGCGTGGTTGGCGCGCGCGCATCGCGGCCGCGGCCGACGTTGATGTTGGCAACGCTGCGATCGAGTTTTCTGGCCGTCGCGTCGGTACCGTCGAGAAATTGCGCCTCGAAGGTGGCGCGGGCCTGGTTGTCGAACCTGGCATTGGCGCCAGCGCTGTGATGTTTGGCCAAGCTGAGATGCGGGTCGATCGCTTGCGGATCATCGCGAGCGCCGATGTGCGGGCTGGCAGCGGGACGGTTGGGGCAGCGTTTGGGTCCTTGTATCGGCTCGAACGCCGCGATGCTCGTATGGGCCAAAGCTTGTGGCAACTGGCAGACGACGGTGCGCTTGCCGGGGTTGGCGGCGGCGCTACGCTAACGTTGGCAAGGCCGGAGCTCGGATGGATCGCCGCGTCGCTGCAGCGCCGTCCCGGCCTAGGAACGCTTGCGACGGCCACCGTTGGGGCGCCGATGGGGTCACGCTGGCAAGCTGGTGCTTGGCTTGCAGCCAGTGAAACCGCTTTGGCCGGCGCCGCCGAAGTGCGTTGGTTGTGGTCCTCGCGTTGGTGGATGGCGGCCGAAGTGGCGCGTGCTTACGGCCTCGCGGATGCCAGCTCGACGATGGATGAGATGAGCTCAACCCGGCCTGGCATCTATGGTGCACTTTGGGCCGGCGCACGGATGTAGTCTCCTTGCCGCAGCGGGCACCGCGCTTGTGGTGATGCTCCGCCGCCTCAGAAACCGAGCCGCGCTAACAAGCCGCGGAGGATTTCGCTGGCCCGGAATTGATCGAGAATATCGTCGAGGGCTTCAATACCGGTGACGGCGCGAAAGCGTCGCAGTAAGTCCATCGCATTGTCGGCGCGTTTGATCCCAAGGATTTCGAAGATGTGTGGTTTGCCGTTGCGATGGAGCACTGCATCGAATTTTTTCCAAGGGTCAAAAAGGGCAGGTTCCTGCATCGGCCACACGCCTGCGCGCGGGGCCACACTGCCAATGCGATCGAGCACCACGTTGGTTGCGCGTCGAGCCGCTTCGCACGCACCCTCCATCGTTGCCAAATTGGTAAATGTGCGAACGTAGTCAGCGGCAAGCACCAAGTTGGGGATCGCGGTGCCAGCTTCGGGACGAATATCCCAGTGGCCAGGTGGGTGCACCAACAGCGGTGTGCGATTGCGTGGTGGCAGCCCAGCCGAATAGTCCATCTCCGAATCAAGATGCCATGAGTGCAACAAGTCGTCGCGCAACACTTGTTCGTTGGCTGCGCGTCCGTTGAGGCTCGCTTTGAGTTGTAACCAAACTTCGGCCGCAAACTCTTGTGGCGTGCACTGTTTCGCGGTTTTGGGCGTGCCCAGCCCTGGCACATCCCATTGACACACATCAACCGAAAGAATGCCACCAACGGTGCCGTCGCCGTATCGTCGGCGCAACAAGCCGCCATCGTGCCAAAATTGTGCTTGCGAAATCGCCGTTAGCCCCCACGGCGCGTCGGGGAAAAAGATGTGGCCACGCACAATCGGCACATCTTCGAGGAGAAAATATTGGATGCCGTTCATCCACGACACCAAATGATTGGCATCGGCAACCCGCAGCCTTTCGAGGCTTGGATCGAGCGCGCCCATCGCGGGGCTGATCAACGCCGATGCAATTTCGATCGGCACGGCCAAGACGTAGTAGTCCGCGGTGCGGATCGTGCCGTCGGCGAACCGGACGCCGCTGATGGCATTGCCACTGACATCGATCCCAGCGCAGCGCGCGTTGGCAATCAGGGTAACGCCTAACCCTTGCAGATGCGCGACCCACGGTGCGAGCCACATTTCCGTGGTGGGGCCGCCCATCGTACGATCGTTGGCAACGCCGGTGGTCGCGTAATCTAGGATCAATTGCATCGATGCGACCCCGATCGTATTGGCCGAGCCAATGATGGGATCCATGGCAACCATGGTGCGCGGAATGGCACGCAACTGTCGCTTGAATTTGTCGGAGTATGCGTCGCCTTGCGCAAACTTGTACCACGACGTGTATTCATACTCGCCGAGCCGCCGCTCATCACACGATGTGAAGAACTGCAGAAACTTTGCGATAAACAAGGCAACATCTGCCGGATCAAAATCGAGACCTTGAAAAAACAGCTCCAGCGATTCGACGACGTCCATCGGCGATGAAAGCTGTTTGCGCGAAAAACGACTCCAGGTGTCTTCGTCGATACCGGCGATGGCGCTTTCGGTCGTAGGCCGTAAGTTGTCGGCTACCGACCGGCCGGCCGCGGTTGGGATCCGCTCCATCGTGTTGACGATGTGGGTGTAGAAGCGCGGGTAGAAACGAAAACCATGCTCACCCGGCAAATCTTTGCGTCCGTTGGTTCCTGACCCTGGCACCGGTTGTGACTTCGCTTTGCCACCGAAGTCTGGCGCCGCCTCACAAACCGTGACGGTGAAGCCACGTTCTGCGAGTTCATGAGCGGCGGTCATGCCGCCAATACCACCACCGATCACTAACACTGTAGCCATGTTGTTTTCTCCTCACTGGTTCACCCGCCGCCTTTGCCACCGCCCGTCTCAAACGACGTGCGCACTACGCCATATTACTCGCGAACTGTTGCTTGGTGCAGCGCTGTAATGCGTGCACGTTCGAGCACGGAACCCCGCTTGGCGGCGGCCGCCGCGGCCCAACGCAGCGTCAACGCTGCACGCCTACGTCGTCCCGCCGTAAATTCGGCCGCAGCAATTAAGCGCAACGCGGTTGGGCCGTAACAAGAGCGTGGGCCCAACGCAAACAGCACGCCAGCATGCTGGATGCATTGCGTTGCATAGCGATACTTCGCTAACCCGGTAGCCGTTTCGGCTTTGGCCAAAAACGCTTCAGCTTGAAACGTTTCGCACAGCGCGCGCAGCGCGGGCAGCATCCAGACGCCGAGCCGTTTTGCTTTCGCCGTAAAGATGTCGCCGCGCTGCAACGCATCGTCGTAGCGCCCGTTGGCGATGGCCAATTCGGCAAAAAATGCTTCTTGATAAATGCTTGCAACCCCAATAGCGCCTTGTTGCTCACGCCGCATCGACGTTGCCAAGGCTTCGGCTTGGTCGATTTGGTTGGCTGCAACCATGGCGCGGGCTCGAAACGTGCGCGCCATGCTACGCGCAACCAGGTTGTCGGTGCGATCTTCGAGGCCGTCGAGCAACGCAATGGCCCGCAGCGGTTCGCCGGCCAAGGTTTCGCCAAGACTCCAGTAGGTACGCACAAACGAGGCTTCCCACGAAAAGTGTAAACCAAGCTGTTGATAGACGGCTTCGCCACGCGCAAACGAGTTGCGCATGTCGTCCCACCGACCTTGGCAGACCAGCAGAATGCCTTCCGCTGAGGCGGCTACCATTTTCGCGTAAGGATCATCGCACGCATCGGCCAGCGTAACGGCTTCGCGAATGGCTCGGCCGCCCATCATGCCAATGCTGCCGGCCGCGAGATACCCGGCCCACATCGCTTTGGCCAAGCTGTGGGTGCGTGGATCATTTTCCGGGTCGGTCGATGCCATCAAACGCGCCAAAAACTCGAAAGCTTCGATCGGCCGCGGCGTCGACAAATAGCTGGCGACGATGCGATAGATCCGGCGCAGCATTTCATCGGACGAACGCGTTGGCGTGCGGCTCGGCAGGCTTCGCGTGATCGCGGTGCGGCTCATGGTCGAAACCCCGCTCGCCATGGCGCGCCATTTGCCTTGCGCGCTCGGCACGTGGCGTGCGTTGAGCAATGCTGCGATTGTCGCCATGCCTAGATCAAGTTCGCCGCGTTTGAGATCCGCTTCCGCAGCATGTAACAACCAGTCTTCTTGTTCGGCACCTGCGTGGCTCGCGATCAGTCGGAAAACGGCCGCCGCCGCCGCGAGGTCGCCCGTATATTCGGCGCTCCTGGCTTGGCCGATCCGAATGCGCTGCGCCAGGTCTGGCGGTGGCGCTAACGCTGCTGCTCGATCAAACCACGAGCGTGCATGGGCGAAACTAAGTTGCGTCATGGCACGCTCGGCAGCTTGCAATGCCCAGGTGACGGCACGGGCCGGTTGGTTGGCAAGCTCCCAATGGTTGGCGCAGGCTTCGGCGACGCCATCGCCAGTGCCGGCCTGTTCAAACCACGTCGCAAAATGCATGTGTACCGTGCGCAGTTGCTCTTGCGATGCAGCGCCGTACGCTGCGCTGCGCAACCGTTGGTGTGCAAACATGTAACTCGGTTCGCCGTGCGTGCTGGGCACCACGCGCAAGAGCCGTTCAAACTCCAATCCGCGCAGGGTTGCATGCAACGCGGTGGGCTCGAGCTCGGTGACCGAACGCAATTGTGCAAATGAAACCGGGGAGCCTGCCGCTGCAACATACTCGGCAACCCGGCGTTCGATACGTGCCAAGCGAACCACGCGTTGCAAGGCTGGATCCCCCGCTGCTGCGGGCAGGCCCGGTCGCGCTAACTCAGTCGCAAACAGTTCGGCGAGCAGCGGATTGCCACCAGCGCGCGTTGCGGTATCAGCGACGGCTGCCGCCGATGCTTGTGGCGCCAACGCTGCACATAGCTCGGTGGCGTCGGGCAGGGACAGTGGCTCAAGCGGCAACATGACCGCGTTACATTCCGTAAACAGCTCGGTCAACTCCGCATTACGAGGCGCTTCGGCTTGCTCCATGCAAGTGGCCAACAGCGTGAGTGGTCGGTCGACGTGGCGCAATATGATGCGAATGAGCTCTAAGCTTTCGGCGTCGGCCCATTGGATGTCGTCGATCGTGATACAGCCACGGTAATGGCGAAGTTGCGCAGCGAGTAACCGCGCAAAGCTCACGAGTCCGCGTTCACGTTCCATCCGAGGGTCAGCGGCTGGCGCTGGTTTAGCTGCGCCACGCTGCACGACAACTTCGGCGAGCGCTGGAAACACGGTGGCCAGCGATTGCGCAAATTCCAAGTGCAAGGGCGTTTCGGTATCAACGAGTTCTGCCGCAATATCGTCGACGATTGCATCGAACGCTCGATACGGCACCCGTTCGCGTTCATGGCAACGGCCTCGCCAACTCAACACCGAATGTCGCACTTGTGCCACGGCATGTTCGACCAACGCGGTTTTGCCGAGGCCCGACGCGCCATACACCACAACTAACTGAGGCGCGGTTGCAGTGCTGAGCAGTTGCTGCAGGGTTGCTAGTTCAGCGCTCCGTCCGACGAACGGAATTTCGGGTTGGCGCGCCACCTGCGTTTTGGGCCGTGCCCCACCAGTGAGATACGCTGGGACTTCATCAGCGGTGGGGCGTTGCCGAGGATCGAAACTCAATAGTGCGGCGATCAAGTCGTCGAGATCTTCGGGGACCGCCGGATTGCGCGACGATGCGCGCGGTGCGATGCCGGCTTTCCGTTGCGCGCGCGCGATGGCCGCCGCGGCGCCCCAAAATGGCAGCTCGCCGGTTGCAAGTTCGAACGCCAACACCCCGAGTGCGTAAAGATCCACCGGCGGGCCAGTCCGCAATTCGTCGATGTATTCGGGGGCCAAATAGGGCGTTGTGCCCAACAGGCGGCCACCACTATCGAAGCTGGTATCAGACGCATCGTCGAGCCGACCAGCGGCTGCGTGATTGCCATCAATGGCAATGCCAAAATCGAGCAATTTCACCGAGCCGTCGTTGGTCACCATCACGTTGGATGGCTTGATGTCGCGATGCACCACGCCATGTCGGTGCAAAAACGTCAAGGCATGCGCAAGTTGCGTTACCGCGTGTGCAATGCGAATGAAATCGGGTTGGCCAACACTGTTGAGTGCGGTTAACAACGGTTCGACGCTCCGCGAATCGGCGTTGGTGCCAATCGCAACGCCACCACTCGCGTGGGCGGGCATGGTCAGCCGTTGATCGTCAAAAAACGACGCTGACGGCAGCGGCCCAATCGCGCGTTGCACCGCATCACCGGCCGCGGGGGTGCGAGGGCCAACCGTTGGCGTATCGGAGGTGACCGTCATCGGCAGATGCCGCACCCAACGGCTGACCGGCATGCCGTCGATAAATTCCATCGTAAAAAAACATGCGTTCCGCGCTGCGACTAACTCGTAGAGTTCGACGAGATTGGGATGGCGCAGTGCTGCAACAACACGAAATTCTCGCTTGATCCATTGGGCAGTTTCGTTGCTGCCGTTGGCGCGCACTTTGAGGGCGATTGGCATATCACGCGCGTGGTCATGGCCGAGATACACCACGCCCATGCCGCCGCGACCGAGCTCGCGTTCGACGCTATAGCGTTCACTGGCTGGTAGACCTAGTTGATTCCAATCGAGCATACCGCGACTTAAGACAATCCTCGCGTGATGGTTGCCACCGAGCCCCACGAACAGTTTTACCTTAGCATGTCTGTGGATCTCCCTTGAAGAATGTGGCACCCAATCGATGTGCCAGATGAAATCGATCGAATGCTTCAGCGCTACGGCGCAGCGACG
>JAKQOD010000992.1 GCA_029565465.1 Deltaproteobacteria bacterium
GCACCTTCAGCTGCAGCAGCTGAAGGTGCAACACGGTGGGCCAGCAGTCGAAATCGATAGCAATGTGACGGTGGATTGCTGCACGGTGTACGCAGGCAGCCTGCACGTGCGCGGCGACTTTGTGTTTTCCTCACATGTGCTGGTACTTGGGGACCTGCACGTCGACGGTGTCGTGATTGGCGAGCCTGAGCATGCGATCTTGATGGTGGCTGGCAACGTGTCGGCGCGGGCGATGGCGTTTTTACGCTCGTATCTTTGCATCACTGGCAGCGTTGAGTGTCGCGAATTTTTTCTAGGCACCAGCGATGGTTTTGCGAAAGTGGGCAGCTATGTGACCGCGCCGCTGCTTCTGCAGGAGCACTTTGAGCTGATGTCGCTCGACAACGACGATGAACCACGGGTGCAAGCACGCTATTGGTGTGACATCCGCGAGGAGGCTTATCGCACGGCGTACCCGCGGCCACGGTGTACTAGCCAACTTGTTGCGGCGCTTGCAGCTGACGTGTACAGCATGTGCGGCGACGACGACAGCCCCGGCGAATTCGATCCGTGGAAATTGCTCACGCTTGTGCAAGACGGGACCTCGTTAGGGTTTAGCGAACCTCGAGAGCGAGCTGATCTGACTAACCGTAGTTGAAGCGAGTGCAGCCAGCGCTACAGCGCGCGACGGATGCTTCGGGCGGTGCAGCTTGCCCAATGCGTCTGCGTTGGGATCAAGACTACCGAGTTGCTTGATGGTATGAATCGCTGGTGTCAGGCAAGGCGCCGCAACGGTACGAAGATCCGGTTAGCAACGTGTGGGCGATGGCCGCGGTGCAGATTGGACTTGTGCTGCCAGGCAACACAGCGGCAGGCCTTGGCCAGGCCATATTCGATCGGTTGTGTCGCTCGCTGATCGAAGGGCATGATTCATTTGTAAAATCAGATTCCGAGCCAGGCGCCGACGCAACAGCGTTGCACTGGCGTGACCAGGCGCGGCTGCGGCTGCAATGGGTGCTTTGCTCGCAATGGAGCCTGCATGGTTGGTTCGTGCCAGCGGAGAATGCACGCGCGTTTTGGCAATCTCTCGACGAGACCTTGCTCGATGACAAGTCTGACCTTGCAGTGCGCGCGGCATCGGTGGCTCTTGTGCGCGCCGGTAGAGCGCCATGGGCGCCGATCTTTACCGAAACATTGGCCGCGACACGTGATCTTGTGCGCGCCGACGTGAGCAAGCGCGCTGAGCATCCCACCGGAGCGTTTGCGGTGCGCGCTGATGAAAGCAAACGCTGCGAGCAATGCGCGTGGGCTTACACGCGTGGGTTTCTGCTTGCTTGTCGCCAGGTTGACGCAGCCACCGTCGGCGCGCAGCATAAAAACATCGAAGCAGAATGGCCGGCATGCGAGCGGTTCGAGCCAGCGCTTGATTGTCAGCCGTGCGGCGCGTGTTGTCGCGAAGCATTTCAAACCGTGCAAGTCGGTGCGCGCGAACCGATTCGTCGTACCCACCCGGCAATGGTTGTCGATCATGGCACGCGCCAGGAATTGCGTCGCACGCCGACGACTGGGCTCGACATCGTCGTCGACAAGCCTGCGCCAACCCGATGCGCATCGCTTGGCGGCGGCGACTTGGTGCAACTAGGCACCCGTACCTCCGTTTCTGACTACGGATGTCAGATCTACGAGGCCCGACCGCAAGCTTGTCGATCCTTCACCGCAGGTTCCGAGAGCTGCCTCGTCGCGCGCCGCCGCGTTGGCATGTCACGCTGAGGTGCGAAGGTGCGGTCGGATTGCGCAGCTTTGAGCTGCGTGATAGTAGTGGCTTGTGGATCCACTGCGTCATGCGACGTTGTCAAGTCGGAGGCGTGGCGGTGCGCCGGAAGACTACTTGCCATTGCATTCGTTTTTCGACACCACCAAAGAGCTGTGCGCCGACAACCGGCATCGTTTGTTACACAATGCGTGGGGCATTCGCCGCATCGTACTGCCGATCTTCGGTGCCGAGCTTGCGCTTAGCAATGGCAGCCGCGTGATGACGAAAGAAGTCTGCGAGTTTGATCACGTGCTCGCTGATTTTGCAGGCAAGTACATGCCGACGCTGGGCGATTTTGTTGGTGCGCTTGCGAGTGATCGCTGCGACCGCGCCCGCTTCGAAGAAATTCGGCGGCCTTACGTAGGCAACGACGCCGTGGTTAACTTGCTGGTTTCGCCGTACGCGGTGACAGGCAAAATGAGTTCCCTGTTGCTGACGCACAACACGTGGTTCCTCAACGAAGTGTTACCGCAGGTGTTTGGCAAATGCGGGCCGTTGTTGGCACCGGGCGTAGCGCCGGCTGAGCTGTTTGATCGCATGAGATTTGAGCTTTGGATGGACAATGGCGCGGTGCCACCGCCGAGCGCGCCGCGGAAAATCGTCAACATCACGCAGGATAAATCTTTGTGTTCATAATTCGAAATCAAGGGTTCTTTTACACCGACGAATATTTCTCGGCGGTGGGCGAGTTTCGCCAAGTTGTCAAAGCGACGTTTGCGTCGCGCGCCGAAGCCGAAGCCGCGCGCGCGAAGCTGGTGCGCGATTGGGTGCGTGGGTTCCCGATCGATGATTTCATCAGCCGGTGCGGGAGTGAGGACGATGGTTGCGATGTCGACGCTGCGTATCAATATATGAAAGCGCAGTGGCCCGACTACAACCCTCAGGATCGCGGGCCGCTGCCGGCAGCAGCGTCAGATGTTCAGCTCGACGAGCTGGTGAAAATCTCAAAGATTCGGTTCGCGGAAGTCTATGAAGTGGAACAAGGCAGTCAAGCCCATGCCGACGAAGACGACGATGATAGGGTTGACGATCTGTATTTTGGGCCCACTCGCGTCCAGCTAAGGGCGCCGAAGAAGGCCGCGGCAAAGAAGGCCGCGCCGAAGAAGGCCGCGCCGAAGAAGGCCGCGGCGAAGAAGGTCGCGCCGAAGAAGGCGATCAAGAAAAAGAAGCCGACAAACGCCAACGGCAAAAGATCAATTACAGCCGCCACTTCAAAGAAGACTGCGAAACCGATGAAGCGAAAAGCAAAGTAGTTACGTTGTTCCAAGCGCGAAAACAGGGATAGTTTGCATTGCCGATAATCGCTAGGGTCGCCACACCCGGCAAGGCTGCTAGCCAATACGGGTTATCCCAGGTGCGCAGTGGCTAGCGGCGGTCAAAAGCCGTCATGTGTTGTTAATGGTGCACGTGCGGTGGCGCGAGATGTCCCACGTTGGCATCGCTGCGTTGGTATGGAAGCTGCAAATGTTCAAGGCGAACCGCGGACGCCGCGAAACTTGGAGATTCTTATGCAGTCTTTTCGCAACCTGAAATGTGTACTCGGTATTCAACTGGCAATCCTCAGCGCCGCGATGAGTGGATGTGGCAAGTCGGGCGGCGAAAGTGGCGCGGTCAAGGCGCAGCGTTTGGGACTCCTTGCAGCGCTCGACGCGATCGTCAAAGCGCCCAGTGCTGACGCTGGGGCTCCGTGCGAGCGGGCCGGCTTGACGTTCTCGACGAACAAACCAAAAGTCGACGGCAATGCGGAGGTGGTCCGCTATTTCACCCGTAACGTTCCGGGAAAGCTGGGCCCCGAAATCTGGTCGGACGCGCAAGATGTTGGGCCGCTTGGTTATCTTGCGTCGATGTCCGAATCCGCCTCCGCTGGCGCCAAAGCGCCGTTTTTGGGGCGAGCGGGAGCGACGAAATCAGTGGTCGTAGTTGCGCAAGCTTTTGGTGCAAACAGCGCGAACATATTCTTGGTTGATTTGCCAGCCGGCACGATCGCTTGCAAGACTGACGTACCCGCGCGTGCCCGCGAACTCCAACCGCTGCCCTACGACCCTGCGACTGGAAAGCGCTTCGACGAAAGCCACACCTATGATGACTACCTGCGGGGTGATTTCACGGCTCGGGTCGATAAGGAACTCGCCACGCGCTTCGGGGTGCCGTCTGCAAGCGCTGCGTCGGCGAGTGCAACGCAGACCGCGATGCGTGAGCGTTTCGCCAAGATGAGTTCTGCGCTGGCCGTCAAACCAGTTAGCGAATTCCCCGCATGTACCGGCAAGTTTCCGGAAGGGACGCTGATGGCGACGACGCTGCAACTTGGCGTTTATGCGGGCGCACCGCCGCTAGCGCGCGACGACTTGAACCTTGACGTTGAGCTCACGGAGTTTAACTCAGAGGCACTGCTCGATTTGGTCGACGATAAGAAAAGCGAGCAGCGCAACGACCTCTACGCTGCAGTGGCGCGCGCACCAGAGTTCGATGTGCTCGACATACCGTCGGGCCGGCTCGGTAGTTTTTCGATGCTGAATGGTGGAACCGAGTCGGAGACCTTCACACCCGGCGCAATCTCGGCACGAATCGTACGCTTCGCGCCCGACGGTAGTGCGTTGTGCCAATACAAATTTGAGTTCGTGAATCCCAACAATTTAGAGATCACCTACGATGCGGGGCAAAATACGATCGCATCAAAAGTGGCAGCAACCAAAGCTGCGAGCATCGCTGATCTTAAGGCGCAGTTGCGGGCGGCGCTGAATGCATCGGAAGGCAAGACCAAGTAGTTTGGCGTAGCGCAAGCGCGTCTGAGCCCGTGCCGGCGCGCGTGATCGTGTCTGTGATCGTGTCTGTGATCGTGTCTGTGATCGTGTCTGTGATCGTGTCTGTGATCGTGTCTGTGATCGTGTCTGTGATCGTGTCTGTGATCGTGTCTGTGA
>JAKQOD010000608.1 GCA_029565465.1 Deltaproteobacteria bacterium
CGCCCGCTGCAAAGTTCGATAGTGAGCCTTGCAGGGCTAAGCCGATGGCAAGGCTGGACGCTCCCAGCACGGCAACTACCGCGGTGGTTTGCACGCCAGCGGTGCTGAGCGCAGCGGTGGCAACCGCCACCAGCAACACAACATATGCAACATCGACGAGAAATTTGCGCAAAGAGACGTCGATGTCGCGTTGTTCCAACAGGCGGTTGGCACCGCGCACCAACGCGCGCGCGACCCAACGCCCGATCACAAAGACGACAATCGCAAGCAGAATGTTTAACGCCAACGATGCAAGCTTGTCGGACAGTAGTGCGTGCAACCGTTCTAACCAGTGTTCCATATCAGCCTCGCAAAGTTGGTTTAACGCCCGCTGATGGCGCGTTTCCACGGCGCAGGCGAAAGTGCTGCGCTGACGTGGGTTAAAAATGAGCTCAGTTTGGGCGCGATGTTGCGCCTTGATGGATATACCGCGAACACATCGCCCGAGGCTGACGCCCACTTAGGCAGCACGCGAACCAACCTGCCAGCGGCGAGGTCTTCGGCCACCATGAAATCGCTGCACACGCCGATGCCAGCACCGGCGATGAGCGCGGCTCGAATCGTTGCGAAGCTGTTGCTGATCACGCGAGCCGGGCGAGCGAACTCATAGGTCTCTTTGCCATGATGCAGCATCCAGCTTTGCACTCGTGCAACTGGCGCAAATAAAATGCGGCGGTGCTCGTCGAGGTCGGCGACTTTGCTAGGGGTGCCGTGTTCGGCAAGGTAGCTTGGCGCGGCACACAAAAACATTTCAATGCTGCACAGTCGCTTGGCGGTCAGCGAGCTTTCGGCCAGCGGGCCAAAACGAATCGCGACATCGTAGCCATCTTCTACCAGGTCTACCAACGTGTCGCTGGCATTGAGCTCGACGCTGATATCGGGGTGCTGCTTGACGAAATCACCGACGATGCCGCTCAGACAGCGCTCAGCGAAATCGACAGCCGTGGTGACGCGCAACAAGCCGCGCGGGGTCGCCTGCATGTCATTGACCACCTTTTCCGCAGCCGCGATATCCGAGATCACACTGCGAATCCGCTCGTAATACGCTTGGCCGACGTCGGTCAGCGAAAGTGTGCGGGTAGTGCGTTGCACCAAGCGCACGCCCAGCCGTTCTTCGAGCTGTGCCAGCTTACGGCTGACAGTTGACTTCGGCACCCCAAGCGCATCGGCGGCAGCCGTAAAGCTCTTGGTCTCGACGACTTTGGTAAACATCAAGACTTCGTTGAGATCCATCACAGAATGGCATCTAATCGCGCAATGTCGTCGCGAGCAATCCGCGCAACCCACTATCGCCAGCTAACCGAAAAGGTAGATGGCTTCTTTGACCGCGTCGCTAGTCGTGAGGCTGCAGATATGCAATGCGCGTCGGGCTGCTCGGACTGTTGTCAGTACGGGCTAAGCGCAACTGTGGCCGAAGCCGAAGCGGTTGCCGACGTTGTTGCAGCGATGTCTGACGCTGAGCGCGCCGCCTTGCAACAGAATATCGAAACGCGACAGCAGGCCGCGGCTGCGAGTGATGCCCGTTGCGTTGCGCTTGATGCCAACGGGCGTTGCATGATCTACGCTGGACGTCCGACGGTGTGCCGGTCGCACGGCGTGCCGGTTCGGTTGCTCGACGAGCGTTCGTTGCCGGTGATCAGTGCGTGCTATCGCAACTTCGTTGGGCGCGCGCCGGAATCGTTCGCTGCCGACTGCGTGCTCGATCAAACTACGCTGTCGGCAACCCTGCTTGCGATCAATGCTGGCGCCACCGATCGCTTCGCGCTCGACGAACTGCTGCTAGACCTGCTCGAACAAGCGTAAAATGCGCAGCGAGGCGTGGTCGACACAAGGCGACCGTGAGGTGTAGGCTGCGCCCGATGTATTATCCGCTCAAGCACAAACGCTTCATCCAAGTTGAAGCCGCGATGTTCACCAAAAAGCTCGTGGCCGATTGCATGACCCACAGCTGCCGCGAAGTGCTCGACGGCAAAGACAACCTGCGCCTCGATGCGTGTTGCCAGTACGGCGCCGACGTTGATTTGTTTGAACGCGAAAGAATCTTGGCACGTGCCGATGAGCTTAAAAAGATCCTTAAGCCCGATGCCGCCGAAGCTCCATGGTTCACTACTGAGCAAGAAGACATGCCAGATTTTCCATCGGGCAAGTCGGTGCGTACCGCACGCTTCAAAGACGGCTGTGTGTTTCTGCAGCATGACAATCGCGGCTGCGCCATTCACCGCGCGTCGATCGAAAACAAGTGGGACTTTCACGGCACCAAGCCGCACATCTGTCGGCTGTTCCCTGTGACGTACGACGACGACAGCATCGTGATCGCCGAAGACTACATCGATTATTCGTGCGCATTTGACGCCGATGCACCGAGCTTGTATCGGGTGCAACGTTCGAGCCTTGAAGCGATTTTCGGTGCCGAGCTGATCGCCGAACTCGACGCTGCCGAAGCCGCGGTGCTTGCAGCCGAACCGAAGAAGCTGCCAGTAGTGAAATCGTAATGGCTGAATTGCTTCGCAAATTTGCGTTGAACATCTCGGATGTGACGCGCAATGTGTATGCCGACGTTGATGTGCGAATTGCCCAACATCCGTCGGAGACGATCCGCAGCTTAACCTTGCGTATGTTAGCGCGGGCGTTGGAACACGACGACGGCTTGCAGTTCTCCGCCGGCGTTTCCGACGGTGACAACCCAGCGATCGCGCTGCGCGATCTCACTGGCAAGCTCACCGGCTGGATCGATGTTGGCTTGCCTGCGCCAGAACGCATGCACAAAGCCACCAAACAAGCGGCACGGGTGGCCGTGTATGGGTCGCATCGGCTGCAGGAGCTTGTTGACGAGCTGCATGCTCAAAAAGTGTTTCGCGCTGCTGAGATTGATGTGTTGTTTTGGGAGCCAGCATTTCTTGATGAGTTAGCCGCGACGATTGATCGCAACAACACCTGGTCGGTGTCGCGCAACGACGACGACATCTACGTTGAAGCCAACGGTGTGTCGTTATCGACGACGATTCAGCATTTACGCGCGCGCGACGCGAGTCAATGAACCGCACCGCAGTTGCGCATGCGCGTTTTACCTACACGCGATGAAGTGTATTCATGGCCGAAAATGTAGCTTGATCAGGGTACCGGCTGTCGTACGATGAACGTACATGGTGTTTGAAACGGAATCGGTGGGGCGGCCTGTGGCAGCGCAAGGCGTGGACGAGCCATTGCGCGCGCCAACCAATGTGTTGCCCAGTGGCAAGCCGGGCCAGCGTGGTGCGGACCGCGATCAGGTGCTGTTGCAACTACAACAAACCCACGGCAACGCCTATGTACAACGCATGCTGCGCGCCGAATCTGAAGGTACGCGCGCTGGCACGGAGGGCACTACAACCGGGCCAACCGAAGCTGAAGTAATCGCGAAGTGGAATGAGTTGTGCGCCGACAAGATGTTTGACGACGATGACTGGAAAGTCATTGCGCCGATGTTGAGCGAATTTACCGGGCGCATTTCTGCGGTTTCGGAATTGATGCTATCGACGGCGAACATGGATTTCGACAATCCGAATCGAACGTTCGTGACCTGCCGCACCGAGTTGGTTGGATTTTTGCGCAAATGCGGTTATCGCATGCCGGACTCCGGCCTCAATCCCGGCAACATCAAAGAAGTCCGCGGTAGCAATCGCTTCCTGCCAGCGCCTAGTCGTGCCGACTTTGCTAACAGCGTTGTTGCTGTGCGTAAAGCGGGTGTGTTGTCGGCAGATGATTTCATCGCCGATTTGCTGCCTGCGATGTGGCGGATGCCGCATACCGCAAACGAGCTAACCAAACTCGCGCTGGAACTTTATTGTGATACCGGCGTAAGCATGGATGCGGCGACGGCGCAGCAATTTGCTCGGACCTTGCGGAACTTTGGCTACGGCATCGACCCCTATGCAACCCGCGGTTCAGTGACCGCGGAGCAGATCGAAACGCAGCATATTCGCGCGAAAGATCCTCAGTTCGAACGCATGCTGCAGGCTACCGGTCGCAACGAGGCCAAGGACAAAGCTCGGATCGCCGTTTTCGACGGTGGTTTTGATCTTTCGCATACCGCGCTGCAAAGTGCTGCAGCGGTGAATACCAACGAAATTGAAGGCAACAACGTCGACGACGATGGCAATGGGTTGGTGGATGATCGTGTCGGTTATCACTTCATGTCGAAGTCGGCGAGCCTTGATCTAGGCAGCGGCTACGGTTTTGACATGACCGGCCATGGCAATGCAGTGCTGGGGATTGCAACCAAGAATACTGATCGCATCGAAGCGGTGTGCGTTGGCTTTTCGCCAGCGCAAGTGGCACAAGGCATCGACTACGCGGTGGCGCGCGGCGCGCGGGTAATCAACTGCAGTTTTCACCTCGACGAAGCGGACGAAGTTGCGGCGTTCCGGGCCGCGGTGGCGCGTTATCCTAACGTGTTGTTCGTGCAGGCCGCGGGCAACAAAGATTCCGATTTAGCGAAGCTGCCACCGGCAGAATTGGCACAGCGAGCGCCGGCGCCGAACTTGTTAGAAGTTGGCGCCACCAACAAGATCGGCACGCGCTACCACAACGACGAATTTGGCAGCAACTGGAGCAAGACCCACGTTGACCTTGCTGCGGATGCGACGACGATGACCAGCACATCGGGCGACGGCTACAATTCCGGCGAAGCGACGTCGGAAGCGACCCCGTTGGCAACCAACACGGCTGCCAAGTGTTTGGCAATTGCGCCAACGTTGAGTGCTGCCCAAGTTCGGCAGGTGTTGCGCCTCACCGTCGACGCGTCGGATGTTTGGCGCGACTTGACGTCAACCGGCGGCATTCTCAATCCGAATCGCGCCATGCAACTTGCTGCCGTGGTTGGCCTCATGCAGCAAGGCAAAACATTTGTCGAAGCAGCCGACGCTGTTGGGGCCGCCGCCGCAGCGCGTGGTCCACTTGAAGCATGTGCCCAGCGCGTGCTCAGCGGCGGTTAGTTGGCTTCAGCCGATGGTGGCGTGCAGTGCATCGGGTTGGGCAGGGCGGCGGCGGCACCACGTAGCTCGTCGGCCAGATCGGAGTCGATCGATGCAGCGTGTTCAAGGGCGGTGCGAGCTGCACCGAGGTCGTGCTTGCCAAGCAGCAGATTGATGCCGTTCGCGTAAGCGACGCGTCGATTGTAAATCAGCGTTGGATCGTGGGCGTGAGGGCTTTGCGCGATAGTGCCAGCGCCAGCGAAGTAGTGCTGAGCGGCTTGCAGTGGATCCGCTTCCATTGCGGTGGCGGCGGCAAAACTCTGCTCGGCGCCGGCATGCCCATGCGGTGATATCAGCATGACGCACATGGCGAACAACGGATCGCCTTCGCCAAGATCGGCCGGTTCGGCCAGCTGCGGCTCGGTCGCCGTGTGCGCAGGCGTGCCGCGCGCGCAGCTGCTTAGCGCCATTGCTACTGAAATGATCTGCAACCACCACGAGGCTCTACCCATGCAGCATCTTACAGCGTGTTGGGTGTCCGGTTCAAAATAGCCGGGTGCCTGGTGAGACGGGTGCCAGCCACCCGTTCAAAAAACATAATTGATAACAATATGTTATGAAAATCAGCGAGCGGCTTGGCGGGTTTCGAGGACTTTTTTAGCATAGCCCCGCTCGGGTGGGTTGGGGTCCTTGGCGGAGCGAACGCGGACGATGGAACCGGGTTGCTCAACGACGCCAGCAGACATGGACCAGCCCGGCGGCGTTTGTGGGTCGCTCCAAAAGTACAGCCAACGCGCATCCTGCGGTGCAACGTTGACGCAACCGTGACTGCGCACGATGCCAAAGTCGTTGTGCCAATACGCCGTGTGAATGGCCAAGCCGGTTTCAGGGCTGAAAAACTGCGTCCACGGCACGGTGGCCACGGAGTACGGATCTTCGCCGTTGAGACCGTTCATGTCGGTCTCGGACACCTTTTTCCACATGCGATACACGCCGGTTTCCGTCGGTGTTTCGCGGCCGCCGGTGGACACCAGCGTTGCATACACCGCTTGGCTGCCTTCAAACGCAACCAAGATTTGGGTGTCCAAATCGACGTCGATCCAACGCTCATTCGGCGTCAGGCCACGCGGCAGCGCTGCTGGTGCAAACACGCGTAGTGCGCTGGCATCGACCCATTCCTCGTCGCCAATGCGATACGCGGTCGGCTTGCCCGCTGCATCGTTCACGGTTTCAAAAATGCCTACGGCCGTCTTCTTCATCAGTTGCCGCGTCACCCCGCCGCCCACCGCTTTGCGACGAGCCCACACATACAAACCACCGCTGCGTGGCCACACAAACCCGAGCGGCGCATTGGTGCCCAAGTCATCGCCGAACCGTGAGCCAATGAAATTGCTTGGCGAATGTTGCGAGATCGATGACCGCAACACGTACTCGTTGTTCTTGTCGCTGATCTTCCAGTATTGCTTACCAGCGACGGTAATCTCACCGTATTTGCGCACGTTCATCGAACCCACCACCGGCTTGAGCGGCACCATGTGCGGCTTGGTTGGGTCGTCTTGTTCAGCCGCATCGACCTCGCTTGGCGCCATCACAGGGACATCCTTGGCTTTGGCGTCTTTGGCTTTTTTGTCCTTCGCCTTTTTGTCTTTTTTGCTTTTGGGCTTCGGCTTGGTCGGGTCGTCGTACTCGTACATCATGGCGCCGGCCGCGACGACTTTGCCGTAAACGCCCGGCACTACTTCGTCGCGATCAAGATACGGCACTTCTTGGCCGTGCGGCGGCTTGGTCTCTGGCCGCAGAAACTCGGCACAAACCCAGCCCATCGGCTCGATTTTCACCCAGGGTTTTGAGCAACCAGTGCCGGCGCGCGTGTCAGTCCAGGCCACGCGGGTGTCGATAGCAACCGTGCCAATCCGCTTGGCGTCGTCGGTAGGCTCAAGCCGCACCGAAACAGTCTTGCTCAACCGCAATGATTTGGTGGTGGGCGGAAACAGCGGCGGGCTTGGCGCTGGGCGGTTGGTTGGAACCATGGCCGCGCGGTTTGAGCCTTGGGCCGGCCCCGGCGGCGGCGAATCAGCCGCTTTTTGGCCACAACCGGCCAGCGCCGACAGGCCAAGCAACGCCGAAATCGTTCGGACAGACACGCCCTTGGCATACCACGATGGTCGTAAAATCGCTTGGCCAGGCAGCCCGTGATACGATTTTCCCGTGCTGACACTGCCTAGCTTAGGTTCGCCATGAAAATCGGAGAAATGCTGATTCGCGACGGCCGGTTATCCGAGGCCCAGTTGCAACAAGCGCTCGCTGCTCAACAACGTGATGGTGGGCGGATTGGGACCGTATTGGTCGAGCAAGGCGTGATTGATTTTGAAACGCTAACTGTCTATTTAGGCTTGGAATTAGGTATTTCAATCGCCACTGGCGCAGCGCTTGACCGAGCCAAACTTGCAGCAGTGCGGCTGCTCCAACCAGCGCAGGCGTACGCGTTGCGCTGCGTGCCACTGGTGGTGCAAGATCGCCAGTTGATCGCAGCCGTTGCGGACCCGCACGATTTTGCCAACCTTGATGCCATTGCGCAGTTGATCGGCTACCGCGTGTTGCCGCGCGTCGCGCCGGAAGCCCGCATCTATTATTACGTTGAGCGCTACTACGGCGCCGCTCGGCCGCCGCGCTTCAACAAGTTCGGCGATACGCCGCGTGCCGACGAGCACACGCCGGCCGGCTTGCCGGCAGCGCCGCTTCCTGGCTTGCCGCCCGTGACAACCAAGCCAACCATTGCGCCAGGTCCGCGCCCGCGCTTGCGCCATTCGCGCGACAACGACGGCGTGCCACGCGCAGCATCGTTTGACGATTCCCAAGCGTTGGAGCTTGATGCGGAAGATTTGCTCGATACCCTCGACGCCGATGCAGCGACGGCAGCGATTGCGCAGCCCGCCGCCGATGCTCGCCCGGTAACCTCCGACGTGCAGCCCCGCATGCGTGCGGCATCGTTACCTCCACCGGTACAGCCACTCGATACCAATCACGCAATTGCGGCACTTGCCAACGCCGATGATCGCAATCAGATCGCTGGCATCTTGTTGCGCTTTGCAAGCCGGATGTTCGAAGCGTCGGTGCTCTTCACTGTACGCGACAACTTTGGCTTCGGTTGGAAAGCCGCAGGTGCGGTGCCGGGTTCGGATGCCATCGAGCATTTGTTGATTCCGCTCGATGCGCCATCGATCTTTCAGCTTGCCGTTGCCGACGACGACGGTGTGTTTTCAGGCCCGGTTGCGCCATCGACGCTGCACTCCTATTTGTACCGCGTGATGGGCTGTGCCGAAGCAACCACCGCCACGGTTGGCGTGATCGCAATTGGCAAACGCCAAGTCAATTTGATGTACGGCCATCGCCATGTCGCGTTGACCGAAGCGGAGCGGAGTGAAGTGCATGAGGTTTGCCGCGCCGCCGCTGAGGCTTATGCGCGCATGATCACGGTCTCGAAAAAGAAAAAGTAGGCGCGCTGCGGCTTACGGAAACTGCAGATACACCCGACCCGCCGGATCCGCTTTGGCGTGACACCCGCTAGCGTTGCAGTTGCCAACGGAAGGTGCGTTCATCGGCCGCGTCTGCGGACATTGGCTTGCGGATACTTTTAACGGCAACGCCATCTTGGCCGCACTGAAAAAGTTACCATTGAGTTGGCTTGGCAACACGAAGCGCCGATTGTCTGCATCGACAATAATGATCGCTGCGTTGGCTACCGGTTTGTTGCCGCTTGGGCCATTGTAAAGCGTGCCACCGACGGTGAATTCCGGTGCGCCGTCGCTTAGCTCAGCGTCATGGCAGGCCAAACAGTTTTCACCAGGAAAGTGATGGCCATCGCCAACCGTGGCAATGGCGGGTTCGCACAAAGGCGCTGCATCGGGGCGCGCATCAGGTTGTGTCGGAGCTGCGCCATCGCTGCCGATTTTGCATGCACTGGTCATCAACAGGCCTACGAAGACAACCCCAAGGCAACGAGTATGGCGCGTCATGTTGATCATTTGAGGAACAGCTTCGCGGTTACGGTGCCGTTGTGGCAGGCGTTACAATTGCCGTCGGCAGCCGAATTAAGCGGCCCAATCATCGGTTTGTTGTCAGGGCACAACGTTGCGCTGGTTTTGATAGGAAACGTAACTGCGTCGGAACTGTAGAAGTTGCCACCGTCGCCGACGATGATCTTCTGGGTGCCAACAATAATGGTTGCGCCCGGCGCTGCTGTCGTGCCGGCTTGGGTGGTGTAGAGCGTGCCAGCAATCTTGAAGGGCGGGCCGCCGGGATTGGTACCGTGACATCCGCCAGCATTCATGCAGCCTTCGCCTTCGCGATGATGGCCATCTGGCTTGTTGCTTGATGGCGGCTCACATGCCAATTGATTGTTCGCGCCGTCGACGGTGGCAACGGTGCTGCCGTCCGGCGTTAGATAGGTGCCAACATCGCAGGCGGTAACACCCAAGCTAACAACCGCGATGAAAAGTAGCCTCATGATTTATAATGCTACTTGCGCCGGAGCAGCTACGCAATTGGGACTCTGCGCCCTTTAGGGTGGGGGTTTTTCCTCAGTCATTTCGCACGCAATGTTGCGCACCGAGAAATCGGCAGCGCTACATGTAGGTTGCTTGAGCACCCAGCCGGCAATACCGGCGACAACGGCGCAGATCGCCACCACTGGTACCGCAAAGGCGGCTAATGGACTCGTGGTTGGTTGTTGGTTCCGATGCGCGCGTACCAAAAATGCCGCGCCCAGCAAAAACGGTGCAACGTGAAAGCCCACCCACAGCGCCAGCGGCGTGCCAGCGGGCATGAATTGGTGGAAAACCATTTCGCGCAAACGTGCAGCATCAAGCGTGAACCACAACGGATACGCAGCGGCGGTCACCGGTAGCCAGCCGAAGCGGCCAAAACGCGGTGCAGTACTTAACAGCAAAGCTGAACCAACCCACAGCGGCGCCAACTCGGCTGCGTCGAGCAACAACGCAATAACGGTCAGCGTGAGTTGGATGCCAACCGCTGCGTACAAGAATCGGCGCTCACCGTTCCAACGCCAACGTCGGCCAATGGCACGGGTGAGCGCAACCGTGGTGCCGACGATGATCAACAGCGTCGCAGCGATGTGAAAACGCGGCGTCAGGGTCCACGCGCCCGCGTAGGTGGCAAACCGTTCAACCAGATACGCCAACGCGATAGCTGCGAGCCCGGTAATGACGCCGATGGCCAGCCCAAACATCGTCGGTGGCGGCTCAACTTTGACCCGCCGGTTGGCAAACAACAACAACAGCGCGGTGACGACGAGCGTCCATGCCGCGGCTAGCAGCAGGCGACGCGGCGCAATCCAACGACCCATCAAGGCAGGCATCCACCAGCCGGCATCGTCGTCGCTGGCATCGTTGGCGCGCGGGCCAACCCCTGGCGGTGGCGCAGTGACAAACGTGTGAAGCAACGCCGAGATTTCGCCGAGGCGTGTTGGCGAAATGCGCGACGCCACATCGAACCGTGAATGATAGGCAAGGTCGACCAGATCGCCATCGTGGCCGCGGTGATAGAGCTGCACGGCGCGGATGCCATGACGGGTGAATGGGCCGTGATCGCTGCGCTCGGCTTGTGGCCACCAGCGGCTAACGATGCGATGTGGCACCGGTGCGTCGAGGGTGACGTTGGCCGTTGCAGCCATGCTAGCGAGGTAACGCAATTCGCTTTGGCGAATGTACGTGCTGGCGCCGGTAAGTGTGAGCGTGCCGTCGGTGCCAATCAGATCGAGCGCGATGGCAAAACCAATGTCCGTGCCCAAGGCTTTGAGCAACGCTTCGGCCCCAAGCAGGCCGTCTTCTTCGCGTGCTGTGAAGGCAATGATGATCGGAAACGCTGGTGGCGCGGTTTGCAGATGTGCTGCGAGTTCAAGCAAAACGCCAACGGCAGCGGCATTGTCGGCTGCACCGGGGCTGCCCGGCACCGAATCGTAGTGCGCCATGAACAACAGCGCTGGCGTTGCGGCCGAAGCCGCAGGTCCAAACCGAACCACTACACTGCTATCCGTGCCGGTGATTTGCTGCGCGGCGCGATAGCGCGTACCCATGACTTCGATCGCTGCTAGCTCGACGCTGCCGATCGGCACCAGGGTTGGCACGAGTTGGAGTGCTTGCAATTGTTGGGTGATGTACGTTGTGGCTTGTTGCGCAGCGGATGTTTCTCCCACCCGTGGGCCAAGCACGACCAAGGCTTGCAGGTGTTGCGTGATGCGTTGCACGGCGGCGCTATCGACGGTGGCGGTGGGGCCGTTGCATGCGCTGCCTAGGGCCGCAAGCACAAGCAACAGCCATCGCAGGCTGCACTGCATGCGCCGAACCCCCCGCAACAGCATTATGCTAGCAGCTCCGTCAACGCGTTGAGCAGCAGCCGATTCTCGTCGGGCGTGCCAATCGTAATGCGCAAACAACCGGCCAACGCAGTGGCGCCTGGGGTGTCGAAATTCCGCACGACGATGCCGCGATCGCACAACGCGCGCCAGATGGCGGCGGCGCTGCTTGGTGCGGCGACTCGAATCAGCAATAGATTCGCAGCACTTGCAAACACGGTAACGCCCGGCAGCGCAGCGAGGGCAGTTGCAAGGTGGGTACGTTGCGCACAAACCTCGTCGATCATCGCTTGTTGCCATGGCGCAATGTGCTGCAAGCCGAACAACGCCGCTGCTTGATCGAGTGCGCTGATATTGTACGGCGGCCGGACTTTTTCGAGCAATGCAGCCACGGCGGGCGCAGCGATGGCGTACCCGAGCCGCAGGCCGGCCATCCCAACTTTGGACAGCGTGCGCATGATCAATAAATTTGGATGCGATGCTAACGCTGGCAACAGCGACGGACCGCTGTATGCGCCGTATGCTTCGTCAGCGACGATCAGCGTCGATGGAAACGCAGCAGCGAGCTCCAACGCAAATGTTTGCCGCCACAGCGTGCCAGTTGGATTGTTGGGCATTGCCAAAAACACCACAGCAGGGCTTTGGCTCGTGATCGCTGCAACCATCGCGGCTTCATCGATTTCAAAGTTGCCGTCGAGCGGCACTTCGACGGTATCGATGCCGCGCGCGAGTGCCGCCATGCGATAGAACACGAACGTTGGCGTTGGGTAGCAGATCGCAGCGTTGCGAGTGGTGTCGCGCGGCGCTGCCAACGCATTGACGATAATCGAGATCAGCTCGTCGGAGCCGTTGCCGAAAATGATTTGATTCGGTGCAACGTTGCAATCGCTGGCAAGCTGGGCTCGCAACGCCGTGCAGTTTGGGTCGGGGTAGCGTTCTAGTGCAATGTCTTTGACCACGTCGGCAAGTGCTGCGCGCAACGAGGCTGGTAACGGATACGGAAACTCGTTGGCATCGAGCTTAGCGACGATCTGCGCTGGCTTGGGCACGTGATACGCAGCCGCACCACGCAGCGCGATGGGCACACGTTGCAGCAATGCACCGAGGTCGTCACTCACAGTTCGCTCCGAATCTGCGCTGAGCGGCCGTGGGCGTTGAGGCCTTCGACTGCAGCGAGTGCAGCGATGTCTTCGGCATCGGCAAACGCCGCGGCTTGGGTGTATTCAACCAGCGAGGTGCGCTTGCGGAAATCGTACACGCCGAGTGGTGAAGCGTAACGCGCAGCACCGCCGGTCGGCAGCACATGGTTCGCACCAGCAATGTAGTCGCCGGCTGCTTCTGACGCCCATTTGCCGACGAAGATTGCGCCGGCGGTGCGAATGCGCGCTGCGACCGCGCGTGACTCGCGCACTTGCAATTCAAGGTGCTCTGGTGCGTAACGATTGGCAAACGCCACAGCTTCGTCGATGGTTTCGACGATGACCGCAGCGCCGTAATCGCGGATCGCTGCTTCCGCAATTGCGCGGCGTGGCAACGTCGCGAGCTGCGCTACCAAAGCCCGGTCGACGTCGTCGGCAAGTGCGCTTGAGGTCGTAACCAGAATCGCGCGAGCTTCGGTATCGTGTTCAGCTTGCGCCAGCAGGTCCGCCGCGATCCACGCCGCGGGTGCGCTGTCGTCGGCGATGATCAACACTTCCGATGGCCCGGCGATCGAATCGATGTCGACTTCGCCATACACTTGGCGCTTCGCCGAAGCGACCCACTGGTTGCCGGGCCCGACGATTTTGTCGACGCGCGGCACGGTTGCCGTGCCATACGCTAGTGCTGCAACGGCTTGGGCCCCGCCGATTTCGAACACACGATGTACGCCTGCGATTTGCGCTGCACACAGCGTTTCGGCCGACGCACCTGGCGTTACCATGATGATTTCGTCGACGCCAGCGACCCGCGCCGGCACGGCGGTCATCAGTACGCTCGACGGATAACGTGCGGTGCCGCCCGGCACATAGATGCCAACGCGGGCCAATGGTGTCGAGCGCAGTTCGAGCCGAATCCCGTCGGCTTCTTGCACGATGTCGGCTTCGAGTTGCTTCTGATGAAACGTTGTTATGCGTGCGGCGGCACGTTGCAGGGCAGCCCGCACCGGCGCAGCGACGGTGGCAGCCGCAGCATCCCAACGCGCGCGATCGATTTCATAGCTGCCTGATACTGGGCTGCGTTTATCGAACTGCTCGGTGAATTCGATCAATGCTGCATCACCGCGCGTGCGGATCTCATGGATCATGGCTGCGACTTTATCGTCGACACCTGCAGCAAATGACGTAGTACGATTGAGCAGCTGTGCGGCTCGCTTGGAGCCCAACATTACGCGCGATAGAGCCATGGCCTAGTTATGCCTGCTGACATCGATACGCGCGAGCCCCGCGCAACGATTAGTGGCATCCGTTGCCAAAGTCGCCGTCTCTGAAGCGTGCATTCTGAACGCGTACGCTGCGTAAATCCAAGATGTGTGCCACGCCACGCAGATGCCGGAGGCCGGGCAGATATCGAACTATGATCGTTGAAACTTCACCAGGATCTGACGCCGATGGCCGTGCTAGCGGGCCTGCCACCGGGTGCGTCGCACGTCACTGAACTTGCCCGTTAGCGTCGACAACGCAGCGAATTCGCACAAGCACCGCAGTTCGGCTGCGAAGCGGCACTTATGTTGCAAAGCAGCTGCAGATGCCTACGATGTTGCTACACATTTGGCTTGGCGCCGCCGCTGCGCTTCACGCGAACGCAACGGTCTCCACAGGCGCCACTGACGATGCCAACGCCGCCATCATCCAGACTGGCAAGACTAGTGGCTTCGTGTCGGTGGCCGCCGACGCAGCGGTTGTACGGCCGGCTGCACCGCTGATGCAGCGCGGTTTGAGCTTTGACGTCAACACCATCTGCAACGACGCCGCAAGTTGCAGCGCGTTGGCGGCCGCTGGGCCGCAGCCGCCATCAGGCGTGCGCATGTGGGTATTCACCAGCGTTGATCCACATGAGGTAAACACCGCACAGGTGCAAGTCGAAGCAACCGGCGTGACCACCAACAACGGCGGGGTAGATCGTGCGATCGCTAGCACGTTTAGCGAGTCGCTAAGGCTGCAATACAACGGCGCCGGCTTGGTGCATTCGCTGCAATGGCAACCGACGACACAACTCGGCGATGGCTTTTGGCGCAGTGGCCGCGGCATGTTGCATGTACATCATGATGTGATCATCCCTCCAATTTGGGGGCTTGGTAGCAATGACTTTGCCCTCGATGCTGGGCACATCACGTTGGGCTTCGGCAGTTGGTTAAAATCGTCGTCGAGCGGTTGGGATAAACAAGGTTTTGAGATGAGCGCGCACATTGCGCTGTTGCGCGTGTTCACCAAGCACGTCGACGTCAGTGTGATGAAGTTGACTGATCAAGAATATGGCGCAACGCAAATGCGTACGGCGTCGACGGAGATCGGCATTAAAGCGACGCAACTTGATATCGACTTTGCGCACGCGACAGCGCGCATTGGTGCGCATCGGCTTAGCGCATACGGCGGCGTAAGCACCCGCCGGCCCTTAGGCGAATATCAGCTCACGTCGACGGAAACTGCCAAAGGTCCCGTTGCCCATGTTGCGAGATTCGGCGGTGAGTACAGTTTTGCCGTCGGTGGCCACCGCAATTCGCTGTTACCAGTTGATGGCATCACAATCGCTGCTGGCCGTTGGTCACGCGTGAGCCCACAAGGCTTAGCCGTCGACGCCGGCTATCTTGCAACAGTCGCCGCTGTGCGCAGTATTGGTAGCGTTAACCTGCAGCTCGACGGCCAAGTTGGCCGCGCCAAACGCATCTTGCTTGCGGATGACGCGATGGCGACCGCAGCGATTGCACCTTTGGGCACGCAATTTTGGTTCGGCCGCGGCAACCTATCGGCGCAACTGCCGCTTGGCCATGACCTGTCGTTGCAAGCGCAAGCTTGGGCTGAACACACTGACCGCGACGATGCTAAACTTGCTGCTCGCACCGACGGCACCATGCGATGGAGCGTAGGTGCGCAGGTCGCGTTAGGTTGGCATCGGTAGCGCCATTCGAACTGTCACTTTGGCTTTTTAACCGGCTTGCTTGGCTTCACCGGCGCGTTCGAATCACCGTCGGGCAGTGGCAATTCACTTGGTGCCGTTTCAGTCTTCGGACCGGCATTACCAGGGAACTTTCCCGTTCCCTCTCCAGTGGCAGAGCCACTGGATTCACCCTCGCCGCGCGTTGCTCGCGCGGGCCCGTTGATCGCCGGTGCTGCCTTCTTCGGATCGTAGGTTTCCCAATCCGGTTTAGGATTGTTTTCGTCGTACGGCTCAGCGCCGCTGCCGTCTTGTTTCTTGGGTTCAGGTCCCGGCGGCAACGGCCCTTCGAGCATGCCGCCAGCTAGCTTCGAGTTGTAACGGTCGCCGTAGGCTTCGACCAAATCGCCGGGGATGCTGTCACGACCGCGACCGCCAACTTTCACAACATACTTTTTCGCGGCCCACAGCGCCCAGGTTTCACCATTGCCGGTGATGCGAAACACCCGCACGCCTTCGATGGTTTGCTCTTCGACTTGGTAGCCGCTTTCTTTGGCCAACCGGCGCGCAAACTTCACGGTTTCGCGCAACACACCGTCGGGCTGCGCATAACGGGTGACAAATGCGTTGGCTAAATCATTGTCGCGAATCGAGCCGCGTTTTTCTGCTTCGTCGCGGACATAGCTAGCCGTAAACGCTTCGGCTGGATTGTCCGGCACCCAAACTTCCACGTCGAGCACCGGTTGAAAACGCCGAAACTTCCAGCCGCCCAAGTCGGTTTCAACCACGCCGCGTTTCGGAATCGGTGGCGCACCGCCGCAAGATGCCGTGGCAACTGCCAAGCCTGCCACCGTCAGTGCAGCGCACAGGCCACGGCTAACTCTCGGCAGGAAACGTCGCATTGGTTCTATGCTACCCCAACTTGGCGGTTGAGCGCGCCCACGACGTCACAAACTGCCCGTGTCATACGCCAACGGCAGCTGCGTAGTGGCCGTGTTACCGTTCGCCGTGGCCTATCGAGACCTCTATGTTTTGCAAGCCGACGAGCAAAGCGCGATGCCGTGTCCGCGTTGCGGGCAAACTCGGCAATTACTGCGCGTTGCACAGTGGCAAATGTCAGCGTGCGCTGTCTGCAACGGCACCTTTGTTGGCTTTTCGCAGCTTGAAGAATTGATGCAATCGCACGATCGGCCCGGCGACATCCAAGCGTTTGCGTTGCAAAATCCGATCCCCATGCCTGGCTCGTTGGCATGCGCCAAATGCAATCGACCGATGCAGCGCTCGTACTTCTTTCACCAAATCGTCGACGTATGCAAAGACCACGGCGCGTGGTTTGATGTTGACGAACTCACCGGCGCGATGGAACGCATGCGGCAATTACTGGTGATTGCTGCAGCCATGGCGCGTGAGCCGGTTACCGTCGAGTCGCGTTCCGATCCTTCGCCGGTTCGATCCATAGCTGAGCCCGCAGCTCACAACTCGGCCGATCCAGAACCCGTGTTGCAACGGTTTCGCCAAGCCGCTACGACGCCGCTGGTCGCCGCTGGCAGCCCACGCAAATGTTCCGCTTGCGGAGCGCCGCTCACCGTTACCAGCGTTTGGCTGCAGTGCACATCGTGCCGCGGAATCTTTATCGGTTTCGATCGCTTGCGTGAGCTAGTAGAAATGCTCGAAGTCGCCAACGTGCCAACTTCGTTTCCGCGCTTGGAAACGACACCAACGCTGCTACCGCGGTTGTGTCCAAACTGCGGTTTCGCCATGCAGCAGCACGAGTTCTTCCGCCAATCCGTCGACGTTTGCTTAGATCATGGGATTTGGTTCGATGTACCCGAACTGGAAAATGCCGCCGCCAAGATGCAGCAATTGTTGATACAAATGCGGGTTCACGGAGTGGTGTAGCGCAACGCGCTGGAGCCCGGTCTGCCGGGTGGCAAATCGAGGCACTTTTGTGTTGTAGCGCAACACAATCTGCCGTTGACAGCGGGTCCGTTAAAACAGATAGTCCGCGGCCTCATGGCAAACTATCTATTCTCCTCCGAATCAGTCACCGAAGGACACCCAGACAAGTTGTGCGACGCTGTTTCTGACAGCGTGCTCGATGCGTGTTTGGCACAAGACCCAAACAGCCGCGTCGCTTGCGAAACCTTCGCGAAGACCGGTTTTGTGATGGTCGCCGGTGAAATCACCACCAAAGCAACGGTGGATTACCAAAAGATCGCGCGCGAAGCTGTGCGTGAAATTGGTTTCACCAGCTCGGCTATGGGCTTTGATGCAACCACCTGCGGCGTGCTCGTTGCTGTTGAACAACAATCGCCAGACATCGCGCAAGGCGTTGATCGCGGCGACCCTGCGAAACAAGGCGCTGGCGACCAAGGCTTGATGTTTGGTTACGCTTGCACCGAAACCGCCGAATTGATGCCGCTGCCTATCCAGCTCGCGCACCAACTGGCGCAACGGCTCACTGACGTGCGCAAGTCGAAGCATAAGGGCATCAACTGGTTGCGCCCTGACGGCAAAACCCAAGTTTCGGTGCGCTACGACGGTCACACCCCAGTTGGCGTCGAAGCCATCGTGGTGTCGACCCAGCATGACGAAGACGTCAAGCAAAAGCACCTCGAAGAAGCCATCCGCGAATTGGTCATCAAGCCAATCGTGCCAGCGAAGTTCATCACCAAGAACACCAAGTTCCACATCAACCCAACCGGTCGCTTCGTGATCGGTGGCCCACAAGGCGACACTGGCCTCACGGGCCGCAAAATCATCGTCGACACCTACGGTGGTTATGCTCGTCACGGCGGCGGCGCTTTCTCGGGTAAAGACCCAAGCAAGGTCGATCGCTCGGCTGCGTACTATGCACGCTACATCGCTAAGCACATTGTTGCGGCTGGCTTGGCCACCCGCGCTGAAGTGCAGTTCGCATACGCCATCGGTGTTGCCGAACCAGTGTCGATGATGGTTGATACCTTCGGTACTGGCGTGGTTTCCGACGAGCATTTGACCCGCGCCGTATTGGCGACGTTCGATGCACGTCCAGGCATGCTGATTCGCGAACTCGACTTGCGCCGCCCAATCTTTGCCAAGACGGCAGCGTACGGTCACTTTGGTCGCGAATTGCCAGAGTTCACCTGGGAAAAAACCCCGCACATCGCCAAGCTCAAAGATGCCGCAGGCATGGGCAAGTCGGTCGCGGTTTCGTCGAGCAACGGCAGCAACGGCAAAGCAGCTAAGAATGGCAAAGCGCCGATCAAGGCAGTTGTTGCAGCAGCTTCGAACAAGAAGCCAGCCGGCAAATCAGCTCGCGCTCGCGCATAGTTGAACTGCTTTCGTATCCTAGCGGCGTCGAGTGTAAGCTCGGCGCCGTTTTGCGTTTCAGGCTTCGCTTGTAACGCCGACCGCATTGGGCGAGCGAGCTGCGCCATAGGCCGCTTCAAGCTGAGGTGCAGGGCCATGCTGGGCAAGCAAAGCTAGTCCAGTTTCCTCGTTGTCAACAATCACCCAGGCCGGTTCATCAAGTTCCCACCTTGCAGATTCACCCAACGCAACGATGCGTTGTGGCGCGGCTTCGCGGAGGAACACCATGTTAGCAGCGCACGCGAGAATTCCGATTTGATGCCGTCGCACAACTTCTTCTTCGTCGTCCTCGAACTCGGCAGTTCGGGCTCGAATAAGCAGGGCCGGAAAATCAGCTGGCGGTAACCCAAGCACTGAAAAGCTGCGTTGCAATTCGTATATTGCAGTTTCAATGTCGAACGCATGCCACCACGCATCGATAAACATTCGGAGAGCGGGCATGGCGACGACGATAACGCAAAAATGCCATCGGCTACACTTTGATGTGCACGGTTGCGTAGGCGCGGGGCTGGCCGTACACTAAGGCACCTCGGGAGGCCTTATGAAGAAGACGGTTTTGGCAGCGGTACTTGTGTCAGCAGTGGCAGCGTTTGGTGCAGCAACGGGATGTCGTGGCGGTAACACCGACAACGCCGTCGAAGTTACCGATGGCGAAGTGCAAACGGCACTGGAGTCGACGCCGTGGCTCGACAAAGCACCCGAATCGCCAACTGATAACTTCTCGGCCTATGTCTTTCAAAAAGGCGAAGGCGCGTTTGTGACAGGCAATCAGTACCGCGGCACCTGGGACATGTTTCGTTATCGGCTCAACGAGACGAACCTTGAATTTCGCTTTTTGGCCGACGGCAAAACCGCCAAATCGAAAATCAAATTAGAGCATTTCGACAACGGGCCGTTTGGTTATCGCTTGACGATCAAAGACGCGCCGCGCGGACCGAAAGTTTATTACGGCTTCGACAACCATCACAGCAAAGATGTGCCGGTTGCGCTCAAGCAAGTTGTCGACAACTTAGCCAAGCGCACGCACTAGCGCGCCGGCGCTGCGTGCTAGCTAATCGCTAGAACTTGCCGTTCTGATTCTTCCAGTCGGCTTTGGCTGGGATTTCTTCGATCACATCCCAGTGCTCAACGAGCTTGCCGCCTGCAACGCGGAACAGATCGTAGTAGCTGGTCGCTTTGCCGCCAAAGTTGCCTTCGCTGACTGCCAGCACAAAGTTGCCCGAGCCAAGCAGCTGGTGCAGCTTGGTGTACTTCATGAAGACGCCTTGGGCTGCGAGGTCGCCGAGGGTCTTGGTCAAGCCTTGCAATCCGTCGGGCACCAATGGATTGTGCTGCGTGTACTCCGTAGCCGAGATGAATTCACCGATGCGACCGTAGGCTTCGCCAACCAGCACGTCGTTGACAAACGTGCGGACCAATTCCTTATTGCTGCCGGTTTTATCGAGATCGCTTGCGGCCACTGGCCCGTCGATCATGGTGTGTCCACTCGGCGTTCTGGCGACCGTAGTTTGCAAGTTGTCCCAGTGTTCCACAATGAGGCCGTTTTCAAAACGAAAGATGTCGAAGCCGATCTTCGGCCCGAAAAAGTCATATTCGGTGTGAGCAAAAACGAAGTCACCATCTTCGAACGCACGTACGACCTTGGCCCTAAAACCCTGTGGCGGTTTTTGCGCCAGCAATGCGCCGAAGCCGGCTAGGCCATCCGCGGCGCCGAGATTGTGTTGGATGTATTTGTTGGGATTGATGAAGGCAACTGGTTCGCCTGCGCCGGTTTCGAGCGATTCTAGAAGAGCTACGACTTTGTCACGGTTGGTCATGGTGTTGGCTTTCTGGTTGGCTGCGGTTGTGGTGGTGCTGTTGGGCGGGGCTGACCGGTGGCCGCTGCAAGCGGCAGCCAGCAGGCAGCAAACAAAGGTAGAAGACGCGAGATGCATGCGAAGACTCCTGACGGTTGGTTGACCGCCACACTCTGCGTCGAACAGGCTATGTCAGCAATGACTGCGAGGTATAGTGATATTCATATGGCGGATAGTGCGCACAGCCTTTTGAACGGCCTCGACCTAAACTTGTTACTTACCCTGCAGGCGTTGCTCGCCGAGAAACATGTTTCGCGTGCAGCCACCGAATTGGGGACGACGCAACCAACGGTCAGTCGTGGCCTGGCGCAGCTACGCATGGCTTTCGGCGATCCGCTGTTGCTTCGCACCGGGCGAGGTATGGTGCTCACTCCGGTCGGTCAATCACTCATCGCACCGCTCGATATGGCCCTTGCTGCGTTGGCGCGGTTGCCATCGATCGGCTCGTTTGATCCGCGTACCGCACGGCGCCACTTCCGGTTGTTGATTCCCGACGTGTTGGGCTGTGGTGTCATCGCTCTATTGCACCAACGACTACAGCCCTACCCAGGGCTTTCCTTCGCGGTCATGGGCAGCGAAGGTGATGCGGTATCGTCGTTGCTTAGTGGCCGCACCGAAATCGTAGTGAGTGCGCCGACCATGGAGCATAGTGAGCTTTACAGCAAAATATTGCCCTTCCAAGTGCCGTGGAGTGCGCTGATCGGACCTCAGCATCCGCATTGGAATGGCACGTTGACGCACCGGGCATGGTTGGAGTCTGAGCACGTTCAGTTAGTGCCAGCCGGTCAGCCTGAGCGCAGCAGCGAGCTGGAGCGGTTACTTAGCGGCCGCGCCGAACAACGCCGCATTCGTGTGCAAGTGCAATATCTCAGTGGCGTTGCCGAATGCGTCGGCAACAGCGCGTTGGTGGCTACGCTACCGAGTCCCACCGCCCTTTGGTTAGCGCAACAACGCAACATTCGCGCTGTGCCACATCCGTTCAAGAAAATAGCCGACCTAAAGGTGCGGTTGACGTGGCATGCCCTGCACCAACAAGACGACGGCCATCGTTGGTTGCGCGACCTGTTGACCGATTGCCTCACCAACTTTCTCGCGCAACCGGCACCGCCGCAACCAAAAAAACGCAAGGTTCGGTAGCTTGCGCGGCTCAACTCAAGAATCATCGGCGCTGAGCCATGCACGTACAGCTACTACAAGTGCAGGGTTTGACTTGTCGCCAAGCGACGCCGAGATCGCTGCACTGTCGCGATGAAAGCTGCGGCCGGTCAGCGCTTCGATTTCGTTGATGACGGTAGGCAATGTCTCGAGCGTTGCGCGGATGGTGTGCGCGACGCCTTTGCGGACTACGTTCGAACTAGGTTCTTCGAACACTGCAACCATCTCGCCGGCGTTGCGTTGTACTTGCCAGAAGTTGCCGCTCCAACGCGATGGCAAGAACCCATGGATCGCCGCCCCGCTAGCCCCAAGCAGCTTAAGCGACCAACTCCGATCGAGGTCAGGGCCGCGCATGCGCCGAGTCGAGATGTCGATAGTTAGCACCGATACTTGCTCACGTAAGTGCCGATGCTTTGGGTGGGTTACCGGTACGTCTTGCATTCGAATGCTGACATCGAACGGCGCAGTTGCCGCAAAGCCTCGTTTCACGAGCCAACGTGTGGCGTCATCGTCTTGAACGCGGTTCGCATCATCACGGGCTTGGGCTGAACGTTGCCGTGCCGCCACAAGGCTGACGAGCACGTCGGTATCTGTTCCAAGCCAGTCGAGCAGCGCCCAGGTCGCTTCAACATCACATGTTCGTGCGAGCTCGGCTGCTAGATCATTGTGCAGCTCGGTCGAACGACGCCCGATGATAGCGGCAAGAGCAAGTACGCGGTCTGCTTGGAGCCGCTCACTTGCGCGTAGCAATGCACGCTCGGCATCAATGGTCAGAGGCACGGATACGAGCGCTTGGAACCGCGACAACTGCGTTGGATTATCTAGTGCTGGGACGTCGGCTTGCTCGGCTGCGAGTTCCCACGCGGTAACTTCATCGACGAGTTGGAAAAAGGCGTCAAGCCAACTAAACAGCTCTTCGTAGAGATGAGGCGGAACATCGCAACCCATGGCCGTACGGCTAGCAAGATGCTGGGCTGCAAAATCAGCGCGGATGGCCTCGAACGCAACATCGAACTCGTGTTGTTGCGCTGCCGTTAGGGTGGGCACTGCAGTCATAGCGCGATCACGTTGGAAGGTGCACAATAGGCGGTCTCGGCCATGCGCTGGCAATTGTAAGCTTGGCAAATGTTCGTGAGCAACGGGAAAGTCAGCGCAGTACGCAAATGCGAACTCGGAAGTGCACCGACGAGCGCGCGCTGTGATAGCGTTCGGCCGTGCAAGATCCGAATTCTCCCCAAGGCCAAATGGCGCTGCAACGCGAAGTGCAATCGGTTTCGGTTGCGACTCAAACTCGGTACCGTATCAAGCGCCGGTTTTGGTCGTTCTTTGATCGCAAGTTTGACGTGCGCACGATGGACGATCAGCCGATGCTGTACGTGAAGCATCCGTTGTTCAAATTCCGTGAAGAATTTAATATCTGCACCGACGAGACCGAAACCACGCCAGTGTTTCGCCTCAAGTCGCGCCAGATCATCGCGATCAATTTTTGCTACGATTTAACCGACGCCAACACCGGCGCGCTGGTTGCCACGATTCAGAAAAAGGGCTTCAAGTCGATCATTCGCGATAAGTTCCATTTGCTCGACGTCAACGGCAACGAATTTGGCACCATGGAAGAAAAGGGCGCTTCGATTTTGCGCCGCTTTTTCCCGTGGCTGACGTCGAAGCACGAAATTATGATTGGCGGCGTGCGGGCTGGCTTTGTCACGCAGGTGTTCCGCTTCTTCAACAAAGAATTCACCGTCGACGTAACCCCGGGTATGGCCGACCAACGCTTCATCTTGGCGTGCGCACTGCTTGCGGTGATCTCCGAGTCGCGCCGCGAAGGTAGCGGTGGTGGCGCGTTAGGGTTGCTCGACAACTAGCATCGATGACGCAAGCGTTAACCGCCGAAGCATTTGAGCGTATCGCCGAGCAAAGCCTGGCGATAACGCTTGGCGCGCAGGAGGTTGTCGAGGAAATCTCGCATGCGGTTGGCCCTGTGCTCGACGGGGAAGCCGCAGATTTGCTGCGCCAGTTGCAAAGCCAACCTGTGCTCGATGTGCGCACGCCTGGTGAATTTGCCCATGCGCATGCACCTGATGCGTTGAATCTACCGTTGTTGTCCGACGATGAACGCGCAGCCGTTGGCACCACTTACAAACAAGTCGGCCGCTCCGAAGCCATCGCGTTGGGTTGGAGCATGGTGCAGCCACGGTTGGCAGCCTTAGTTGCGCAAGCCAATGCGCTGGTGCCAGCGCGCGCTGCGGTTGTGCACTGTGCTCGTGGCGGCTTGCGCAGCCGCAGCGTGGCTTGGTTGTTGCGGCACGCGGGTTGGCAGGTGTCGACGGTGCCGGGTGGCTACAAAACGATTCGCCGACATGTATTGGCGACACCTAAACGAATCTACACATTGCGAATTTTGAGCGGCCATACGGGCAGCGGCAAAACTGAGTTGTTGCATGAGCTAGCGCACCGCGGCGAACAAGTGCTCGATCTCGAACGCATGGCGAACCACAAAGGCTCGGCCTTCGGCGCGCTCGGCGAAGCGGTGCAGCCAAGCAACGAGCATTTCGAAAATGAAATTGCGTTTGCATTGCAGCGATGTGATGCAACGCGACCGATCTGGGTTGAAGACGAAAGTTTGCGCATCGGCAACTGCGCGGTGCCCGCTGAATTTTGGCAACAGATGCGCACAGCGACGGTGGTGCGGCTCGACATTCCGGCTGCGACGCGGCTGCCGTTTTTAGTCGATGCCTATGGTCGTTACCCAGTGGCTGACTTGCAAGCCGCAATCGTTCGTGTGACCAAGCGCCTCGGCGGGCTGCGGGTCAAACAAGCCAATGCGCTGCTCGACACTGGCGACCTGACGAGCGCTGCTGCGATCATGCTTGACTACTATGATCAGAGCTACAGCCACAGCTTGGCGCAACGCGTGAACGGTGAGGTGATCAACGTGCACGCAGCGAAGCCGGATGCGGTTGCCAACGCCGATGCCGTGTTGGCGACGTTGCATCGCAACGTGTAACGTCGCTGCAACTTACTTCCCGACGATATCGAAGCCGGTTTTCGTGCACTTAGCGGAGAGTTCCCACCCATCAGCGTTGATGTTGGTCGAGCGGGTGACGTGATATGTCCAAGCGTTGTTCATCCAGGCGTAGGCACGCACACTGTAGCTGCCGGCGGGGAGTTCGATCTGCGCGTATTTGCCGAGCGCAACTTCGCTGGCTAACGCTTGGTTGTCGGCTCCGATGAACTCAAGCTTGATGTTGACCTTATTGGTGCAGTTCCCTGAGTGATTGTAGATCGTGCCAATGTGTTTGGCACCGCTTGGGTTGCCGCCGTTTTGCGCTGCAGCGCTAACGCTGTGACGAACTTTGATATCGGTCGAGCTAAACTTCTTAACTTCGAATTTTTTCGTCCACGATGCGCCGTTGGGCGCAGTGAACGTAACGCTGTAAAACGCATTGGCATTGGGCACTGCAATGATGGTCGGTGCAGTGTCAGTTTTGTCAACGCTGCCGCCTTTCACGCTGATCTGGTAGCCATTCGGTTCGGTGATGCTGAGTTGCGCGCCGTCCGTACGCGAATAGGATACGGTTTCCTCCCACTTGTCTTCGGCCTGGGCGACCTGGGTCGCCAAGCAGACGGCTGCACTGGTGGTGGCAAGAATTCCTAATAGTTTGTGCGACATAGAAGTAGTCTTTCGTTGGAGTGCCGTTCGAGCGCACGGCTGCGCATGCAGGCCAATAGCAATCGACGCGCCAAGTGCGATCGGCCTGTAGCGGCGCCTATTCCACGCAATTGCGGGTAGCCACCCTTGCCTGGCAACTCGATCCAGCAAACCGGAGGTTGCACTAACTTCCGCCCAAAAACGTGGCGGTGGTGCGCTGCTGACCTTGAGTTGGCGCGATCAACGCGCTGTATGCGACACTGCCGTCATGCGCTTTGCAAGAGTGTGGATCGTTGTGTTGGTTGCCGCGGTGGCATGTCGTGAAGGCAGTTCGTCGCAACGTGAAAAAGTGAGCAATGCCTCGACCCCCGCGCCTCGAGATGCAAAACCTGCAGCGCACGCCGATCATCAAGATCAACCAAACGTTACGCCACCGAGCAATCCGATCGTCGTACCAACTGCTCATCCCGACACAATCTCGCACGCGTCGGAGTACGCGGGCAGCGCCGCGCCGGTCGACACCAATGAAACGTTCGACGGTGCAGCACAACGCAAACGCAATCGCGCGCGGTTGGCAGCCGATACCTCGCCGGTGCACATGCTCGTGGGTAGCTCGGCACGCGAGCTTGGTGAGCAAAGCTGCGCTGCAGTTGTGCCTAAAGCCGATGTCGCAACCCCGATCTTGCTCAAGCCAAATCTTGGTGGCTTCGATTGGTTTCGCGATCCGAAAAGCAATCACGGTGATAACGGCGTCACCGGTCGCACGACCGACCCTGAGTTTGTGCGCGGCGTGATCCATTGCCTCAAAGCGCGTGGTCACACCAAGATCACGGTTGCCGACGGGTTCACGGGCAAAGCCACGGATTGGGATCGTTTGGTGAAAGTCTCAGGCTACGCAACGATGGCGGCCGACGAAGGCGTGCCGCTGGTAGCCATGGACGACGACGGTGTGTTCGATGTGCAAGGCGAAAAGCCAGGCAAGCCAGTGGCAATCACGGGCATGGAAAAGACCTCGGTACCGACGCTGCTGATGCCGCGGTTACTCGCGTGGCACTTGCAGCACGGGCTGTATATTTCGCTGCCCAAGATCAAGACTCACCGGTACGCAGTATTTTCCATCGGCATCAAAGCCCAACAAGGCACCGTGTTCTACAGCGACGCGGCACCCGCGTTTCATCAGCGTGGCCGCACCCACAAGGAAATCGGCAAGGCACTCAAGCTGGTGAAAGCCAAAGCGCCTGGCGCTCGCGCTGTCTACGTGGCGTCACTGGAGAAATTCGCACAACGCATGGCTGACGTGCTCGAAGTTGAAGCGCCCGATGTTGTGCTTGCCGAAGGTGCGCCTGCGATGAGTGGCGACGGTTTTGGTCAACTATTCCCGTCGGTGGAGCGGGTTGCGATCGGTGGGACGAATGTAGTTGCCGTCGATCGCGTTGGCGCTCAGTTTCTCGGCTTGTGGAACAATCTCGAGCTCGCCAAGGAACTCGGCGGCCACACAACATCGCCGCTGCTCGAAGTTGCTGCGAAGCAACTGGGCATCGACATCACGGCCCCGAAGGTAATTGGCAGTGGCGCATCGTTGCTGGACAAACCGCGCCCGTATCATCTGATCGGCATGGCGAATTTTGTCGTGCGTGGCGACGGTGACTCCATGCTGGCCAATGCCGGTGTCGCTGATTCGCAAGTGCCCGCACTACCACCGTCGGCGAATCAATTGCGTGCCAAGCAAATCGCAGCCAGCGCAGCGCCCAAGATCGACGGTGGCGATGATGCCGTGTGGGATACCGCGCCAGCGCTGCCTTGGAGTACCAATTGGCGCGGCGAGCCAGTTGGTATCAACACAACGGTGCGAGCGTTGTGGTCGCCAGCGACTGCCGATGCGCCTGCAACCTTGTACTTGCGTTGGGAACTCGACGATGCCGATCTCGCTGCTGGCAATACCGACCAAACACGGCCAATTGATCAAGAGCGCATCGATCTATATGTCGAGGACTGCGTTGAATTGTTTCTCACGCCAGACCCCGACCAGCCGATGCGCTATTTCGAAATCGAGCTTGGCCCTTACGGCCACTATTTCGATCTAACGATTGACCGTGCTGCCAAGACCGCCGCCGCCCGTTCGGTTGCAAGCTGGTCCGGCGGCCTACGCATTGGCACGGCGCGCGATGCGGCCCAAAAGCGCGCGGTGATCGAAGTCGCCATCACTGCACCGGACATTGCTAGCGCACTGAGCGTCGGTGCGTCGCTGCCCATCGGTTTGTATCGCATGGAAGGCAGAACGCCGCGGCAATATCTCGCTGCTTTTCCAACCAATACGCCGAAGCCGAACTTTCATGTGCCGTCGGCGTTTGGCCGCTTGGTACTTGAGTAACTACAGTTCAACGCCGTTGCGGGCGACGAGCGCGGACTTCGCATCCGCCTTTTCGTGCACGGCAACTGGCATTGCAAAACCTGGCGAGCTGTACACGACAACATACATGTAACGGCCGGGCTTGATGCCAGCAGCGAAGCGCACCGGCACCGAGACTGGCGCAGGCGTTTCGGTCGCCGTCTTCCACACCCACTTGGTGCATTCTTTTTCCCAGATGATGCGGCCGCTGCTGTCCCAGCCTTCGATCTTGCCAGTCTCGGCGTGCGCTGCGCATTCTTCGTATTTTACTTTTTCGCTTTTGAAGACAACTTTGACAGCATCACCTTCGGTTGTCGCAGTTTCCACGATGCCACGCGAGGCTTTGATGCCATTGAGCGTCTTGGGCTTCGGGGCCGGCCAACGTTCGTTGCTCAGTGCGTAGAATTTAGCTGGCGCATCGAACTTGATCTTGTTGCCCCAAATCGCACGCAATGCTGCAGTGCGCTCACCAGCAAACATGCCCATGCGTTTTACTTGGCTCGCGTCGGTGTTGTAGCAGTCCTGCATCGCGAGGCGCAGCATGCCACCCATCGGCGTGCGCGCCATGGCATCCAACGCATCGTGGGAGCTCGGGGCTTTGGCTTGGGCTTTTACTTGGCTAGTAATGTGTGGCCAAAGTGCAGCGTCGCAGCCTTCCATTGCTTTGGCGTTGCCAGCGCGCGAGCCGTCGATGTATTTGAGTGCATTGTGGTAGAGGTCTTTGTTGTCCTGCACCGCGGTCGCCCATTCGGCGTGGGCTTTGGCTGGCAATGCCAGCAACTCGGCCAGGGCTGGCGTTGCGGCTGCGAGTGCTTCCACTGCGGCTTGGCGCTCAATCGCGTTGCGCTGTACCCACGCAAAATGAAGCAACACGTTTTGCTTTTCCTCGGCGGTAAGGCTCGACGCTGCGACTTCGCTTTCAAAGATCTTGCGGTCTAGCGCTTTTGCGTCAGCAGCGCAGATGGCCCAAATGGCAACCTTTTCAGCATCGCTGCTGGTCTTCTGATTGATGCAAGCAGCGACGTAGGCTACGCGTTGTGCCATCGAGATTTGCGGCGTGGTGTCCAAAACCCATGCGCCTTCGACGACGGGGAATTGCGCAAACCGCAATACCTCGGCAGCGGCAATGCCACGATCCCACGCCGAACTCGTGGCTAGCGGGGCAGGCTTATCAGCGCGTGGCCAATCAAAGAATGCGCGCTCAGTTTTTGCGTTACCGGCTAGCGCCAGGCTGCTGCCGAAAACAATAGCAAGAGGCATGACGCTGCGAGAGAAATTCTTAACAAATGTAATCATCGATGTCATTGCCGATGACATAGCAACAAGGATTTGCTTGCGCAAGCCGAAAATAGTCGGGGGTGCTGTTGATGTGGTGCTTCAAAGTTAGCTACCCTTCACGGATGAGCGCTACTCATCATGTCACCGTAGTCAATCGCGCTGGCGCGATCCTCGACCTGCGCGTTGCTGTAGCGCACCCTGACGTCGGCCTTGCTGAACACGCAAACGACGTTGTATTCGGCGGTCTATTGTTGCCGTTGGATTGGCCTGGATGTGCCGACCTTCCAGCAATGGCACAGCTTGCCGAAGCTCACGTCCAATACGCGGGCACATCGTCGATAACCATACAAAAAGAGCGGCCACGCTCAGTAGGTGACACACGTATTATACTGCGAGATCCGGCGGCCCTGCCGAACGTAGAAGTTGGCGATAGCTGGGACGCTGCGCCATTGTCCGAGCCGCAAGTATTTGCGGGGGCGCCGTGGTTAGCTCACAGTATGGACGGGGTGACACCTAACGTCCGGCGTCTGTACTTGTGGAACCGTGATTTGACCTCAATTCCAGCGGACCTCGAGCGCTTGGTGGCGCTGCGCGAACTGAATGTAAACGGCAGCAGAATTTCCACGCTACGCAACGTCTTGTCACAGTTGCCTGAGCTGCGGGTGCTACGGGCTGGGACGCTCGATAAGCTCCCCAAAGGCCTGACATCACTCAAGCACTTGCATACGCTGATGCTGACCATCGCGGACCCTGGGCCTGAACTTGCCCAGTGCAACGCACTTGCCTGTTTGACGATAGAAGGCGTGACAAGTGTCGACCCCTCGTTTGCCAGCCTCAAACTCGACAAATTGTATTGTGGCATTGTCGGCGATACTTACCCGGACGAGCTATTCGAACTGCAACAACTACGCGTGCTCAGCCTGTCCGCTCGGGCGAAGATAACGTCGCTACCGGATGCCATAACGAAGTTGCCGGCACTACGGGTGCTCGACATACGTCGGCTTGCGCTAGGCAAAAAAGCGGCAGACCGGCTTAGGGAGTTGCTGCCACACGTGCAAATTATTCACAAGGCCGCGGACATTTGGGATCGCGCGTACGATGTTGTTGTTCCGCTGCCATTCTCGGGCAGCCGCGGCGTTCACGTTCTGGATTAACCGGCAGCGGCGCCGGGTGTCACGTGGCAGTGCATAACGGCACGGCCGCTCATGTCTTGGGATAATACTTCGCTAGCAGCGCTGGGTCACACGCTTCAAAGGTGACTTGTTTAGGCATGAGTTTGACACGGATCAAGCGGCCGATCGTGGCGTCAAATCCGACGACGAACCACGCATAGAAGGCACCGAAGCCGCCTACCTTGAGGCGCGACGCGTAGTTGGTGTAACCGCGGACATCTTTGAACTGCTCCATGCCTAGCATCAGGTGCGGGTCGGTTACCAGGCCAGCTGGAGGTTGACGAGGTGGCACGTAGGGGTCTTTGACGAACTCCGCAACGTCGCGGCCCACGCGAGCATGATACGAACCGTCTTCGATCAATGATGTTAGCGCGCGCTGATGCGGGTGCGTGCCGTCGAGGATTTGCTGGGCTTGCTGCTGCATTTCTTCGAGGCCGTTTTCATGCGCGCGCAGCAAGACTAAGTCGTAGTGTGGGTGGCGATGAAACGTTTGCAAAATGTGATGTTGCAGCGTTTGCTTCGGGCTGTGGAAGCCTGTCGGGTCGAGCACCGTTGCAGGGCCGGAGATGAAGCGGCGCATGTTGTGAAAATTCCACGGAATGCCTTGGGCGTCGTAGAAAATCCGGGTTTCGGCGAACGCATTGAGGAGCATTTGGTCGCGTGCAGCGACGAGGAGTTGCGAAACGGTGGGCACCACGTCGATATGGCCAAGCGTTTTGAGTCGTTCGACCCGGCGCCGCACCATGGGTGGCCATACGTACGCGGCGATCAACAGAAACAATTGCACAAACTTGTCGCGATTTTGCCGCAAGCCGCCAAACACATCACGTAGCAGCGACCACCACGACCGGCCAAGCCACGTTGGCGGCGTCGCACCTTGGCGGTCCGCCATGGTTGTTGCCATCGGCTCAGGCGCCGTCGTGGTTGGAGCTGCCATTGCGGTAGCGTACCGCAACCTCGCGTGCCGCGGTACCTCCTGCGAAACTGGTTGTGGGTGCGGCATCGCGTCGCTTACGTGGTTGACCCCGCAGCGGAGCGGTGGGCGGCGATCGAAGTTCGCAACAAGTAAGTGTGCGCCGATGGGGCAACTCGGTGTTACCGGGTCGCAAACGCTAGCGTTGCTGCCCGAATAACCGGCAGTTGCGATGTTCGCGTTACCGCGTCGCGGTCCGCGTGGCGGTATCGTTTGGGGTGGCAATGACGATGCCATCGCCGGGCAAACCTGTGAACGCTTCTGGTTGCACGAGCCCCATCCAGGGGTCGCTTGGTGGCGTTGCGAAGATGGCGGCATACACGCGACTGTTGATGTCTGCAAATGATGGCACGTTGGCGCTATCGGCATAGGCGCGCTCGAATAGTGTGTGCACTTGCCGATGCAGCTTGAATTCGTTTTGTGCGGTATCTGCGACGATCAGTGCTTCAAATGTTTTGATCGCGAGTTCATCAGATTCTTTGCCTGGCACCGCAGCGCCGGTTGGCAGCGCGTGGCGTAGTCGCAAAAAGAGTTCGCGTGCTGGTGCCGACAAGATCGTCGTTGGACCCGATTTCCAACCAGCGGCGGTGCGAGCCTTGGCATCAGTGGCGGCATCTGCCATACGAAACGACGTGTCGAGGTAACCACGCGCTGGCGCATCGCCAGCCTTGGCGATAGTTTGCACGGTGCCGTAGCCAAACATGGCTTGGCCGATCAAGCGCCAGTCATCGGCGCTCGCGCGAATGCTTGCCGGGGTTGGGCCCAGTTGAATCGTTTGGAGATCGGGCACTTCGACATAGGCCTTGGCCATCGTGGCACTTTGCGCCCGGTCGATGTAGCGCTGGACATCCTCGTCGGTCGCAATCCGGCCACGCGAGTCCACCGCTGCAATCGCATTGCGCTTTTGCCAAGAAGCATCGATAGCTGCCGATGCACGCTGGTGATAACTTGAGATCGCGGCGATGCGTTGCTTCGGCGCCATGGTACGCAATTGCAGCGCCAGCGCTTCGGCAGCTTTGAGGCCCGTGACAAATTGCGTTGGTGCGTACAAGCCGGGCAACGCATCAATAGGCGTGCCGTTGTCGTCGAGAATATAGTGTGCACCGTTACCGGTGGTAGTGCGCACGATCTTGCGGCCGTCACCCATGTCGATAGTTACGGTTGGAATCGCACGTTCGGTGCTCCAGTGCAGAATATAGTGACTGCGAAGGTACGCACTTACGACGGGGTCAGCGTACAGCGCGGTCCGAAAAAAGCGGCTGTTGGCACACGACAAGTCATTGGTTAGTTCACCGAGCATGCGCAGCGACAAGATTGGTTTGCGTGTCGCTTTGGCGGCAGTCTTGGCAGCGTCGATATCGGTGTACCAAAACAGCCGCGAAACCGTTGCATAGCGCTGGCCGGCTTCGGCGTCGACCGCGAGTTCGAGCTGCGCCCGCTTGGCGGCATCAAGCTGTGCTGCGTCGTATTGTGCAAGCAATTGCTGCAGCCGCTCCGGGCTACGAGCTGGCTTTGCTGCTGCGGGGTTCGGCGCCGGGGCGGGGGCAGCGCCGCTATGCGACTGCGCCTGAACCGACGACGAATCGAGCAAGCTGCAAGCTGCCGCGCCAGTAAGACTGAGGATCATCAGCAAGGAGAATGGGGATGCATAGCAAATCGTCATGGTTAAGATATACGCGCCGGCCGCACGCTCGCGTGTAAGGCCTTTGTAAGGATGCCCAAGACTCCCGTCGTGATGTGCCTCGCATGGTCCCGTGATAGGCTGCCGCCATGGCAAACGACAACAGCCCGGGCGGCAGCAAGATCTACCGCCACCAAGAAACCGCAGCCAGCGACGGCCACGTTGCCGACGCTGATACCGACGCCATTGTGGCGCATCTCGCAGCTAAGATCGGCAAGGTCGATGGCGTTTGGCACGAGATCGTATCAGACAAGGTGCATATCGACGTGCACTTCATCCCACCGCATGGCGACGACAATGTCTGGACGCTGTTCACCACTGGCATGAGTGCGCGGCCCATGACGACACCGCCGGGCTTTGATGGCCCGCAACGCGGTGAGCTGATCTTGCGCTTGCCAGCAGATTGGCCGCTTACCCAAGAAGCATTCGCCGACGAGAAAAACTATTGGCCGGTGCGCTGGCTCAAGATGTTGGCGCGGCTGCCGCACGACTACAACACCTGGTTGTGGCCATCGCACACGATTCCCAACGGTGATCCAGCCAAGCCGTTGTCGTCGGTAACGAAACAGAACGGCATGATGATTGTGCCAGCCACGTGCCTCGACGATGGTGATGAAATCGTCACTACGAGCAGCGGCCCCGTCATGCTGATGGGCATCATGCCGCTGTATCCTGAAGAAATGCAGTTCAAGCTTGAGCACGGCTACGATGCGTTGATCGAAAAGCTGGTGGCCGCCGACATCGACGACGTGATTGCGATCAATCGCGTCAACGTTTGCCGCTAGCCGCGCATTAGTAGCGAGTGAGGTTGCTGCTGCTGCCCACAGCGCCCGGTGCATACCAATCAACCGCGGCCGGCTTGGCAAAGCTCAACAACGAAAAGCTGATGCTGATGTCGTGGGAGGTTACGCGGTGCCACCAGCCGGCGGGTAGAAACAGCGTATCGCCAGGGCCAAGCTCGACGGTGCGCACTTGCATGGCGCGCACTGCCGGGTGGGTTGCTAGTGCGCGCTGGTCGAGATCGACATTGCCGTAGTAGCCGTCCATCGGGTCGAGTAGCAAGACGGTTTCCGTCGGTGCAATCAGCTCGAAGCGCTTGTGGCCGACGATCTGACTGAACAGGATGTTGGTTGGGTCGTGGTGTAAGGGTGTCACTGTGCCACCGGGGCCAAGCCACAACGAAGTTGAACCCGGGCTCGTCGAGTCAATAATGCCGTCCGGGATCCGGACGTCGTCCAACAGCTTCGCGAATGCGCGTCGGCGCATGGTGTGATTGTTGGCCACCATGTACAGATCGTTGCTGTGCTTGGCAGTGGCCACCATGTCGCAAAACGTGCGTAGTTGCATGCGGCGCAGATGTTGTGCGGTGTTTTGGTCGTAGCGCGGGTCTTGGCTGCGGCCAACCGTGACTTCAACAACTTGAGTGCCCAACGTTCGTCGAAAATACGCCAAGCTCCACTTTTCGATTGCCGGCCAGCGCGATGCAACGTTGGTGAAAACCACTGGTCGCTGCAGCGCAAAGTAGTCGCGAAAGAATGCCGTTGGGGTTGGCAAGGTGCGGCGTTCGACGGTGTTTGGCGTCGGGTCGAGCTTGGCATGATGGCGCGCGAGGGCGGCGACCATTTCGAGGCGTTGCACTCGGTGGGTTAACCGCTGGGCCACCGCATAGCCCGGCGAGCTCGCCACTGCAGCAACTTCTTGGCGCGCAACGCGCACTGCAACGCCAGCATGGACCAAGCCAGCAACGATGGCATCGGAGGTTGTGCCGCTGCACAGGCGTTCGACGATCCATTCACGCCACGCTGGTGAAACCTCGCGGCTCAACCGGTTCGGTTTGGTTCGGCGCATCAGCGACGGTCGAATGGCCCCACGAACACTGGTTCGGCTTCGGGTGCTTCGGCTTGGCGTGCTTGTGGTGTTGGCCGGTCGGGTATTTGCGGTGGCTGGTTGGGCGCTGGCAGTGGCACGCTGTGGTTGCCTCCAGGTGGCTGGGGTGGATTCGGCACGGCGCGTTTGCGGTTCGGCTGCTGCGGTGGTTTGACTATCGGCCCATCGCTTGGCTGCGGTGGCACTTGTGGCGGTGGGCTTGGTGGAACCTGCGGCTCAACTTCGGATTCCAGCGTTACTTGTCGCTCAGCCCATGCCGACCCCAATTGCGGAGCGATAGGACCATCCTTCGGAATTCGGGCTGACTGCGGCGCCACTTGTGGCGGCCGTGGTGGCTCAGCCTGGGTTTGCGGCGGCACTTGTGGCGGCGGTGGTGGCTCAGCCTGGGTTTGCGGCGGCACTTGTGGCGGCGGTGGCACAAATTGGGTTTGTGGCGGCACTTGCGGCGGCTGGTGACGGGGTGTTGAGCCACACCCTAAACCTGCAGCAAACGCGACGGCCGAGACCGCAGCGATCGTCGGCTGTGGCGGCATTGGCAACCGCCGTTTGGCCCGCGCTTTAGGGGTTGCCGTGCTCGTCGGGTTACGTGGTTTGCGGGTTGGCTTCATTGGCCCAGTGTAACACTGGCAACCCGGCAACGCCAGAGCCAGTCTTGGTAAGCGCAGTTATGCCAGCGGCAGCGTTCGTTCGATCGTTTGTTGTAGGAGCCAACTCTGTGAGCGATCTTGCGCCATCGCAACTTGTTCCAGTTCATATCCGAACCACACCTGAAGCGATAGAAACACGCTGCTGGACACAGCGCGGTTAGGCGGCTGAGGTCGCGTGGGGGGCAGACCTGCAAAATCATCGTTGATGAAATGGCTGCGCACGTGCACCCAAAGATCGGTCAGTGCTGCGGACATTGACAAGTCATGTTTGAGGCAGTGTTCGCGAAGCACATCAATGTTTGATTCCCGCAGATACCAAGTGCCTTCTTTGCGATAGTGGTCGAAGGACGTGAGTAGTTCCGACGAGAACCAATGTCGGGGGTTGAGTGCGTCATCGACGAGCTCCAGCGCGCTTTGGCCTTGATCACCATTGAATGCGTCGCGTAGTTGCTCGGTGAATGCTTCATTCAAGCCGTATCTTCGGGCAAGCGATAAATCGTGGTGATCGAAAGCGCTTAGGCTCGCTTTGCCTTGCGCTATCGCCAACACCTGATCGGTTTGTCGATTGCCAAAATGGTCAAGGTAATAAAACCGAATCCAGAGGGAGCCGCCCGGTGCTTGTGTTGCAACGGTGGTTGCTAATGCAAGCAGCTGGTCTTTGCCACCCCAATCAATACTCGCCAGTGCCCATGCTTGCGCACGAAACTCGTCGACCTGGTTCGCTCGCAACTGCTTCACATCCAATGCGTACCCCGTGCCGCGTAGCGAAAATTGCGATCGCATGTTCAGCGGATATTAGTTGATCTTGGCCGATGCTTTGACGATGGCGTAGACCTTCTTGGCGTTGTCTTCGGTCCATGCCGACCCTGGCGTACTGAAGGCATCGAGCGAGCGCGGATCGGTAACCGCGTAAATCGCGCCATCTTTTTCCAAGTAGTACGCGAAGTGCGCTTCCGGTTGGTAGGTGTTGCCGTTTTCTTCGGTCTTCATTTGGTAGGTGTAGACAAAGCCGTTTGGTTCTTCGCTCAACACTTTGCCGTTGATGTAGCTGGAATTACCGACGGTGTACGACTTTTCACTGTCCATTGCTTCTTTGATGTTGCTCACCGCCTGCGACGAAACCGTGAGCATGTACGTTGGCGAAATCGTGATGTCGACGCCACCGTTGCCGTTCTTTTCGAGCTTGGCGGTCTTTGGCACCTTCATCGATACGTTGATGAGTGGCGCAATGCTGTGTAGATCTTTGAGTTCCCAATCAGCTTCGTTGATGACCGTGGCTGGCGCTTTGACGGCTGGTTCAGCTTTGGCTGCTGTGCCGCCCGCTTCGGTAGCTTTCGCGCCGGCCGGTGGAGCGCCGCCTTCGTCTTTCTTTTTGCAGCCAACTGCGGCGAGGCTCAATGCCAATGCGATTGAAAGCGAACCAAAGATGCGGCCAGAAACGTTTGAAGTGCGATTCATAAGATCCTCGAAAATGGTGGGGAGTTGGTTAGTTGCTGGCTGCTACAGCAAGCATCGTGCCGACGTTCGCGTTGTAATGATTACAAGTGATTAGGTGCGCCCCGACGCAAAGCGCCTGACGCGTTGGGTATAGAAAGGGACAACTTCACAAAGCCTCCAGCGCTGGCAGACCCAACTGCGGCGCCACCGAGGCACCGATTGCGAAAGCAGTGAGATCTGCCCGGGGTAACGACGCAACCAGGTACACTCGTGACCATGGGCCAACTTCGGCGCGCTTGCATGGTTGGGGTGTGCGCGGTAGCAACCTTGCACGGTTGTTCGATCATGATGGTTTCTTCAACGTTGCCCGACCAGGTACGTTGCAGTCGTTATCGAACGGCTACGACAATCGATCTGTTGTTTACAGGCGCCGCTGGTGTTGGTGTTGCCAGCAAGCTTGATTCTTCACTGGCATGGCTGGCGATGCCTGGCGTTTTTTTGGCCAGTGGTTTGCTGGGAGTTGTGGCGGCAGTGCGTTGTCGCAACCCCGAACCTCGCGCTGCAAGCGTAACAATCCCGCCACCGCAAGCAGTGCCGCCACCAGTGTTGAGCCAGCCTACTGAACCGCCGCCGCCGTTACCGCCGTTGTTGCGCGTGGTGCGCGACCCGCAAGCAGTGCCGCCGCCCGCATCGCCACGATGAGCGCTTTCGCGTCGCTACTCAAACCTTGCCGTGAGCGATTCCGGCAAACCTGCAAAAATGCGCTGCATTGCATGGGCGTGCAACGTGCCAACCGCGACGTATGCAAACACATTATGCGTGGCGTCGCCGGCAAGCGCGCGATCGTATTGCACTAACGCCAGCGCATCGTCGGCAATGAAAAAGCGCATCGGCGACAATGTCCAGGCTGGCAACTTTAGTTCCTGCAAGCACGCCAATAATGGTGCAGCGTCATGCGCGCTCACATCATTGGCAGCCTTGAATTCATCGGCGCACAACACGCCTTCAAGCAGCGTCGCTTGCAACAGACATTGCGGCAAGTTCACCGGTTGGCGTTGCCAGCCGCCGTCAGCGCGTTGCCACACGTTGCACTCGGCATCGCTAGCGAGTTGCCACGCATCGTCATTAGCACTGTAAAACACGGAGCGCGCATGCGTGCTGCAGTCATTGTCACGCTCGTTGCGCGGCACAAAGGCGGTATGAAAAACATGGTGATACGAA
>JAKQOD010000617.1 GCA_029565465.1 Deltaproteobacteria bacterium
GCTCAACTGAAATCGGAAATACCAGCGCACCGCGCGACTGATGACGGCGTCTGGAAAACGATGGCGGTGGTAAAGGGGCTTGGATGTCTGCATCGATCGACTTTACCAGCTTCAATCGTTACCGTGACAATGCCGTGCCGAGCGCACATCGACACGCAGTTGATCCGTACACACTGGGATAGCCTGATTAACCTCGGAGCCTCAGTAAGCACGGGCAACGCCACCGCGGTGGCCGTTCTCGGGCGATTTGGATCGGCTGCGCGCAGCGATCCGGTCTACGAGGCAGGGGTGCAACTGGGTAAGCTTCTGCGCACGGTATTTCTGGCCGACTACTTCGTGAACGCTGAGTTTCGCCAAGAGCTGCGGCGGGTGCTCAATCGCGGCGAAGCGGTCAATGCGCTCAAGCGCGCGATCTACACCGGGCGCATCGCCCCGGCGCAGGCCAAACGAGCCGATGAAATGCAGGCGGTGGCCGACGCGTTGAACCTGCTGGCCAACCTGGTGATGGAGTGGAACACGATGCAGATGCAGCAGGTGCTCCAAGGCTGGGCCAATCGGCGCCAGCACATTGCCCCCGAACTGATGGGAAAGATTGCGCCTACTCGGATTGAAGGGATCAACCTGCGCGGCGTCTTCCGGTTTCCGACCGAGCGCTACGCCAGCGAAATCATGCCGTCGCTGGCTCAGTCGATCCGGGCACGTAGCGCGTGAAACCGATCACGCGCTGACGCCGCAAAACAGGCATGAAAAAGCGAACAGGAAACCCAATTCAATCAAATACTTAGCCGACTACCCCCACGCCAGTGCTTGATCTCCTACCGCTAGTTATTGCACCGAAAACAAGTGGACCCCTGCAATAGCAGCCATCAAAACTGCATTCCTCCGAGGCTCCTCATGTTCGTAAAACGTCCCGACGCCAGCCTACTCTCGCTCTCGTTCGGTCACGGCCCGCAAACGCTCCTGGCGCTGGGCGGCTGGATTGGCAGTGGGGAGGTTTGGCATGACCTCTTTGGTGAGCTACCGCACTGGCGCTGCGTGAGCATGGACCATCGTGGCAGCGGCGCAAGCTCGCACAGCACCTCGCCAATCACTCTCGAGGCGATGGTCGAAGACGTGCTCGCCGTGATGGACGCTGAGGGCATTGACCGTTGTGTCCTCGCCGCCGAATCAGGCGGCGCGGGCGTGGCGCTGGAGGTCGCGCTTAAGGCGCCCGACCGCATTAGTGGACTCGTGCTGGTGGGCGCGTCGTGGCGGCGCGTGTTGCCTACACACTTCGACGATTTTGTCGAATGGCTACGCAAGGATTTTGACGGTGCGATCAGGGCATTCGCAACGAGCTGCGTGCCGGAGGCTAACGGAGGGGATCAGCGTCGCTGGGGCTACCAGGTGCTGCGCCGCTCGACGTTGCAAAGCGCCATAGAACTGCTGCAATGCCGCTGCGCCCTCACCGTGGAGGATCGTCTCTCTACGATGCGGGCGCCCACGCTGCTGGTTCACGGCTCGCTGGACGGTGTCTCGCCGTCGGACGATTCGCGGCTGCTGGCGAAGCGTTTGCTGGACGCCGAACTGCACATCCTTCCCGGCCTTGGGCATGTGCCGATTCTTACCGCACCCGAGGCTGTGGCACGTTTGATTGAGCAGCGGTTTGCCAGCGTGCAAGTACGGGCGGCCGCATGAAGGCGCAGGCGCTGATCGCGTCGTTGTTCGGCGCGGCGAGCCTTGCCGTCTGCGCCGCGCCGACTGACCTGGACACTACGTTTGGCGGCACCGGAACAGTGATCACCGACATCAACGGCAGCGACTTTGCCACCAGTGTGGCGGTTCAAACCGATGGCAAGATCGTGGTGGCGGGATATTGCGTCAACGGCGCAGTAATTTGCGTGGCTCGCTACAGCGCGACAGGCGTACTAGACGCCACATTCAACACCACAGGCATGGTGCAGACTCCGGTCAATTCCGGCAACGACCGCGCCTTGGGCCTTGCGATTCAGGGCGACGGAAAAATCGTGGTATCGGGCGCGTGTGAACGACCAATAGTGGTCTTTCCAGGGGCTTTCACTGTCGAGTTTTGCGTCGTGCGCTACACGACGACCGGAGCGCTTGACACGAGCTTTAACGGCACTGGAATCGTGCAGGTCGCGCTGGGTGGCAATGGTTTTGATTCGGGCAACGCGGTGGCGATCCAGTCTGATGGCAAGATTGTGGTGCCCGGCACGTGCGCCGATCGAATATCAAGCATTGCTGACATCTGTATCGCGCGATTTACGAGCACCGGCGTGTTGGACACGACATTCAACGCCACCGGCATAGTCGTAACAGCCGTAGGCAGCGGGTTTGAGATCGGGCAGAGCCTCACCGTTCAACCCGACGGAAAGATCGTCGTCGGCGGGTCCTGCGATAGCGGCGCGACTCAGCAGTTTTGCATACTGCGCTACGCTGCTAATGGCTTGCTCGACACTACGTTCAACGCAACGGGCATTCTCAGCTTTCCCATTGGCTCAGGGTCTGCGTTGGCAAACAGTTTGACCCTGCAAGCAGATGGAAAATACGTGCTCGCCGGCCGATGCTCAAACGGTGCCAATCTTGACTTTTGCATGGCTCGCGTGACGACGGCTGGTGCACTGGACAGCACATTCAACAGCACGGGCAAAGTCATCACTGTGATGGGCGGCGCTATCGACGTCGCGGATAAAGTCGCCATTGACGCCGACGGCAAGATCGTGTTGGCGGGCCACTGCGAGGTTTCGACCAATAACTTCTTCCCGTGCATGGCGCGCTACACCACTGTCGGCCTGTTGGACACGACATTCAACACCACCGGAACATTTATCGCGTCGGCCAATCCGGGCCCGAACGTCCAGCGGGGCATGACGTTGCAGTCTGACGGCAAAATCGTACTGGTGGGCAGTACGAACAACAACTTTCTCGTGTCGAGATACGAAGGCAGCCCGACGCCACCTTGTCGTCTCGATATTGACGGCGACGGTCTCGTGCTGGCAACCACCGATTCGCTGATTCATGCACGCATCGCCATCGGACTATCCGGCAACGCTGTCACCAACGGCATCGGGTTTCCGGTTGCGGCGACACGCAAGACTTGGACCGCCATTCGCGCGTATCTCGTCGCGAGCTGTGCCATGATCTTGCCGCCATAGCTTCATGCGTCGGTCTAAGAAAACCCGTCTACGCATTCGGTTCGCATCGACCGCAACTTCAGGAGCGTTCCCATTATCACCAACAACATCAGCACGATTCTTTTAGTCACTGGCCTTGTCACCATGCTGCCGCTATTGCAGTTTTTGTTTCCGGTGGCGATTCTCAAACTGCTCAACAAGATTGAAATCAGGGATGAGGCGGGGCTGTTCTTCGCGCGCCACTGGGGCATGATGGCGTTTGTCGTGGGCGGCTTGCTGGTCTACGCGTCCGGGCACCCCGAAGCGCGCTTGCCCATCATTAGCGCGGCGTTGATCGAGAAGGCGGCGTTGGTGCTGCTGATCGCGCTCAACTGGAACAAACCGTTCGGCAAAGGCTTTGCGGTGACGTTGCTGTTTGATGGCGCGTGCTGCGTGATCTACGGGTTGTATCTGGCCGGTGTGGCGTAGCTCAATTGCTACGCGCTATATCAGCCCGGAGGAATTAAGCGCCCGCGCACTAACAAAATCAGCGTGCGCACCGTCAAAAACGCGATGATCGCTGTCGCGAGCAACACTGCGACAAACGCAACTTGCACCGGCCAGCCGCCGCGCGCCACAGCCTCCACGATGACTGCGGCGAGAGCCGCCACTGGGAACGAGAACGACCAGAAGCCGAGCGAGAACGGCACGTCGCTCCACCAACGCCAGCGCACGAGCACTCCGATCATCGGGCCGCACGCGACG
>JAKQOD010000637.1 GCA_029565465.1 Deltaproteobacteria bacterium
GCGCTCGGTGCTCACACCGTTCGACGATTTGTTGTTGCCGTGGCGCGACCTGCGCAACGTCGCAGTGTGGGCCCCAGGCTGGATTCCGTGCGCACCACCGAGCGACACCGACGATGGCGAGGCCCGCTAAACTTTTGCAAGCATCATCGCAAACCGAATCCGAATCCGTGCGTGCTCGACGCGTACTCCGACCCGCGGTGCGGTCGTAAACGGCGAGAACGTTTCAGTGCTCTTTGCGCTGCCCATGCCGCCATCCGCTGCGAAGCAGGTCGTCGCGGTCCCGCCGCTCATGAAGCCCAACAGATAGCTTTGATTTGCTTCTAGCAACAACGTCGGTAGCGCGGGTGCAAGTGGCGAACTACGGTCGCCGATGATGTTGCGTGCCTCGAGATTTGCAGTACTTGTGCTCTGTGCCAGCTCGCAAGCGACATAGTTCGCGTCGTTAGTCGACTTTGTAATGACCGAAATCCGCGACTGGCTATCAACTTGCAATACTTCGATGAACGCAGCAAACGTAAAACCAGGCGGAGTAGCGTCGGCGCGCGTAAACAACAGTGGCGAAAGGGTATCGATCACAACGCCATCAGCAGTGAATTGGACGGGCCCGGTTGCTTGCCACTGCGCTGGCATAGTGCTGTTGAGGAAGCTATCGAAAAACACGTGACGGTTTTTGTCACTGGTACTCGGATCACATCCATCACCAACGCCGTCGCCATCGGTGTCGCTCTCGCCGAACAATAACGAACAGGCGTCGCAGGCATCACCAATCTTGTCGCGATCGTAGTCGAGCTGATTGGTATTTGCGATGGCACGGCAGTTGTCGGTAGCATCGTCGATGCCGTCGCCGTCGATGTCTTCGAGCTGTTCGGCGGCGGGTTGGTAACAACCGCCGACGGTCGCGGCGGCCAATAGCCAACCTATAGCAGCTCGCGAATTGCGCACCATGCCCCAGCGTATCCCACCTGGCCACGGTTGTGCGGGCAAAGCACGCTTTTACAATGACGCTTTGCGTACGTGCGATAGCGCAACACCAAACGCAAGCCGCGCGGCTCGCTTCATCGCGGGCACCGCGCCCGTGGTGTAGTAGCGATCGCCGTCGAGCTGCGGCTTCGCCATCGCGGCGATCGGCCACGCACCTTGCATCCACTGCCACATGTGAGCGGCTGGATCGATCAAGGCGGCCCTTGGCGCGCGGGCCTGCCACAGCGCAGCAATGGCTGGATAGTGCGTGCACGCCAACACCAACGCATCGACGTTGCGCAACGGCTGCATGATGGCATCTAACGATGCGTGCAACGCTGCGCTGTTGAGCTCGCCGGCTTCGATAAACGCAGAAATCGGCTGGGCAACGCGTTGCCGCACCCGATGGGTCGGCAGTTGGCGCAGATATGACAGCGACCGAATCGTGCGGCGCCCACCGACGATACCGATGCTGCGCTTAGGTGAAACCGCTGCAGCGGCGCGCGCACCGTGTTCAAGCACGCCAGCAATCTGCAACGGCTCAGCACTATCGTCCGGCCACCGGACATCGTGTGCCAGCGGCAGCGCGGTGCTGGCGGCATTGCAGGCAATAGCCAAGTGGGTAACACCGTCGGCGGCTAACGCCAGGGCAACTGCACGAACCCGCGCGGCCAAAGCCCGTGGCGGCACTTTGCCATACGGCGTAAAGCCAGCGTCAGACCAATACGTAATCGGCAGTTGCGGCCGATCGTGTTTGATCAATTGATACAGTCCAAATCCGCCGATGCCCCAGTCGAGAATGCCGAGGCGCGGAGCACTCGACGATGTTCGAGTGAGCGCCATGGCTACGGATACGTCTGCGGTGCAATCATGCCTGGCATGACGGGGCCTGAATCAAACGCGAGCGTGCGCGCGTGATACGCAACATCAAGGGTTTCCACTTTGCGCCCCGGAAAGCGGCTTTCTAAATACCAAACATACTCGTGTTGCGCACGAATCGGATTGTACTTGAGCATGGTCTGCCACCGCGGATCGCGCACCAACGCATCAAGTGCTTTGGCAAACCGGCGATTCACCGTGCGGTGCTTAAGCTGCTGCCGCTTGCTCATCGCAAACGCTGGTAAGTCCTTCGGCTCCAACGGCGCCGCCACCATGTCGACGATCAACAGCTTGCCACCTGGCACCAGCACCCGTTTGATTTCATTCATCAACGGATCCCAATCGAGATAACGAAACGACAACAAGCTGGTTACCACGTCGACCGATGCGTCGGGTAATGGCAACACTGGCCCAGCAATCTGATGAAACTCTAGATGCGCATGGGCAGCGTTGCGTTTGCGTGCCATCGCCAACATGCCACCGGAAGCGTCGACGCCAATGCCGTGGGCCAGACGTGGTGCCATACGATTGAGCAACGCACCATTGCCACAACCAATGTCGAGCATGCGCAGCTTGCCTTGTTGCGTCGGCGCCGGCAAATGGGCGTCGATCCACGCGACTTCCGGTGCCCGCACGCTGATGTCAGGATACGCAGCGTCGTACAACTCGGCAACGCCATCGTAGCTCGGATCACCGTCGAGCTCGGCAGGCGTAAAACGCTTCAATGGCTCGGCTTTGGCAACGCCGGTACGCTTCATCAACGACCCAACATAGCCGTGCGATTTTTTGCCGATCATGCCAATGATGAACGCATCGTCCGCCGACGATTCGGGCGAAACCACGTACCGATCAGGCCGCGCCGACACGGTGGTGTACCAATGATAGCCCGACGTCGGCACGCCAAACGTGCGTGCAAAAAACGGTGCAAACCAACGCGCGCTGCGACAACAATGAAAAAACGCTTCACCGTTGCTGGCAAAGGGCAGCCGTAGCTCGCGCCACTCGTGTGGCGACAACTGTTCGGGAAGCGCCACCGTGCCAAACATGATGCCGTACATGCCGCTATGCCCAACGAAATGCAGTTCCTGCAGGTCACCTGCCGGCACAGCCGCCAACGACGCTTTGAAGTCGCGCTTGGTCTCGACTGCAACGCAACGAATATCGGCGGCTGGAAACTTGGCCGCCGCATGCTTCGCAAGCGTCTTGGCCACCCGTGCAAACTGCGCACCACCGTCGCGGTACAACGTCGTATAGCCAATCCAAATTACGCTGGCCATGGCAACTTACCTTTCACCAATGCTGGCTCCACCGGCAACCACGCACCGTGGCCTTCACCAACGATCCAAATCGTACGCAGCTCAGGGTCCGCAACCCGCATCACGCGTGGTGTTGGCGTGTAGATGTGCAGCGAGATACCGCCGCGTGGCGCGCACATCACATGAAAGTCACCTTGGGCGACATCGAGGCGTGCACCTTGGGTAGCAGGCATGGTGCGCTTGCCCGTTACCTTCGGCCCGCTTGCGGTTAGCTCGACGGTTTGCTCAACAAAGTCACCTTGCAACGCAACAACCAACCCTGCCGCTTCGCCGTGGTCATGAATCGCCGACACGGCGCCTTGGCGCCAATGCATCAGCAGTACTTCGCCTTGCGCATCGGCATGCAAGACACACCGTGCGTATGGCACCACGCTAGGCAACGCGGGTGCACTTGAAAGTAGTTGCGGTGCGAGATCCGCGATCTGTGCGACGGCAGCATCAATGTGGCCTGCCACCACATCAACAAGCAGTTGCGCCATTGGCCTTGCCCATGAAGTCATTCGGCCACCATGTTGGTTATGCTGCAACGCCGCCACTTGGGGTGCTATTCCGCCCATGGGCATCGTGTATCATTAATTGGGCTGCGCCGCCGGAATTCCGCGGTGCCTGATGCCTAGCAATTTCAATATCTTATGAACTTCTCTGCTTTGGATAGCGAATTTTTCTCAAGCGTTGTCCACCGCTTGGGTTGCTCGCGGCTCTTAGCTTTAGAGTGTTGCCACGAGGTTCGATGATATTCGCGATTGGGATGCCGCAGGCATCCATCAGTAATGCGCAGGCGCGCATGCTGGCTGAATTGGCGGAAGCGCCGGCACGCAAAGGGTTTGCGATTGCCAACGACTTATTGCGCAACCGCGCTGAAGCCGAAGAAGCCGTGCAAGAAGCGTTGGCGCGCGCGTGCGAATCGCTCGGTGACTTGCGAGACCCCAATGCTGCAACTGCCTGGTTTTTGCGCATCGTAACCACCATGTGTTTGCGGACTCTGCGCCGGCGCCGCTTGCAGCGAGCGCTGTTTGGCAAAGAGCCGGTGCTCGATGCAGCTGCCAGCGACGACGCGGGCGCCCACCGTGATCTCCCTAACGACGAATCGTTGGTTGCAGCCCGCATGCATGCCATCGATGCGTTGCCGCTAACGGATACGGCGCTGACCACCCGACAAAACACCCAAGCACTAATGGCGCGTGTGCATGAATTGCCAAGCAAACAAAAAATCGCCTTGGTCCTGCGTTATGGCCACGACGTTTCGGTACCGCAGATCGCCGAAATGCTCGGTGTTTCGGTCGCAACTGCCAAAACTCATTTGGTACGTGGACTCGATAAATTGCGCGCAACGATGGAGGAACATCGATGAGTACCGTATGTGATCAATTTGCCGAAGCCGTCGTTACCGGTGACGCAGTGGATACCTTTGCCACCCACGTAGCAACTTGCGAACGTTGCCAACAAACCCAACAGGCCGCCGCTACATTGCAACAAATGGCTGTAGCAGGCCCCGACCCTGGGCTGGGCTTTACTGCACGCATCACCGTCGGTGCACAACACCGCGTGGTGCAACGTCGGCGCAATCGTTACATCATCACGGGCGCTGGCGGCTTAGCCGCAGCGGCGGCCCTGACCGCCCTGGTGATTTCGCAACGCGCGCCTGCACCGCCGGTGGCGCAACCAGCCATTACGGCGCCGACACCAACCCAACCTGCGCCAATCGAACCCGCACCAGCGGACGCCTTGGCCATTGAAGATCGCGACAACTTACGCGCCTTGGTGCGTTGGCAAGCTACCGCGGACGCGTGGCAGCAAGACCGACTCCCCACCGCAGCGAGCTGGCGCCGCACCATCAAGCCGGTGGCGGCCTACCAAACCATTGTTCACCCTCACAAATAGGATTTTGTATGAAAAAAACTGTCATGTTCGTCGGCCTTTCGGTTCCACTGCTGCTCGGCGGCTTGGTCTTCGCAGGCAGCAATCGCCCGATCGCCCCACCGGTACCGCCGGTGGCCGCGGCACCCGCAGCACCCGCAGCGCCTGCAGCGCCAGGACGCCCCAAGGCACCCAAGCCACCCAAAGCACCAGCCGACCCTTGGTCAGCCAGTGGTGGCACCAACACCAACTTCAACGTGCACATCGACGGGCTCGATAGCATCAAAGACAACGTCCGCGATGCGCTGGCCCAAGCACGCGCCAGCATTGCCGACGACAAAAGCTTGCCACCCGAAGTCCGTGCGGCAGCGCTTGCGCGGATGGACAAAGTGAAAGCCGTGCTCGACTCGCGTTTAGCCAAACTCAATCTCGCTGACTTAGCCAACCTCGACAAGCAGCTCAGTGGCCTCGACACCGACCTGGCCAAAGCGCTCGACGGCGTCGATGCCGAGTTCGAAAAACTTGCTGCCAAATACGGCAAACAATTTGCCAAAGACTTCGACATGAAATGGTCGAAGGACTTTAAGCACTGGCAAGGCAAGTTCCGTATGGGCAAGGTCAACTCGAACTTCAGCATTACGGCTGACGACGACGATGACGATGATGGAGCGGAAGACCAAGCCGAAGCCGCACGCGAACAAGCCGAAGCCGCACGCGAACAAGCCGAAGCCGCAC
>JAKQOD010000639.1 GCA_029565465.1 Deltaproteobacteria bacterium
GTCGTAGCCATCGCCGTCATCGTCGGAATCGGAATCATCGACCGAATCGTCATTGTCATCATCGCTGTCGTCATAGTTATCGACGCCATCGTCGTCGCTATCGATCTGCTCGTTGCAGTTGCTGCTGCTGGTTGCAGTGCGAGCCGAATCATCAACCGAAATCGAACCGAGTGCGACCGTGCCGTTTTTCAACGCAGCCCCCGCTGGGATGAGCGCCGACAACTTGCCATTTATTTTGCCACGCGACACCAGATTGGCCACGGCGTTGCCCGAAGCATCTTTGAACAACAACACACCCGCAACATCGTTTGGCACGGTTAACGAAAATGATCCATTCGACACCGCAACTGACTGCACCACACCGGTCGCCGCGACGAACTGCACGCTCGTGACCTTGCTTGCGCTCAACGAACCCGTGATGGTTTTGGTGTTGTCACTCGTCGACGTACAGCCAACAGCACAGGCACAAGCGAAAAGCACGGTCGTAAAAACAGACTTATTCATAAGATTTCCTTGGTTGTGCGCGCTGTAACTAACGCGCATGACAAGTACCAATTGCAACCGCGCAGCCAACCAGCGCGCGGGCAAAGAAATCTCGCAAGCACCTGTTTTCATTGCCACATCCATGTATCCAAAGGTTCACAATGTGCAGTGCACGTACAATTTGTCGCAACCGCTTGTGCAAGCGTTGTGCAGTGTGAGCGCATACTCGCAGCCATGTTTGGACGTCGTGATGGAACGCTTGCGAAGGTACCGCCGTATCGCCGCATGATGCCCTTTTTGATGGCACGCAAGGCCGAGTCGGCGGTGCTGTTCGAACAAACGCTTGATGTCAGCGCAACACTTACGTGGCTCGCAACACACAATCAAAACCCAACAACGCCGGGGCGCGCAACGCTGTTTCATGTCGTGTTGCACGCCTTTGCCCACATGCTACGTGAGCGACCGCATCTCAATCGCTTTGTCGCAGGCAAGAAGATCTACGACCGGCACGGCGTATTTATGACCTTTGCCGCCAAAAAGGCCATGCGCGATGACGCACCGATCGCCACGGTGAAACGCGAGTTTCCTGAAGCAGAAACATTCGCCGAGTTGGTTGCTGCGTTGACCACCGACATTAGCGTTGCCAAGTCGGATGCTATATCGCGGGTCGATCAAGAACTTACATGGTTCTTGAAGTTGCCAGGGCCGATTTTGTCGCTTGCCATCGGGCTGTTAGGCTGGCTTGATCGCCGCGGCTTGGCGCCGCGCTCGCTGATCGGGCCCGACCCGATGTACACCAGCGTATTCCTCGCGAACTTGGGCAGCCTTGGCATCGACGCGGCCTATCATCACCTCTATGAATACGGCAACTGTCCGCTGTTCGTGACGCTCGGCGCGATCACGCCACAACAAACGGTGATGCTGCGCTACACCTATGATGAGCGGATTGAAGATGGCTTCTACTGCGCGCGTGCGTTGGAGTTGCTGCAGCGGCTGATCTGCGACCCACAAGCGTGGATCAAGTAGCGCGGTTACGGCTTGCGAAGTAAGCGTTCAAGCGGGATTAACGCCGGCGCCTGTTTTTTGGGCGACATCTTTTCGGGATCGAGGTCGGTGCTCTCGCAATAAAAACAAGCACCATTGAGCACAACATCGTGCACGCATTGACCGCACACAGTGCAGATGCTCTCGACATGGTCGGGATGGCGACAGGGTTCACTCGTCATCACAGCCGGCCCTCGACGGTGTCTGGGGTTAGCACCCGTTCGATCAAGCGCGAGTTGCGCAAGATGCCGCGTTTGCCGGCTTGCACCACGCTCCGTGGGCCAACCAAGACAGCGCTTTTCCGCGCACGGGTGACAGCGGTGTACAGCAATTCCCGGGTGATCAGCGGCGTATCCCGATGCGGCAACACCACGACCGCGGTGTCCATTTCAGAGCCTTGGCTTTTGTGTACGGTCATGGCCCAACACAGTTCTAAGCGATCGCGCAGCGCTTCGATCGCAAACGGCGTCCAGGTGCCAGCAACGCGAAACCACGCGCGCAACAGCGTGCCAGCAAAACCATCGCTGGTACCGTCACCGTCGACATCGCTGCGCATGCGCGCAATGATGCCTTGATCACCGTTCCATAAGCCACGCTGATAGTCGTTGGTAACCACCATCACGGGTTCGCCCGGCAACCACGAGGTGTGTTCACGCGAAGCCACCTCATCGCCACTACGCCAGGCTGTGCTAGCCAATTCATGACAGCGCTGGTTGATCAAGTCGGTACCGGTCGATTGACCGCGCGTGACCGTCAAGATGCGGGTCTGGGTGCGCGCTGCAAACACCGCGTCAAGCGCAGCGGCTTGCGCAGCCGGCAAAGCACCGTCGACGAGCTGCAAGATTGGCAGCGCAGCCTCAGTGGTTTCCGAAGGCAACAACATGCGATGCCACGCAGCACTGACGACCGCCATTAAGCGACTGTCGCTACCCACCGTGTCGAAGTATTCGACGCCACGAAACTCGATCGCATTGGCGTTGCGCCGCGTGGTAGCGAGGCCGCGTTTGGTGTCGAGCACGTTTTTGATGTCACCCGCGTCGATGGTTTGGGCAGCCCGCAACACCGCCGCACCATCAGGATCACGTGCATCCATCCGGTAGCTGTGAGTCAGGGTAACGACGCGCGCGGCGAGGTCGGCGTCGGGACTGTTACAGAGGCCAGAAACATCGGCCATGATTTGGCCAGCGTTGACAGCTGGCAACTGATGCGAGTCGCCAAGCAAAATCAACGCGGTGTCAGGCGCGAGCGCATCAAGCACTGCCGCCATCAGCTCAAGATCGATCATCGAACTTTCATCGATGAGCAATGCGCCCAGTGGCAGCGCCGAGCGCATTGCGGAACGTTGTTGCCCCGGATGAAACGATAACAAGCGGTGCAATGTCGAGGCGGCAGGCGGATCGTGCAAGAGCGAGGTTTCGGCTGCATTGGGCTGTGCGATGCGAGCGAGCTGGCCAGCGATCACTTCGCCCAGGCGTTGCGCCGCTTTACCAGTGGGCGCGGCGAGTGCGATGGGCCGGTTGTCGAGCTGAGCCAGCACGCGCACCACCGTCGCGGCGACGGCGGTTTTGCCAGTGCCAGGGCCGCCGGTGATAATGGTCAAAGCACCGGTGGCCGCGGCCCGCACGGCGGCCGCTTGTTCATCCGACAACGATGGGCCGGCGGCGCGGGTCAACACATCGCGCAGCGCTGCATCGACGGTGCTTGCGTCGGCGCGACGGGGCTGGCCGAGCAACCGTGCACGCAAGCCAGCGGCCACGCGAACTTCGAGCCAGCGCGCGCGCTCGGTATACAACGCGTTGCGGTCGACCACGAGCGGCTGGCGCGCAGCACCGTGGCCAAACATGGAGCCAAGATGACCACTGGTGATATGTGCCAACGCACGATTGAGGTCACGTGCGTGCAATTCGAGCCGTGTGGTTGCAATGAACTCTTTCATCACGGCGTCGATGCCAGCCAGCGGAATACAGGTTGAGCCTTGCCGCTCCGAGACCATGATGGCCAAAATCAGCATGGCCAAAGCGCTGCGTTGGGCGGCGCCTTCGCCGACAAACGGATACATCGAGATCAGTTCTTCGGCGAGGTACAACTCTTGGTCGCCCAAGTCGCAGGCCTGCGCACTCGCGCCGAGCCGCCGAAAAATATCTTCGGTCGCTGCGTGATGCGGCGTTAACGCGGCGCGCACTGCGCCTTTGGGATGCAAGCGAAGGCGCGTCACGACACAGCCTCCCAACGTTGTTGCGCAGCGCTCAAAGCCGCGCTGCTGACGGTCAACTCAACGACGGTGCCATAGCGAACGAAACAAAACAGCACGCCGCCGACGGTTTGGCCAGGCGCCAGCATGCGG
>JAKQOD010000641.1 GCA_029565465.1 Deltaproteobacteria bacterium
TGAGCATTTTCGGCAAAATCAAAGACGCAATTTTCGGCAAGGCCAAGGCTGCCCCAGCCCCAGCACCCATTGCAGTGGAAGCGCCTGTAAATCAGCCCGTCGCGACCACTGCTCCAGTGCCAGCCAAGATCACCCGAGTTATATCCGACTCCGCTGCGGTGCGAGGCAGGTTGGTTAGGCGCGGTTCGTCGTAGGTGGTGCGAGTTCGCAAGCCAACAAATTCGTTGCTTATCAACGTGAGTTCATCAAGCTCTGCGGTGTCGGGCTGCAAAATTCGTTGTACGCCTTGAATCTCTGACGTGACTAACAGCAGCGTTGCAGGGGTTTGCCACAATAAGCGCGGTGGATCGTTCGTACTCAAGACCAGCGACGAGATGGCAAAGGTTGGCGACGCGCTGTCACGCAATTCGCTAAACCAAATTTGGGTATCGCTGGCAACGATGTTGGTGGGGTGGCCGACGTTCATGCGAATGTCGGTGGTCGCGGTGGCGGTTACTTCGGATATCTTGCCGGTACAAACGTTGCTGAAAAACACACGGCCGTTAGCGGTCGTAATGTCGGAAATCGGGCCCATCGCAATCAGGGTTTTGTTTGGCGTATCACCCGTGATGGTGATGCGCTCCAGCTTTGCGGTTGCCGTGCAATTGCTGGCATTGCCAACGCGCGACGACAGCACGATGACTTCATGTTTGGAATTGTCAGCGCCGATATCGCGAATTGTAATGCGATCGTATGGCCCAGTTGCCAACCGGTCGGTTGCGCCGGTGGCGACGTGGACTAACCACGCACCATCGGCGGTCGCTACGGCGATTTCTTCGCCATCATCGGAACCTACGGCTTCACGAACATCGCCAGTAATCCCAGTTGTACGTGGTGCGCCGACCGCGTGGTCTTCACTTTTGATTTCGACCAGCGTCACGGCGCCTGTGCCGACGCCACTAGCATCGATGCTTTGCTGTAGACCATAGATAGTCCCAGCCGCTGCCACCAGGTACCCGGCGGTGGTTGTCAGGCGCGTGCCATTGAAGGGTGTGCCACCCGGCGAAAAATCAGCAACCACCGTCGGTTGGGTTTCCCAGTTGCCGGTTTCAGGGTCGGAGCCATTGGGTGCCGTAAACGTCGATTTACCAGTGCCTAGGTACAGCATTGGCCGGCGCACTGGCACCACTGCCTCACCGCCATTGTCAAACTTCACAACTTCGACGCTTCGACCGTATCCCACCAGCGCACCACTTTCGCTGCGCATCGCGGCTTCTAGGCGGCCGGTTTCGGTTTTGGGAATATCGCCAACATCGAAGGCGCCGCTCGCGCTGATGTTGGCGGTGCGGAAAATACTGTCATTGTTGGTGAGCGAATGCAGCGTCAGTGCAACCGTCGCCGCGCCGGTCGGTTCCAGCGGTCCGTTAGGCACATCAAGTACAATCGCAACCGGTTGATTGGCCGGGCTGCTGCAGCCCATGCTAGCGGCCGCGCTTACACAGCCAGCGCTCAAAAGCACCATGTGCAGGCTGCACTGAAATGGCGAAAGTCGGATCACGCTTGGGCAACGTATCAGAATCATAGGTGCAGAGGGGAAAACAACCGACGTAAGGTAAGCCCAGAAATGGCGTGAGCGGGCGAACGCTCGATGCCGGGCCCGATCACCCCGGCTTGGGGTTGTTTTGCGGCGTGGGTACGTTCAAGATACCCGAGG
>JAKQOD010000643.1 GCA_029565465.1 Deltaproteobacteria bacterium
CAAACATTGCCGCATTGGCTCGTTTGAAAGCATTGATGCGTTGCTGCAACAGGCGTTGCTGCGACGGCACTCGCACAACCTTTTTGAGCGTTACCTCATACAGGGCAATGATCGGTATTTGATACTGCAGCCAGTGTGGCAGTTTGGCGAATTTGTGTTTGGCGCGGGCGGCTGCGGTTTCGGCAGGCGAGGGGCGCGCGAGTGGCGTTAGATGCAAAGCCTGGCGGACGAAGTTCATTGCTTTGAGATCGGTGTCGGGACGCAAAAACTGCCCGGTCAGGCTGAGCATCAACGCTTCGTCTTGCACCATGCCCGTGACCCGCTCGATGATGGTTGGCCGCAGGTCAAACGTGCGCAGCGCAGCGATCTTGCGGCAATGGGCAGCGATGTCATCGGCGAGCATGTCGTACAAGTTGTCGTCGGAAATCAGCGCACTGATATCGGTGGTGAGTTCAACCGAAAGCGTTGCCAGCCACGGCTTTTTGAGCTTTGCAGCGAAGCGTTTAGCCGTGCGAAGGTCTTGGTATGGTGTTTGTGCAGTGCCCATAACCGCAAGTCTGCCACGACAAGCTGCATGTAGCCTACAAGCCGGGCCTACACCGAGGTTGATGTCGGTCCAGGGGCATCGTCGACGATCGGCACAAAAATTCGCAACAAGATCGCGACGAAGCGCTAGCAATTAACGTCAGCAACCCGTTACAATTTTCCTACACCCCTTTTGGAGGATTGGATGCAACTCTCGGTGACCTTTCGTCACATGGAACCGACCGACGCGCTCAAGGCATACGCCAAAGAACGCATGGAACGTGTAAAAAAATACCTGCCTGACCCCATCGCGTGCCACGTGGTGATGTCGACGGAACGCCACAATCATCGCATTGATGTCACGTTCCAGTTGCACAACGGGCTGACGGTAGCGGGCCACGAATCGACGGAAAACATGTATTCGTCGATCGACTTGTGCATTGCCAAGATTGAACGCCAGGTACGGAAGTACAAAGGCAAGATCGAAGAAAAACGGGTGCGTCCGCACAACATCGAACCAATGCAGTGGCAACACAGTATTGTTCACGAAGAAGGCGAAGCGGCGGCACCCGAAGCCTCTGCGAAGCAGGCCTACACGATCTCGAAAACCGAGCAATTGCAGGCCAAACCGCTTTCTGTCGATGACGCGATCGTGCAGCTCAACCTGATGAATGAGCCATTTTTGGTGTTTCGGATGGAAAATGGCGGCGCCGTGGGCGTTGTCTACAAACGTGCTGACGGCACGTTTGGCCTGATCGACACCGGCGGCAACTAGCCACTGGTGCAGGCGTGCGCTAGGCGCCCGTGAAAAAATTCATGCAGGTGGCCGCGGCCGATGCGGCCCGCCGTGTGCGGCACGTTGGTTGAACGATCAGGGTTCACTCTTCGCTTAGAAAGGTCGCCGTCGGCGATTGCACAGGCGGCGAACGTGTTAGCGTAGTAGCGCCGGTATGAAAATCGTCGATCTCATTCGACCCGAAATGATTGTCCCTGCGCTAGTCGCTACGGGCAAACGCGCCATTTTGGAAGAGTTGGCCACCCATATGGCCAGCCAAAATCCCAAGATCGATCAAGCCACGCTCGCCAAGGTATTGATCGAACGTGAAGCACTGGCTTCAACGGCAATCGGTGAAAGTGTTGCGATTCCACATGGCAAACTGAGCACGGTCAACGAAATCGTGGCGTGTCTCGGTCGCGCTCCTGCTGGTGTCGACTTTGAATCCGTCGACGGCAACCCAACACATCTGTTTTTTGTGTTGGTGGCGCCCGAATCCTCGACCGGCGCGCATTTGAAAGCCCTTGCCCGGATTTCACGCGTTTTTAAAGACGCCGAGTTTCGCAAACGCTTGATCAGCGCTGCTGATACCGAAGGCATTTATCGCGTGCTTTGCGACGAGGACGCCAAATACTAAGTCGCTATGTCGCCCTTTCGCTCTTCCGACCACGTTACGATCGCGGATTTACTCGCGCATCAGCCGCTGGCCGTAAGGCCACAAGGCATGGGCTCCGCTGCTGCGCTAGCGCGACGCGTGAGTGTGCCACGCATCCAAAAGCCTGGACTCGCACTTGCCGGCTGGCCAGAACAACTGCACCAAAATCGGGTCTTGGTCTTGGGCGGCACCGAGATCGACTACCTT
>JAKQOD010000674.1 GCA_029565465.1 Deltaproteobacteria bacterium
CCGTTTGCGCCCCGCCCCTTCGCGCGCACCACCATGTTTCATCGATGGCGGCGGCAGTGCCAACCCTAGCTGCACCATCCCTCGCTTTTTCTTGGCCATGCTCATTTTGATTGGGCCAATATACAACCTCGCGAGGCCAGGGTCAACCTCTTTATTAATAAATGGATGGAGCTTTGGATGGCCGCCGCGGTTTCGCGATTCAACGCATCAACTTGATGACCGGCGCACGCCACGGCAACCAACCCACGCCACGGGCAACCAATCAGCCGACGCCACGGCAACCAACCAATCACCCGACGCCACGGCAACCAACCCACGCCACGGTGACCAACCGCGCGACCACGACGAGCTCGACTTCCACCGCACACTGCCCAATCGCAATGGAGCGCGCCGCCACGAAAGTTTGTTCGCGCCGACGGGCGGCGCAGCGCAACTGGTTGTCCCGCAGTGCGCTCATGCAAAGCGTCAACTTGCGCCCTCATTAGCTGCAGGGAGGCGCCCGTTCAGCAACCGCACGTTCAGCAACCGCACGTTCAGCAACTGCCTGGCGCAACTGCTGAGGAGGCATCCGCCGTCTCTTGCCCATGCGTTGCGGCGGTTCCAGCGCGCGTCGCGCCATGCGTGAGCAAGGCCTTGGGCATCCCGGCGTCATGGCGCGTGACTGCCGCAACCAACCCGCCATCGCGACACGCTTTTTGTCGTAGCTCTACGTGATTACACCAGAACTTGTGATGAATCGTAAGACGGGCACAGGCACGGGCACGGGCACGGAACGATTCCCAGAAGTCGGGTAACGGGCGGCGCGCTACTTGATTGCGGCTACTGTGTGAAGCAGCGCGCCCGCGGCTGCGCTGCCATCCGTAGAGTCGTTCGGAGTGCCACCTCGCTCCTTCTAACGCATCTGGGAGGTGATCGTTCACCTAGCTGCCTCCAGCGCTTCGCCCGTTACCCGCCTTCAGGGGGAACAGATGCGGATACGGAGACTGCCGCGGAGCAGCTTACCGTGCAAACACAAACACAAAATCTGCGGGTGGCACAAACCGATAACCGTCGTCGGTAACGCGAATGATTTCGGCGCCGCCCTCGCCTAACAAGCGCCGAATGCGCATGATGTTGGTGAACAGCGCAGCGTCGTGGCGCAACGGATGATATTCGACGTTCCACACCGCCGAGACGATGGCTTCTTTGGAAAACACGTTACCCGGCGCTGACGCAAACAAGAACAACAGTTTTTTGAGCAAGCTGCGGCGCCGCAAGTCGGCGAGTTCCTGGCCGTGGCGCCAAATCGACTCGCGCACACCGTCGATGGCCAACGCACGCTTGGCCAATTGCAAGACTTCAGGACTTGCGTCGACCACTTCGCTGGTCGCCCCTTCGGCATCGATCAACCCGAATGGCCGCTGCGACGATAACCCGAGCTCGGCGAGAATCTTGGTGCACAGATCAAACGCCATCGGCGATAGCGTCGCGGCACTTGGCGCCGCCGGATCGGCCACCGCTTCCGGCCCAGCGATGGCGTCCAGTGCCGCGTACGCAACAAAGCGTTCAACCGGCAAGCCCGCAACCGACGCAAGTTCGGCAGCATCACGCGCGTAGGCCACGCCGGACGCGGCATCGTCTTCGGCACGTGCCAACGCCCCCAACGCCAACAACGCAATGCAACGCGCATGCGCCAAATCCGCGGTTGAAGCTTCACGCGCTGCACGCGTCGCACAGCTACGCGCTACCGCACGATCACCGCGTGCCAGTTCAACCCGCGCCAACAAAGCAAACGCTGCGATCATTTCGGCCCGCCGCCCATGCCGCTCGGCCGTCGCGGCTGCAGCATGCAACAGCTCACGCGCTCCGCCGAGATTACCCAATGCCACAGCCACTTCGGCACACGCCATCTGCCGCTCAATTGCGTCGAGGTGCGGATGTTGCGCGAGCTGAGCGCTAAGCTCCGACGCGTCGCCATGGCGCCCTAAAAAGCCATACGCTTTGGCGGTTGCTACATCGACCAACGCTTTGCCACGTACCCCAACCACCGCGGCATCAACGGTCTCAAGCCGACCCAACGCGGCATCGGCACGCAATTCAAACAAGTCGACGTTGGCCAACACCACATCGGCGCGCATGCGCCATGCGTGGCAGCCCAACCGCACGGCCGCAGCTTTGACCACCGTTGCAAATTCGGATGCACTGACGGCGTGCCCGCGTGCAACTTCCAATTCCGCCAATGCAATTTCGGTTGCTAACGCCGCAACCTCATCGCCGCGCATGCGCTGTCGTTGCATCAGTGCACGCAACTCCGCAGCAGCGCTGCGATAGTCGCCCGTGGCTTGCTGATAGAGCGCCCGGCTCAAGCGCGCACAATCAACAGCTTCGACAGCTTCGACGCCCAGCACCCAGGTTTCAAGTTCGGCGATTACCGCACCGGCCTCGGTCACGCGGCCTTCTTGTATCAAGCAGACGGCGTAGTGCATGGACAAACGTGCGAACTGTGCCGCATCTTGGGTTGCGTGCGCTTGCAACGCGCTGCGCGCCGCTGCAAATAACACACGTGCCGCGCTTGGCCCTTCATCGCGCCACGCGGCGAGCCCCTGTGATTCCGCATCGTCGGTAAGCACGCCAAGCTCGCTGCCGACCAAGAGTTGTAATCGATTGCGCGTAGCTGCAATTGCGGGCGCGGCCGGCTCGGCTATCGACGCCAACAAGCGTTTAGCGTCGGCAAACGCGCCCACGGCCACCGCTGCTGCAAGCGTTGCAGCGCTCGCCGCGTCGTCGCCGCGGCGGCGTGCTTGGTGCATCAATTGCCGGACGTCATGAATGCGCCGCGCTTGCAGCGTCACGTGCAATGCGAGCTCGTGCCACACGGGTGGATCGGCCATCGTGCTAGCGCGTTGCAGGATTGCTGCGATTTCGGCCGAACTGCCCCGTTCAAAGCGCAGCGCGGCGATGGCAACGCAGGTTTGCGTTACCAATGCGGCATCGCCGCTTGCACACGCGTGCACGACTGCTTCGCGCGCGGCATCAAGCGGTGCATGGCCATGCCCACCGGCTTGCCACATCGCAACCGCCAGCCGGTGCCACGACGGGTCAATCAGGCTTTCTTGCAAACGCTGCCCTGGCGCCAACCTCACGGCATCACGGGCATCAGCGCAAAGTTGTTGCTGCGCAACCAGTTCGTCAATAACGCGCAGCGCGCCCACCGGGTCCCCGTGCTCTACCATGCTTGCTAACGCGGCCGCCGTCACCGGCAACCGCAACCCGGCGGCGGCGGCAAGTATGCGTGCGCGCAGGTCGGCATCATCGGTACGCGGCACGCGCGCTGCGCCGAATTGCTGCATGATCGCAGCAGGATTGCCGCGCGTTGCGGTCCATAACGCTGCTTCGTTACCGTCGTCAGCTACCGCCACAGGGCCGAAACGGGCATCAAGGGCGTCGAACAACTGCGTCGAACTTGCAGCATCTAAACCAGCAAGTTCCAATTCATTGACCTGCCCGGTCACCGCGCCGCCGAGGCCGTCGCGATTGGTCACCACCAAACGCCCCAGCGAGGTTGCGCCAGGTGCGAGTTCACTCACGGCTTGGTACAACACGTCGGCGCCAACCAGATGTGCATCGTCAAGAATCACCAAGCTAGCCGACGACGCAATGGCCTGTTGCGCTTGGCCCCAACCGCAACGCAACAACCGTTCAACCCGTGCGACCAATACATCCGAGGTATCGCCAGGCAAACAACGAACGGCTGCCGTGGCTACCCCAAGTTCCTGCGCAACATCGAATACGAGCCGCGATTTACCGACGCCAGCTGGGCCTTTGACAACCACGACGGGCGTCAACGCTAGTTGTTGGCGCAGCAGCGTCTGCTCGCGGCTACGCCCGAATAGCGGAATGGCCGTGCGGATGGGCGCGATGGATGTTTTTTTGCTGCGGGCCATGACGCTGAAGCTTACTCCTTGCCAGCTAGCGCACGCAACGCAGCAACAGTTTGCTGCAACGGCATGCCATCGCTGTTTTGTTGCAGAAACGCCAAGTCGCGGCCATCCGCGGCGACCGCTTGATCGAGGCTGCGATTGTGTCCGGCTTTGTAGGCACCCAGCGTGATCAAATCGCGATGCTCTTCGTAAACCGCCCGGCGTGCACGCAACGCCAAGGCCGCGGCACGATGTTCAGCTGACGCTACCGCGTGCATCACACGCGAGTTGCTGCGCACCACGTCGATTGGTGGAAAGTGGCCTCGCTCGGCCAAGCTGCGATCCAAAATCAAATGGCCATCGAGCAAGCCCCGCACTTCGTCGGCGATTGGCTCATCAAGATCGTCGCCAGCCACCAGCACGGTGTAGAGCGCCGTGATCGCACCGCGCGCTGCGGTGCCACTGCGTTCGACCAACCGCGGTAACAAGGCAAACACGCTGGGTGGATAACCGTGGCGCGCCACCGGCTCACCTGCCGACAGGCCAACTTCGCGTTGCGCCCGTGCCACGCGCGTCAACGAATCAACTAAGAGGAGCACCGAAGCGCCTTGCATATCGCGAAACCACTCAGCGATCGCGGTTGCGGTTTGCACCGCTCGAACGCGTTCCAGCGGCGAGGCATCTGACGTCGCACAAACAAACACACTGCGCTGGCGCGCTTGCGGCAGCGTGCCGTCGAGAAAATCGCGCACTTCGCGGCCGCGCTCCCCGACCAAGCAGCTTACGATGACATCGGCTTGTGCATGTTGGGCAATGCGCGACAGCAGCGTCGATTTACCGACACCTGCAGCCGCAAACAGGCCCATGCGCTGGCCTCGGCCAAACGTCACCAAGCCATCGATCGCACGCACCCCGGTGGCAAACGCCTCGGTGATGGGCGTGCGGGATAACGCCGGCGGCGCGGCGCGGACCACAGGCCAGCTATCGCCAGTCAAGGTTGGGCCATCATCGATTGGCCGGCCAACACCGTCCAATACGCGGCCCAACAGCGCTGGCCCCGCGGTGATGGTGGCCGTCGCGTAGCTGCGCCAGATTTGCGATTGTTGGCTGAGCCCAGCGGTGTCACCCAGCGGCAACAAGACTGCATGGCTATCGGCAAAGCCAACGACATCCGCTGCCATCGGCGCTTGTCCGACACGTTCGATCCAGACGTGTTCGCCCAAAAATACCCCGGGGCAATTGGCTCGAATCGTCAAGCCAATAACTGATGTAACCGTACCGTCAGCCGGCCGATGCGGGTCGAACATCTGGGCGGCCGGTGCCGCGGCCGATGCCGCGACCGCTGGCGCTTCGCTTACCGGCGGCAACGGCGTTGCGGTGCGTCGAATGGCGGCGGCGTGGACCGCTGCAGCAACCACGAGTTGTTCGGCTTGCACGCGAGCGCTGGCAATCAACTCGTCGGCGTCGCGCCGCGCACTGGCCACAATGTCGTTGGCTTGTTGTTGCGCATCAAACCGCGCACCGTCGATGACACGTCCCATCGTCATGCGTCAACGCTAGCACGCAGCCGCAGCGGTCACGATCGCCCACGGCATGTTATCAGCGTTTGCCTCGTCAGCCACCGGCGACAAATGCAGCAACGGTTGGCCCAGCGACTGCGGCAATCGGTAGCCAAGTTGCATGGGCACGACGCCCGCAACCCGCGCGACGACCTGGGCACCAACCGCTGGCAACATCGTTGCTGATGCCAGCCCGCCCGTCGAGCGCTGCGCTTGGCTCACCCATTCTAACAAGCGCCGCTGGAGCCCACGCGGCCACGTGCTAGCTGGCGAGCGTTTCAGCGCCGCAGCCAATACCATGCGATTGCCACCGAGCTTGGCCGCATCAGCCGCAGCAACCGCGGCGGCGCCCAACGCTTGCACCACCGCAGCGGCGCCAACGGCCGTCAGCAACCCAATCAGCCGCTCGTAGCGCAACGCTGCAACCTGCGCTGGCGCATGCAGAGGTACCGTGTCGTCGAGCAGCGGCGGCAGCGCTGGAAATTGCGCGCAAAAGCGGCGCGCTAACCACGTTGTTGCGGGCGTTGCCACACCACCAGCTAGCGCTGCGCGGGTTGCAGCAGGCGCGTGGGCCAAGGCGGCTTCAATCCAATCGCGATGCAACAACCGAAAACTCGGCGGCACGGGCGAGCGCACGGTCACCAGCCATTCGCCGACGACGTTCGCGCGTTCGGCTCGGCTGCGCTGCGCCAGCGTAGCGGCTTGCGCCAATGCGTTGTCGCGCCATGGCGCTGCAAGTCGCTGCAACACCTGCGTACCATTGGCATCTCGCTGCGCCAACACGGCGAGTGTGCGGGTAACTAACTGAGCATCAACCGTGGCCAGTTTCAGCTCTCCGGCGGCGCCTTTGCGGCTTCAACTTGTAACGCAAGATCTTGCCACCTGGTCCACGTGGCAACGCGTCGACGAAATCGATCCAACGCGGATACTTGTAAGGTGCAAGCACGGTCTTGACGTACTCTTGCAGCTCGTTTTCCAGCGCAGGCCCGCCTTGATGACCAACATTGGTCACCACGAAAGCTAACGGCTTAACCAAGCCTTCTTCGTCGGTTGAGCCAATCACGGCGCACTCCCACACGGCCTCATGGGCCGTGAGCGCTCGTTCGACTTCAACCGGCGACACCCACTTGCCGCCAACTTTGAACAAGTCATCAACCCGACCGCAGTGGTGGTAGTCGCCGTTGCCATCGACCAGAAACCGATCATGGGTGGTGAACCAGCCGTCGCGAATGTCGCCGCTGGTAAGCGAATCGGGCCAATACCCAGCGAACATCGAGCCAGCGGCCAGTTGCAGTGTGCCAATTTCATTGGCTTCAACCGGGTCACCGTCGTCATCAACGACGCGCGCTTGTACACCCGGCAACGGCCGGCCACACACGCCAGCACGATTGCCGCGATCGTCGCTCCGCCCGGCCAGCGCAAACTGAAACAGTTCGGTTAACCCGTAGCCAACCACAACTTCAGTCCCCAGCACGGTACGAATCTTAGGGATCAAATGCTCCGGCATGCCTTCGGCACCCGCGACCGCTAACCGCAAACCGGCCAGCGGCTTGGCGGAACCAGCAGTTGCACTATCAAACGTCAGTTGGCTGTAGATCGACGGCGTTGCGAAGAACACCGTCGGTTTAACGTCGACGATCAAGCGAAAGATGGCTTCCGATTTCGGTTGTTCCGGCAACAACACAGCTTGGGCCCCCGCCAGCAACGGAAACAGCAGCCCCGAGCCCAGCCCATACGCCGTGGTCAGCCGCCCCACCGAAAGCACACAATCCTCGTCGGTCAGGCCAAACAAGCCGCGGGCGCAAGAATCAAAAGCCGCCGACACCGTGGCTAACGAATGCGGCACTGCACGTAAGTCCTCGGCTGCAAAGCCAGCCGAATACAACAGCATCGCAACATCAGTCGGCGCGCAAGGCATCGCGGCGCCGTCACCGGTTGCTCGGGCCACCGACGAAAAAAAGTCACGTTCGCGCCGTTCATTGGCGGGCTGGTCGCCCAGGCCAACACACAATACTTCCCGCAGCGCCGGCAACTCGCTGCGCACTTCATCGAGCAGCGGCTCCAGCCGGGCTTCCACAATCGCCATGGTTGCGCCACAATGTTTCAAGTAACGCTTCACATCGTCGGCCGTCATCAGTTCCGACAGCGGCACCGCAACACCACCCGCATGCACGATGCCTAAAATCGATGCTGCGGTTTCCATGGTGTCGCGCATAAACAGCGCCACCCGTTCGCCCCGCGCAAGGCCTAAGCCTCGCAGTACATCAGCGATGCGTACCACCAGGGTGCTCAATTCAGCATAGCTGAGCTGCCGCTCACCTTGGCGCAGCGCCACCCGGGCGCCCACCCCGGGAGCAGCAAAACGTTCTAGCATCCAGCCAGTAAGATTCCCGCTCGCTGTCATTACCGCTTAATTATGACGCATCTTGGCCAAGAACGACAATTTCCGCGCACGTAAAGCACCTTGGCTGGGCTGCTTTTCAACTCGACCAACGCCGTGGTACGCCGTGGCATGCGCATTGTCGCTGGGCAATATGGCGGACGCGTCCTGCGTGCACCGTCGGGCACGGCTACTCGTCCGACCTCGGAACGGGTACGCCAAGCGATCTTTAACGTTTTAGGCGAACCACCTGCCAATTGCCATGTACTGGACTTGTTTGCAGGTTCGGGTGCCATGGGCATCGAAGCCTTGTCGCGTGGCGCGGTGCATGCCACCTTCGTCGACAGCGGCCGGCCCGCACTGCAAACGTTGCGCTCGAATCTCGACAGTCTGCGCATCGACGCCACCACCGTGACCGTTCGTCCGATCGACGCTGTGCGCGCGGTCACGGAACGACCGCCGTCGCCGTGGCATTGGGTGTTTATCGACCCACCGTATCGCACCGGCTTGGCAACCGAGACGGCGCTTGCACTGCCAGTCGCAAGCCTGGCCCCCGACGCGACGGTTATCATCGAACATGATCGCCGCAATTCACCAACTCCAACCCTCGGCGCTTTGACATTGGCCGATCAACGTAAGTACGGTGACACGGTTGTTTCGTACTACCGCCTGCAGGAGCCCGCATGACCGCGAAAATCTCGAAAGCTGCTGCTCGCAGTGGCAAAACTACAGCGCCACCCATCAATGCCAGCCGTTCAACGTCGGTCGCGGTATATCCGGGCACGTTTGATCCTATCACCAACGGCCATCTCGACATTCTCGAGCGCGCCTTGCGCTTGTTCGACCGCGTCATCGTGACGCTTGCCGTTAATCAACGCAAATCGCCGCTGTTCACCGTCGATGAGCGCATCGATTTCATCGCGAATGCGTTACCCACCTACAAAGACCGGCTGTCATTCAAAGCGTTTGATGGCTTGCTGGTCGATTTTTGCCGGCAAAACAACGCGCAGGTCATCGTGCGCGGACTGCGCGCCCTCGCCGACTTCGAATACGAATTTCAGTTCGCGCACATGAACCGCCGGCTTGCCCCTGACATCGACACCATGTTCTTCATGACCGACGAAAAGAACCACTACGTCAGTTCGTCGTTGGTCAAAGAAGTCGCTTCGTTAGGCGGCGACATCACGGGCTTGGTGCCTCCGCCCGTGGTGGCAGCCCTCGCTGCCAAATACAATCAAGCACCACCGAGCGCTGCCCCCAAAGGCCCACGCGGCCGCCATCGGCGGCGGTGAGTCATGCAAGCACAACGTTGGGCATTGGTCGCGATTGGCTGTGGTGCAGTCTTCTTTTTTGGCATCGTGCGCGGCACCTGTAGCCAGCGAGCAGCGGAACGCGAGCGCGACCAAGCTCGGCGAGACCACGCCTTGGTTGAGCAAGCGCTGCAAGACTACCAAGTTGCGCAAGCAAAACCGGCCCACAACGCCATCGAGCCGGCAGCAGCACAGCCCAGTGATGCGCCAAGCGGCATCACGGCGGACCTCTCGGCCTACGATTACGAAGCCGCCATTGCCACGAAGGCATATTGGATTCCTGCGACAACCGAGCTAGCGCTGCCGAACTGCCGGCTTGCGATCGCCGTCACACCGCCAAGGTTTACAGTTACCGAAACCTGTGGCAACAGCACCAAAACGGCGCGTGGTGACGTTGGCGCCAAAGCGCGGCCGCTGCCGCATGGCAAAGGCTCCATCGCACTGAAGCAACGGGTACACAGCGTGCACACGGTGGGGCGGCTGAGCTTCGAAATCAATGCTGGCTTCGCCCAGGAGAAAAACGCGAGTGCCGATAAGAATCTCGAAACTGTATTGTTCAAAAACGCTGACGCACAACTTGCGATTGCCGCGATTCCCGACGGCTATCCGACCCACGAAATCACCAACGCTTTCATTGAAGGCTACGACAACAGCGAAGCCTGCACTCTTGCGGTCGGCAAAGAAGCGTTAGCTTGCACTCGCGCATTCGATGGCAGCGAGCGCATCGAGCTTTTTATTTTTCGCAGCCAAGCGCAGCGCGTCGCAGTGCGGTTCACGTATCAGAGTGATCAGTACGATCGCGACATCCATCACGTTGTGCCGACGCTGGCATCGTTGCTGCCGTGAGCACATTCAATCAATTCTTGCGCTCAATCGAGGTGACGTTGCCGCCGCAACCGCGTGAGTTTCCGTTTTCGGTGCCAGCGTTTGCACAGCTGGCGTCGTTGGAATTTCATCCACACGTGACGTTTTTTGTTGGCGAAAACGGCTCGGGCAAATCGACGCTGCTCGAAGCCATCGCGGGACTCGCCGGCATGCCCACCACCGGGGGCAGCAACAATTTCACCCGCAGCGCAGCGGATCGCGAACGGCCGTTTGGCAATGCCATCAAGCTGGTGCGCGGCGTGCGCCAGCCCAAGTCAGCATTCTTTTTGCGGGCCGAAAGCTTTTTCAACGTTGCCACCGAAATCGAAGCTACCGGCGTCGCCAGCAGCTACGGCCCACAAGGCTTGCACGAACAATCGCATGGTGAATCATTTCTTGCGTTGGCGCTGCATCGGTTTCGCAACCACGGCTTATACTTGCTCGACGAACCCGAAGCGGCCTTGTCGCCACAACGGCAACTGGCGTTTTTGGCGATCATCAACCAACTCGTGGACGGTGGCTCACAATTCATCATTGCCACCCACTCGCCGATTTTGCTGGCGTTTCCACGTAGCTGTATTTTGCATTTCTCCGAGGCCGGCATCGAAGACGTCGCTTACGAAAAGACCGAGCACTATGCGTTGACGCTGGATTTTCTCAGCAATCGCGAGCGATACCTGGCCCGCTTGTTCAAAGACTAATCACTGCGCGGTCGCAGCCAAAATCGCGCGTGCGCCTTGATCGAGCAGCGCTTGCGCCAAGCGCTGGCCAACGGTAACCGCATCGGCGGCCCGGCCAACTTCGGTGTGGCGCAAAATCTTGCTGCCATCAGGCAAGCCGCACAACCCGGTGATCGTCAGTTCACCATCGGTGGGCGTGCCACGCAAGTGCGCATGCGCAGCCAGCGGGGTGCTGCAACTGCCACCCATCGCAGCCAAAAAGCTGCGTTCGGCATCGATGCGCACGCTCGATTCAGCATCATGCAAGGCCGCGACGGCTAGTTCCGCTGCCCACGTATCGTCGCTGCGGCATTCGAGCCCAAGCACACCCTGCGCAACTGCCGGCAAACAAATCTCCGACGGAATCACTTCGGTAATGCGTGCACCCAAGCCCAACCGACGCAAGCCAGCTTCGGCCAACACGATGGCATCGTAGTCACCAGCGTCGAGCTTGGCGATGCGGGTTGGCACGTTGCCGCGTAGCATCGCGATTTCCAGATCCGGCCGACGCGCCAACAACTGGCATTGCCGACGCATGCTCGATGTCCCGACCTTGGCGCCTTGTGGCAGCGTGTCAACTGTCATCGGCCGCCGCGCACACAACGCGTCGTTGGGCGCTTCGCCTTTGGATACCGCACACAAGCGCAAGCCTGGTGCCAACTGCGGCGGCACGTCTTTCATGCTGTGAATGGCCAAGTCCGCCGCGTCATCGATCAACGCTTGTTCAATTTCTTTGACGAACAAGCCTTTGCCACCGATTTTGGCCAGCGTGGTGTCGAGGATGCGATCGCCCGAGGTGGTTAACACGATCAACTGGACTTCCACGTTGGGCGCCACCACGGCCAGGCGAGCTTTGACATGATTTGCCTGCCAAAGCGCTAGCTGGCTGCCACGGGTAGCGATACGCATGCGACGCGAACTGCTCGAACTCATTCCGCGCATCATGCCATAGCAAGGCCCAGACGCTAGGGGCTGTCTTTAAAATCCCCATCGAGCGAGACCAAGCAGAACGCCAAGATTGCGGCGCACGCCCGAAGCGCAGCGACGCGCGTAGTGGCCCTACGCAAGGAGCGAGCATTGGACGTACGGCGCAAGATTGGCGAATCTGCGACGGTCGCAGCGGAGTTTGAAGACAGCCCCTAGGCTCCAGCGTCGACATTGGCGCTTGAGCCGTTCGCAAAAACATGGCAAGACGCGGCTATGATGGTTCCCAAGATTCTGCGCACGATCGGTGGCACGCTGGCATCGGCCCTCGCTTGCTTTGGCGCTGCGAGCTGCGATCAGGCAAGCACAGCCGAACAGCAGCAAGCCGTGGTTGGCGCCGACCTGTCGACCAACGATCCAGCAGTGGTTGCATTGGTCGCAAACGGCGGCCGGGTATTTTGCACCGGCACGCTGATTTCGCCACGCGTTGTAATCACCGCAGCACACTGCATTGATGATGGCGGTTCGAGTTTCGCAGCATTTTTTGGCAATGACGCCGCAGCCGGTGGCAGCCGCATTGATGTGCAAATGGTCAAGGCTCATCCTGGCTGGACCGGCGAGCTTAGCGGCGGCAACGACATTGGGGTGCTGTTGTTGGCCGCAGCGCCAGCAAATGTTACGCCGATCGCGTTGCACCGCACGATGCCAACGCTCGGCGCCGACTACCGGGTTGTGGGCTTCGGCATTCATGACGCTGTTACGCGCGAGCTCGACGGCAAAAAACGCACCGCGGTCATGAAAATCATTGGCTTTCCAGGCACGTACCTAGAGCTCGAAGATCGCGACCCGATCAATCCACCGGCCACCGCGATTTGCCAAGGCGATTCTGGTGGCCCAGGCTTTATCGCCGTCGACGGTATCGAGCGTATCGCTGGTGTGCACTCGTATTCCATCGAGGGCTGCACCAATCCGTCGGGTGATACCCGCGTGGATCTATTCGCTACGTCGTTTGTGCAGCCTTGGGTCGATCAAAACGATCCAAGCTGCGGTGCCGACGGCACCTGCGCCAAAATCGGCTGCAGCAACGACCCCGATTGCCAACCATGCGGGGGCGATGGCACCTGCGCCATGAACTGTCCGCTGCCTGACATTGACTGTCCAACCCAACAGCTAGGGCAATTGTGCCATGCCGATAGCCAGTGCGTAACCGGCAAGTGTGCGTACTGGACCGGCGATCCGCGAGTAAAATTCTGCACCCAAGCCTGCGGCGCTGGCTGTCCCGACAACATGCCTTGCACCAACGTGCCA
>JAKQOD010000993.1 GCA_029565465.1 Deltaproteobacteria bacterium
CTTATATCATTTCCAAACATCACGAATATCTGCGGCAAGCACTGCCTTTTGTGCGTGGCCTGGCCTCCAAAGTGAGCCGAGTCCACGGCGATCACAATCCGAAATTGCGCGAGCTCGACATAGCTGTCGCCAAACTCTGCGACGCTTTGATCGCGCACATCGACGACGAAGAACAACTGCTATTCCCAACTTTAACGGCCCCCACCACGGCGGCGACCACCAAGCCATTTGCCGCAGGCCCGAGACTGCTTGCATCCATGATGAGCGAACATCTGGCAGTTGCGGCACTGCTCGACGCCATCCGCACCGCAAGCGACAACTTCACGCTGCCCGACTGGGCCTGCAACAGTTACCGAACTTTGTTCGCCGAGCTAGAACAAGTTGAGCGCGACACCTTCGCCCACGTCCACATCGAAAATCACGTTCTTCAACCAAGGTTCATGCCAACATGATTCTCTGGCTCTACCTCATCGCCGTTTGGCTGCACATCCTCGCTGCAACGGCATGGATCGGCGGCATGTTCTTTTTGGTGCTGGTGGTTGTGCCTTGGATGCGGCGCAGCGACCGCGCCGACGCAGGCGCCTTTTGGACCGCCACCGGCAAGCGGTTTCGTATCGTCGGGTGGGCCTGCTTCACGGTTTCGCTTAGCACCGGGACGTTTATTTTGTACTTGCGCGGCGTCCGGTTTTCGGACTTCGCGATCGCAGGCTGGCGCAACTCATCGTTCGGCCAAACCGTAATGATGAAGCTCACGGCGTTCGCCACCGTACTCGTCGTCAGTATTGTCCACGACTTTTACCTCGGGCCACGCGCGGCGCTCGCCATCACGCGCGATCCGCACTCGAGCGAAGCGCTCAAACTGCGTCGCCAAGCCTCGTGGCTCGGCCGCATCAACGCACTGATGGCGTTTGTCCTCGTCGCGCTGGCCGTTATGCTGACGCGCGGCCGGCCTTGGTAGCGAACCGGCGCATTAACCGTGAATCATAACCTCCCACATCGTGATTTCCGAAGCCGCGTACACTATGCTTTATCGAAACCACGGTACTTATGCTGCAAAATCTACATCTCAAAAACGTGGGCCCAGCGCCTGAACTCGAAATGGAGTTCGCTTCGCGCCTCAACGTAATAACCGGCGACAACGGATTGGGCAAAAGCTTCTTACTTGACGTCGCGTGGTGGGCCTTGACCCGCACCTGGACATCCAACGTTGCCCGTCCGCGGGCTGATGCCACAGGCCCAGCAAAGATTTCCTTCAAGTTTCACACAAAGACCAAGGCGATCGACTACGAAAGCACCTTCGATCGACCCAGCCAAACGTGGACGGGCAAACAAGGTCGCCCCCCAAATCCAGGGCTGGTTTTGTATGCGCAAGTCGATGGCGCGTTCGCGGTTTGGGATCCCGCACGAAATTACTGGAAATCAAAATCGGCCGATAGCGATGCGCAGGACCGACCGACCGCATATCGGTTTGCCGCCAACGAAGTCTGGGATGGTATCGCCGACGGCCATACCACATTGTGCAACGGACTGATTCGAGACTGGGCAGCGTGGCAGAAAGAAAAAGGTAGATCATATCAACTGCTGCTCGCCGCATTGAAGGGCATGTCGCCGTCGGAAGAAGAACCGCTCAAACCTGGCAAGCTCACCCGGATTAGCTTGGATGACGTGCGAGATATGCCCACGTTGACGACGCGATATGCTGGCGACGTTCCGATTGTGCATGCATCCGCGGGCGTTCGACGCATCGTTGCCTTGGTATACCTCTTGGTCTGGACCTGGGAAGAACATCGACGGGCGTCGGAACTGCTAGGCCAAGAGCCAACCCGGCAAATCATTTTCCTAATTGATGAGCTCGATACACATTTGCATCCCCGCTGGCAGCGGCGTGTGCTGCGCGCGCTTTTTGATGTGGTATCGGATCTAATTAGCGGTGGCGAAGCCGACATTCAGGTAGTGACTGCAACACATTCGCCGCTGGTGATGGCCTCATTAGAACCACTGTTCGATGACGAAAAGGATGCGGTTTGGCATCTTGCGTTGGAAAAAAAGGAAGTCTCGTTACAGCGCGAAAAGTGGGCTAAACAAGGCGACGTTCATGATTGGCTGGTTTCCGATACGTTTGGCTTGCGACAAGCCCGCTCGATTGAAGCGGAAATTGTCATCGAAGCCGCGGAAGCGTTTATGGGAGGCAGGCTTTCGGAATGTCCCGCAAACCTAAACACCGAACGAAAAATTGATGCGGAATTGCGCCAACAACTCCCTGGGCATGATGCATTTTGGCCTCGTTGGGTAGTCGCAAATGACAAATCGATGCGAAAGGCCAAAGCAAAGTGATCGCTTCGAAGCCAGGTCGCGAGCCAAAGACGTTTGATGAGCGCTGTCGGCAACGTGGCTATCAGTGGTTGCGAACGCATCCAACTGCGAGTAGGCCACGCGACTACTGGTCTGAGTTTCGCGGTGCAATGGCCGATGCAGCGAAAGACCTGTGTGCGTACGGCGCAATGTATGAACCGGTCGGTTCTGTC
>JAKQOD010000675.1 GCA_029565465.1 Deltaproteobacteria bacterium
AACAAGTAACCCCGATCGCTTGTTACTTGGTAAGCGAAACCTCTCAGCACAACCATGAGATTTTCTCGGTGGGTGGCGGCCGTTATGCCAAAGTCTTCGTCGGGTTGTGCCAAGGCTGGGCCGCTGGCAAAGGCAGCCGGCCATCAGTCGAAGACGTGGCCGCACACATGAAAGAGATCAGCGACCCGGCCGGCCACATCGTGCCGACTAGCATCAACGATGAAATGGCGATTTTGATGGGCGCCATCAAGTAGTTTGCAATTTGTGCGTAACCGACCGATCACGGCACCAGCCGTGGTACGGTAGGCCATGATCGAATTCAACGATCTCGTGAATGCCCTGGCGCAGTGGCGCCTTAACAATGGTCAACTGGCGTCTGCGCCCTTGGCCGCTCAACCTGCGCCGGCAGCACCACCGCCGATGCAAGCGCGGCCGGCGGCACCAGTCGCGCCGCCACCGCGCAGCAAAGCACCATCAATGCCGCCACCTGCGCCGATGGCGCCGGAATACGATGTGCAAGAGTTCAGCGACGTACCGGAGGACGCGATCGAAGAAGACGGCGCGGACTTTGCGATGACCTTTGGCGGCGCACCGCCAGCCGCACCACCCGCGAGTGAATTCGCGGATGTGGTTCACACCGCGCAAGGCCATGCCTCTGGTGGTGACAACTTCGGTGATGGCGAGTCGACCATGGTCGGCGGCGGCGACAGGCATAACCATTGAGTCGAGCATGGGTATTTCAAGGTGCGATGTGCCGGGCGATTCCGTCGCCTGCAGCAACGCCTGAAGCCGGCGACATTGTCGTAGCTGTGAACGCTGCGCAACTTCGGCGCAGCGATCTAGATTCGCGTGGCGCAGTGCCTGGCGTTGCCGCTTTCGGCACGGTGATCGCAGCGGGTGAACAAGCACTCGGCTTGCTCGGTAAACGCGTGCTCATTGGCGCGTTTGATCCATGCGGCGAATGTGATGTGTGCCGGCGAGGTTCCGCTGCGGCGTGTCCTCACGCACAACATCGTGGAGCAGCAACACGTGGCACGCTGGCGGAACGCGTTACCGCACAAGCGCGCTGGGCGGTGCCATTATCCGACGACATGCCGGTCGACGGCCCTACCCTTGCTGCTGTTGCTGGCGATGCAGCGGTCGCCTACACACTTTATGCGCGCTCAAACATCGCTTCGCGTGACCCGGTGATTCTGGTTGGCACCAGCCCGATAACCCGCTTTTTGGTTGAGATCTTGTTGGCAAAAGGCGTTACCCCCGTCGTGGTTGCCGATCCAGCGGCATCGACGTGGACTTCGTGGTTGTTAAGCAAGCAAGCCGTTGTCTGTCGCGCATCGAGGCTAACCGACGTCGTGGGTGAGGATGTACGGCGCCAAGTCGCGGCTGCGTTGCTCGCAAGCGCGCCCGAAGGTTCAGCCGCACGAGCATGGCGCGTGATTGCCACATCGACCGATGCGGTTGCTGCGGCGCTAAGCCTTGCCACAGGCCCTGGCGCTCAGCTCACGGTGTGGGCCCCGAGCGACGAGCAAGCCGAGCTCACCACGCAAAGCGAACGTGCCG
>JAKQOD010000684.1 GCA_029565465.1 Deltaproteobacteria bacterium
GGGCACGTATCGAGCCGGTCGACGACCGTGTCATTGTCGCGATCTTGATCTGGGCAGCCGGCGTTGGCAACGGCACCTGCGACCAACGGACACTTGTCAGCGCTGGTCGAACGCCGCAAACCCGTTGAGTAATGGTGGGCCGTCGGATTCGCGCACGGGCCCGATCAGGACGCGCATGGCGACAGTACCGAGCGGAAAGTTGGCCACCTCGCCGCGCAGCAAGCGTTGCCGAGCAGCGGCGTGGGCATGCTCAAAGGCGGTGTTGCGCTGCAGCGTGGCAATGCGCGCCCACTGGCTGCGGCAAGCGACGCGCGGTCGCAGCCCAAACATTTGGCGGCGCGTCGTCGGCGAAGCTTCGCGTGATTGCTTCAACACGTTGGCGCGGCCCAGGACCTGCGTTTTGTGTTGCTGCCGCGTCACATCGCAACGATGTAATGGCGCGCACGGCCGCGACGACGTCGGCGACAAACGCGGCACGTGACTCGATGCACCCGCATTGCAACTACGCGCGACGCACAGGTTCAAATGATCCGCGAACTTCGACACGTTGCCATCCGGGTCGTAGCAGACCAGATGATGGCAATATGGCTACGCACTGCTATTTTGCCTTTGGGTTTCCCGGAGTAACGACTTTTTTCGTTGGCGCTTTTTTCGTTGGCGGCGATCGCAAGGCAAGCGTTAACGCGTCACGCAACGTTGTATCGCCGCCGTCGACTGAACCCTGAACGAGCCCAGCGGCAACGTTGGTGCTACCCGCGTGAAAAAACGTGCCAGCGTCGTCACCATACAACCAAAAATCGTATAGCCGTGTGCCCGTGGCGTCGACGATTCCGCCGCGCTCGAGAAAGTCGCGGCAGATTCGGCCATCAAGGTCGGCGTTGTCGGTAGCCATAATCGCTGCCGCCGTCATCTTTAGACCGCCGTACTCTAGTTGAGCTTGTACTAGCTGGGCTTGTCCAACGTCGTCGAGCTGCGGAAGACGATTGATGCTCTCAAGGTCGCACATCCACAACCTTGCCACCACCGCGGTCCGCTTCTTCGCATCCTTTAAGGCGGCAGCCACTACGGGTGACGTCATGGCAAGCAGCTTCAACTGCGGCTTCACGTTCTCTGATCGAAATGCCTTTGGCAACCACTTCAACACAGCGTGCACCAGCACCGCCGACGGCCATTTCCGCAACAAGCTCATCGCGTTTTGAACTTGTGCAGTCTCAAAACTTGCGGCGCCAGCAATCGCAAGCAGCGCGAGCTCGCGTTGCTCCACCGACAACGCGTTGAGGATTTCGTCGACCTCAGCGCCCACGGCAACCTGTAGATCCCACATCGTGAACAATGCCCGCCAATTGTCATCAAATGCAATGTTCGCGCGAGCAAGCCCTAACAGCACTGTCAAAGCAACAACTGCACGTAGCTTGGCGTTCGACGTTTTGATCTGTGTAGTCAGCCGATTTGCAGTCGAGGTAGCCCATGCACCAGCAGTGTTGTCGAGTTGCTTCGCTAACGGCCACAGCAATTTATTGAGCAGCTCGTAGCCATTTCCGACATGGAGTTGTTCGAAAGCAATAATGATGTCGATGGCACGCAATAGCGGTAATGCAGCGATGAGGCTCTCTTGGTCGACCTGAGTCCGTGCCGCTATCATCGCTTGTAAGATGACGACGTCGCTCGGTTCCATAAGTAGGCTTGCCAGATCTCGCTCAGTGTGAAGAGTCATTAATCGAAGATACCTGCCATGCGGCTCGTCATACAAATGCTGTCAGGAAAAAGACGTTCTGCGAAAAACATACCCCGGTCGGGATTTCGTCGGTCGGGATTTCGCCGGTTGGGATTTCAATAACGCGCTTCGTAGCCGAGCCACAACGACAGCTCAGGGTTCGGCGAGCGCACCGCGGTTGAGGCGCGGTCGTCTAAGAAGAAGTTGGCATCGAAGCGCACGCGCACGGTGTCGCGGCGGCGGACCTTCATCGAAACATCGGTGTACATGGCCAAGGTTTGTTCAAGATAGGTGTTGTCGAAGATGTCTTCGAAGCGATAACGACCGCGCACGCGGACACGGATTTCTTTGGTCGGCTTGTACAAACCGACGAGCCAAGCGGAAATGTCATGGGACAAAGCGTGGCAGGTTGCAAAACCACGGTGTTGGCAAATGATCTTCCGTTTGCCGGACGACGCGAACAGGCCCACCGGCATTATCGTTAAAATGAGACGCCGGTGTGGCGCACCGGCGTTATCGCAACTCGATTCAAGCCAAGCGGAGCAATAAACAAAGCATCGCTAGACAAAAGCGCGTTACACTAGTGCCAATGCAGTTCGTCGAAATGTCTATCGCTAATACTGTTACGGGTCGCACGGATTTCCGCGTTTGGAGGTACTGCAATTTTACCCGCCGCTCGCAGCCACCCCTGATTCACAGCCTCGCAGCGCTGACGTTGGCATCATTCGGTGCATTGCTCGCAGGATGTGAAACATCGGTGGTCGCAATTCGGACTGACGCGACTGGGCCTGACGCTACCGGGCCTGACGCTACCGTCGACGCACCCGGTACCGTGCCGGCCGATGCAAGCGTGCCGGTGAGTGCCGACTACTGCCCTACCGTTCCGACATTCATGCAGTTCAACGCGAGCGAGCGCTTTCGCCGATACACGACGGGTGGTTACGGCAATCGACCAGACATCGGTGCCTTCGCACGCCCGGAATCGCTCCATGCAGGGGAGACCTTTGTCATCCGCCTCGACGTGGCCGCGACCGATTCGACCGTCGGCGGCTTCGCAGCCGGGCTTAACTACGGCGACATCGGCGCATCACGAGCGGGCAAGCTGGTCTCGTTGTCACGAAGCCGCTGCGACTTCAACAGCACTGCGATCTTGATCTCGGGAAACCGCCCTACGAACTCAGCCTCGGCCTCGCTCTCGATCAACGAACCCACACGCCTCGACGCGAGCCCACTGACGACGGGCACCTGGTACATCAACGTGCAGATTCCACTCGACCAATGCCCACCCGCCACGGCTTGCGACGTCGTTGTCGAGTGGAGCAACGGGATGTAAACGCCTGCGAACCATGGAATCAATGGTTTCATCGTCGACAACGTACGAGGTCAAGAGTTGCCTCAGCGGCGATGCGAACATTGTTTTTAGCGATCGCGAACCGCAGGCGCTCGCGTTGCGATTGGAACGTTCTTTAGCCGTCGACAAATATCGCGAAGAAGTGCTTTCAATCTGAACGCGCAAGCAGCTCGCGAAAGGCATCTGGCGTCGCCTCGAGCGCCAAACGAATCGCTTGCTGGCTCGCAGGTTCTTCGTAGTTGCTGCCTTCGTCAAATATGGCAAAGCAAAACTGATCGTCACGATAGCACAGCGTCTTGGTCCATTTACCGCCAACCGAAGCCACGCAAACGCTCTCGCCGCTTTGAATCAGCGCCAAGATACGAGCGACAGTTGCTTGGTCGAAAGTATTGCTCAAACCTGTTCCGCTGTACCATGAAAGCCATGGAGTTTGACACGAACCAAGCGCTGGGCCGTTGGATGGAGGATGAAGGCTTGAGCCCATTCACGCTGCTCAAGGTATCGCCCAAACCCACTGCAGCAGGCAAAAAAGTTCCTGCAACCGTAACGATGGAATGGGGAGTTCAGGATCTCGAAGATGACGGCGCACGCCAGCGGTTTTTCACCTGGCAGCCGACGGCCGAGGCAGTTGAGGTCTTTCGCTGTCAGGGCAAGCTTGATCATACCGAACAATGCAGTGAACATCGTTTTGATCGCTGCGAGGCGGTTCGCCGTATCATCTGCCGCAGCGGAACGGGCGATGCCGAGCAGACCGAGGAGCGAAACGATGACCAGCACTGGGCGCATGCACACATAGTATCTGAGTTACGCGGCAGCACCTACCAGGAAGCAGACTCGGAGGGTTTCGACAACACAGCAAACAGAATCGTAGCGCCTGCGCTGAGAATTCTGAGCGCAGGGTCTTGGCTAGGGATTGTTCCGCGCCGAACTCCATCAAAAGCTGCCGGCCAATGCTAGTCCGTTAATGCCGCCGCTTGACGGAGGTGCCAGCATCGGGGCGACCGAAAATGCGATGTTGTTGCGTTGGTTGGCATGATCGACAGCGTCTCCTGCCGTTGCAACATCCCAAATTGCACCAGTGAGAAACGTTGCGGCACCAACGCTGATGATGCCGAGGCCGGCATAGGTCATCGGCGACGTATAGCTATCGTCGCACGACGTGTACCCCTGGATTGGACTGCAAATACCCTGACTGTAGAGCAGCAAGCCCGTCATGATGGCCACCGTTGATACGCCGCGTAGTTTCATGCCCGTTGTCACATCTAGGTCACCCTTGGCGTAGAAGTGGCCAAGCGACGGAGTGAACAGCAATAGTGAGCCTCCTATCGCCGTCATCGTCGACAGATCTGTTGCTATCCCAGTCGCTGCAAATGCTAGGGGGGCCACGATACCTCCGGCAGCGAGGACGACTGCTATCGTTTTGCTTTTGCGCGGTTGTTCTTTGGGTTGAGCGTTGGCCGTGAGCGCTGCGCCGAGGATCGAGGCGGATGCAATGATTGAGGCTTTATTCATAGTATTTCTCACGAGATGACAGTGATGAATCGAACCAGTTTCGCCTAGCTAAATTTCTGGCAACAGCCCCGCAGCTATGCGCGGACTATAAAACCGAATCTCGATCATGTGCAACGTGGCGACAGACGGTGTTGGATCATGTTCGATGCCGGCGTTCGATCGCATGGCCAAGCGCGGCATATTCGCGTTGAGGTGTGAAAGCGAGTGACGGCGGCCGCTGCTGTTTACGCGACCGCAATCACTCCATTGATCACGGCCAAAACTGCGACGATGGCAGCTCGCCACGCTACATGGGCCTTTTTCAATTCCATGAACTGAAACGCCACCAGCAAAAACTTGGATGAAAACAGCAGCAGCATCAATGGCTTTTTGGTGGATGGCTCGATGGCTAGGTTGGAAACCAACAACGCTGCCAATGTCAGCAGTGCCAACAGCCCGAAAGTCCATGTGAGTGTTTTGTTCATAACTAAAAAATCAAATACAAAACCGGAAACAACAGCAGCCAAATTAGATCGCACATGTGCCAAAACGCGGCCGAAGCTTCGACGGTTTCGATCGATGTGGTGGTGATATTTCGGTTGAGTACAAACAAAATAACCAAGCCAACCACAACGTGAATCAAATGAAAGCCAGTCAGGAGCCAGTAAAACGTGAAAAACGTATTGCTGTCTAACAACAGGCCCGCGTCGATTTTGGAATAATACTCAAAACCTTTGATAGCGATAAACAACAACCCGCCCAGCATCGCAAGCTTGAATTGCAGCGACGATTTTTGCAGGTTTGCCGCTTTGAAGTTGTGCACCGCCATGGCCACGAAAAAGCCGCTGGTCAGTAGCACCGCTGTATTTATGGTGCCGATCGTGGCGTTCAGTTGCAAACGTGATTGGTGAAACAGCGGGCCGTTGTCAGCTGCGCTAAAGGCCATGGCCCCAAGTGCCATCCCGAAGGTGATCAGTTCCAAAAAGATGATCATCCACAGCAAAATGCCGCCCGGTGGATAGAAGAAACTTTTGTAATCGATAGCTTTGGGATTCATGGGGTGCCGCAGAGCTAGCCGCGGTAGTGAACCTTGCTGATGTCATGCGCGCGCGAATTTGTCGACGGACGCGGGGCGAAAGTTGGGGGGCGCGACAATATTGCAGAGCGCGACATCTCGCAACTCATCGGCAAACCAACGCCATACTGGGACGCTGCATTTTGACCCCAGAACGTTGGTTGTCAAATTCCTGATTCTTGTGCCAAAGCCTAGGACTTAAAAACGCGGAAATCAACGGGGTGGAAGTAGAAAGCGTTGCGAAAGCGGGCTCGTGGATGACGACGGGACGGCGATTTGAAGGTGAAAAAGTGTAAAAAGTGTGACGAAATCGACGACGACCGAACGCAGACAAAAGCGCGGCTCGGCGCTCCTTCGTCGAGTGGCCAAAAAGTTCGAGGGCTTGAATCAGAACATCTCAACTTGCGGCGGCGGACGGGCTTTGGCACGCGGCGGCGGTACGGTGGACTCGCCAATGGCGCGCAAGAAATTGTCGAGTGCATCCGGGGTTTGCGCGCGTGAAAGGACGCCGATAAGTTTGCGGTCGGCGTCGGCGCCGCAGGGGCATCGCAAGACGTCGACGGCGAAGACGCGGCGCAACAGTTGCGACCACAGCATGCGCGTTCGTCGACGGTACGGTGCGTCGGGGTTGGCGGTCGGATCGTTGGCTGAGCCGGCATCGCCGTGAACCGGTGCGATACGCTTCTTGTCCGTGATGTGATTTGGCGCGAGGGCGCAAGCGAGTGGTCGCAGTTTCGCGTTGGGCGCAAACAGGCCGTGGTACCTGATGGTGTGAAATCGCGGCGGCGGAATGAGCGCGGCGAGTCGACGCAGAAATTCGACGGGCGGCAGCACGACGTGGGTTTGTCCCGTGTAGAAAGCCTTCGGCAGTCGATAGGACACGTTGCCGTTTGGTAACTGCTCGACGCGGTCGTGCGCGAAAGCGGGCCGCGCGCCGTAACGCAACAAGCGCTCGAGACCGGCGCGGTCGGCGGCCGCGACGGAGGGTTTGCACTCGAGTGAGAAGCCGTCGCACTGGGCGGTGAGTTTGCGCGGCGTGGGCGCGGCGGCGGGGAAATCGTCGAGGATGCTGGGCTTGCGGGCGATGGTGTCGGTGAGGACAAGTTGCGCAAGGTCGCGGGCATCGTCGCAATCGTCGTCGGTGGTGGGTGCGGCGAGCGTGCCGTCGTCGGTGCGGCGCTCGATGTACGCGGCAACGCGGCGACAGATATCGCGCACGATCGTGTCGACATCGTCGTCAGTGGGCGGCGGCAAATCGACGGTGACGAGGGCGCCGTCGCGTAGGGCCCAGACGGCGTCGGGGATCACCGCGTGGCAATGGATATGGAGATTGAGGCGGGAGCCGAAACGTTGGATCGCGACGATCGCGCCCGTGTGCGCGCGTTCGTTGCGCGGCAAGCCGTGATCGCGTGCGCGTCGTCGCAAGAAACGCTCGATGCGGCGGACCATGATTTTCTGCAGCGCGGTGACGAGCGACGGATGCTGCACCAACATGACGCGAATCGTCCACGGAAACGTCAGCGTCCATTGCCGATAGCGCGCCACTGGGAGCACAGCGTCGACGAGATGCGTGGTGACATCGGCCATGCGGCGCCCGGTGCACGACAGACAGAGCGCGCGGCCTTTGCATGAAAACGCCACGACATCGCTTTGGCGGCAGGTCTCGCAATAGACGCGGACCACGCCGTACGCAAGAATGCCGCAGCGTTCATATTTGTCGAATTCCTCGACGACGAATCGCGGATAGCCACGACCCGATGCGCTGCGCGCGGCGGCATCGGAGAACAGCGTCGCGCGATGCTCGCGCACGATGCGATGCAGTGCGGTCGCTTCAGGGCGGCGGCGCTGGTAGCCAGACGCTTGCGCGGTGCGTGCGTGCGAGCTTGTTGCGTGCGGCGCGCTCGCGACCAGCACCGACGTTGGGAACGATTCCGTCGGTGCGACCCGATCGCTGTTGGCATCCACGGCGTGCGCATAACCACGTTGCGTGCCAGCCGCCGAACATCGTCAGCGGCGCCATTGCGGCCGATCCAGCATTCGACCTGTCCGGCAATGTCCGGAATCGGGACATTGCACGTCCGGTATTCGGACAATCCGGACACCCCTATCTATCAGGATAGTTGTCGCATCAACCTCCACGGAAAAGAAGGGTGAGAAAAAAAGTCCACGCTGTTTATTCAGTCGATGGTGCCAGAACATACCGAACTTTGCTGGGTGTTCAACAACGTCACGGGCTTTGGCGACCTTGAGCGCATGACCCAGTTCAAAGACAAGTCGGCATCGCAGCCTGAGAACATCAACGTTGGGTTGTTTGATTACCCCGTGCTGCAAGCTGCCGACATCCTTCTGTACAAAGCGCAGTTGGTGCCAGTGGGCCAAGATCAGCTGCAGCATATTGAGTTGGCGCGGCGGATTGGCCGCAGCTTCAATCATCGCTGGGGCAAAGTGTTTCCTGAGTGTGAAGCGCTGATGACCAATTTGCCGAAGCTGCTTGGGCTCGACGGCAAACAAAAGATGTCGAAGTCGTTGGGCAATCACATTCCGCTGTCGGTGTTTGGCAATGACAAAGCGCTGCGCAAGTTGTTGGGCCGCGCAGTCACCGACGAAAAACGAGTGAATCGTGAAGACCCGGGCAACCCGGATGATTGCAACGTATTTTCGATGCACAAAACCGTGTCGTCCGACGAGGATTTGGCATGGGTGCGCGAAGGCTGCACCACCGCTGGTATCGGCTGCGTCGATTGTAAAGGCCGGCTGGCCGACAATCTCAACAAACACTTCGAAGGCTACGTCGAGCGGCGCGCCGAATTGGTGGCGCATCCTGAGCGCGTGAAAGAGATTTTGCACGCGGGTGCTGCCAAAGCGCGTGGCATGGCGCAAAAGACGATGGACGAAGTTCGCGCTAAGCTGGGCTTATGGCGCTAGCACTTTCATCGCGGCGAGTTGGTGCAGCAGC
>JAKQOD010000691.1 GCA_029565465.1 Deltaproteobacteria bacterium
GCACGCAACCAACCAGACTTTGTGCAGACCAGCCGGCCAGGCACGTTTCACGCAGCCGGCATTGAACGCTTGTGCGAAACGTTGGCAAGCCGCGCGGTCAATACGCTCTTCCCTGCTGACGACGTAACTAGTTCAACAACCAAGTTGGTCGAGCAATTCATGGGCCTGCCTGCTAATCATTCGCGCCACGCTGCCGCACTGGCGGCCCTCTCAAGCCATGTCGCCGATGTGGTTGCAGCTGGTGGCACGCCAGGCCAAGCCATGCAATCCGCGTTTGTTGTCGCATGCACTTCACCTGATGTTTCGGGAGCCGGTTTATGAACATGAAGAACATCTCGCGTCGTAGCCTTTTGCGTGCAGCTCTACTTGGCAGCGGCGGCCTTGCGCTGCGCTCGCTCGTTACCGGGCTTGCGCCTCGCTTTTTGTCGTCGGGCGTCGCAGAAGCAGCGCCGAACAACGACCCGACATTTTTGCTGCTTGCCACCGCGTCTGATGGCGACCCGCTTAATATTGGAGCGCCAGGCTCGCTCGTCGATGCCGGCCTGCGTGCGAAATATGACCGTGAGCATCCAGCGGAAGTTCGGTCTACCTTGGCGGATATCGGTGGCGCATCGTACGCTGCTGCTGCACCTTGGGCCGCGTTACCGGCTGCGCTGCGCTCGCGCTTGGCGTTCATTCATCATCGAACTAACGCCGAAACTCATCCCGAACACGCGAAAGTACTTCGGATCTTTGATGAGTTGCGCGGCGCTAGCGGCAACGGGGTCGAAATGCTACCGAGTGCGATCGCCGCCGAGCTAGCGGCAAGTCTCGGCACCATCCAACAAGAGCCGATTACCCTCGGAGCCGAACGCGTCACGTACCAAAGTCGATATGTCGAACAACTTTCGCCGATCGAACTCAAAGGTCTCTTTGGCGGTACCCCCGGCCCGCTCGCCAGGTTTGCAACGCTGCGCGATTCCACCCTCGACAAGATCTATGCCGATGTCAAAGCCAACGGCACCGCTGCACAGCGCACCTATCTCGATAGTAGCGTTACCAGCCGCGCCCAAGCGTTGGCGCTTGGCGAGCAACTCGCAACCGATTTGGCAGCCATCCCGGTTACCAACCCACGGCCGTTCGTCCCAGATCTCATTGAAGATTATCCATATGATCCAATCGATCAAATTCTAACCGCCATCGCCATGTTCAAATACAAAGTTGCGCCGGTGGTGACCATCCACTTGCCGTTCGGCGGTGATAATCATCACGACGCCAACTTTGCTGAAGAGACCCTGCAGCTGCAAGGCGGGATCAGCATGATCGAGCTCATTTGGAATCAACTATCAGCGGCTGGCCTGGCTGACAAAACCACCTTTGCCTCGCTCAACACGTTCGGCCGCACGTTTGACAGCAGTGACGGCCGCTCACACAACAGCGGCCATCATGTGATGACGATGTTTGGTCCTCACATCCGCGGCGGTGTTGCCGGTGGCCCAGGTCGAGCAACCCACGATTGGGCAGCCACTGCATTCTCGTCGACAACCGGCAAACCGGAAGGTGCGGACATCACCGCCGACAAAACGTTTGCAGCCGCGGCGCGTACCCTGATGCGAGCGACCGGTGTCCCCGATGCCCGCATCGATGTACGGCTGCCGGGCACCACGGTCGCTGCATTGCTGACATAAGGCCTGCATTTCGATGCGCACTACGTTGCCGCGCACCATGCGATTGCAAGTGGGACGCGCACTTCATCCCAGATTCGCCGCAGTTGTAACGAACTGGTAAACAGCAAGTCACGGGTTTCGCGCGTGCCGAACGCAGTTGAATCTGCGTCGAGCGCCGCCCAGGTTGCAAAGGTGTGGCCATGGATCGCAAAGTCGCGTCGCAAAGTGAGATCGATCCATTCCGACCATTGCGCTTGGTCTTCACACTGGTCGTACGAATGTAAGATCAGCGTGATCGTGGCAAAGCGCAGCGCTTCATCCGTAAGCGAGTCGTAATAAGCGCAGAACTCGCCAAGCCGTTTACCGTCGGAAACTTCGCACGGCCAGTCTTGCATCCATTCTTCATCGGCGACACGACATGCTTGCGCCACGGTGGCGCGCGCCGCTGCACCGACCCATCGCTCGCTGCGCGTAACCGCAACCGGACATTGCTTCATGTGCCATCGGCTGTCTTCGAGGCGCAACCGCGAGCCTGGCCAACGCGCAAAACCATCAGGCTCAGCCCACACGGCAAACGCTGCTTCAATCAATTCGACGACATGAACTTCGTCGAGGCCGGTTGCAAACGGCGCAGCGGTATTGGGCCGCTGGAGGTTGCCGTGGATGAGAAACACCGCTTCGTGTTCGAGGTCTTGCTTCGACACTGCGCTGATTTCCAACGTTGCGTCGACGCTGAGCAAGGCATCAGGTGCCTGCCAAGCGAAGCCTGCAATGCTGCAATCAAAGCGCTCGCCGCCTACGATTACGGCAATGGTGCGCTGCTTCGACGGCATCGTGCCAACATAGCACTTCAAATGGCGATCGGCTCGCTTTAGTAAAATCCTTCTCGTCGCGCGTAGCGTTCAGCGCGTTCTCGATCGTAGGTTTCAGGATCGACGGTGTCGCCAACAATAGCCCGCATAATTTCGCCACTGCTAGGCAACGCGCTACGGTCGACGAAGCCGGCGGGATCCCAACATTGTGACCGCATGAACGCTTTGGAACATTGGGTAAAGGCTTCTTCGATATCGACGACAATACCGAGGCGTGGAATTTTGCCTTCGACGGCACATGTAGCCAACAACGTTTGATCAGTGACCAACGTAGCGCGACCATTGACGCGAAACGTATCGGTCACGCCGGGGATCACAAACAACAAACCAACGCGTGGATTCTGTAAAATGTTGCGCAGCGAATCGGCGATACGATTGCCTGGGCGCTCGGGCAACAGCAGCGTTTCGTCGTCGATAATCTGCACAAAGCCGCGAGGATCGCCACGCGGGCTAACGTCACAGCGGCCGCTGGCATCGGCGGTGGCTAAACAAACCAACGGCGCGTATTCAATAAACGGCCGGGTCTTGGCATTGAGCCGAGTAGCGACTTTGGCGCACACCAACGGCGACGGTTCGCCAAGCAGTTCACGCAGTGCGGTTTCGTTTTCAATGACCTGCGACGTTAAGCGGTGCATCAACGCGACTGTACATGATCAAGACACGGCGTGCGCTGCGTCGCTAGCGCAACACCTGTAACCGTTGCCGCAAACGAGCCTTAAGATCGTTAGGTTCAATGGCTGCAGCAAACGGCAGATCTGCCCAACGCGTTTGGCCCTGTGGAATTTCGTCGGAGCGAATGTCTGCAACCTGGTAGGCTGCGCGGTTTTCACCTTTGATTCGGCAGGAGTGATCGAACATGGCAAACAATTTCGCATCGACGCTGCCTGCGATATCACAACGGCCATCATTGTAGTCACCAACGAAACAATTGGTTACGCGAACATCACCTTTGACGACGAGCCGCCCCGCAGTGAGCACATCGCCGGCCTGCAAGTGGCCACCGATCCACACAAAATCTGGCGCATCGTTGCAGGTATCTTCATACAAGCCGCTAACGACGACATTGCCGCGCACAACCAGCCAAATCGCTTCGACATCGCGGGTGCGAAAATTGCCGTCGACGATGAGATCACCTTCGACGAGAAACGCATCACCGTCGTAGTCACCCATGGCTTCAGCCATTTCGCGTAAATCTTTGGCGCCGCACAAATCGGCCATCTCCAGGAGTGCGGCCTGATCGAGTGTGCCGCGTCGAAAGCTACGTGCGTTTGCTAATGCTTGCTCGGTACTCATCAAGGCATTTTTGCTGATCTCGATGCTGGTGGCTAGCGCTTGGGCGCCGCGATAATCGGTAACCGTTGACGTAGCCGCTTATCGGAGGCTCTAGGCGTTTTTTTCTACGAAATATCAGGAACATCCATCGCCTGCAAAATCCCGATCAGGTCGCCTCGTCGAAACGTCGCTGACAACTGCTGCATCGAAATCTCTTTGTTCTTCCCGTACAGTGCATCCAGTGCGTCGCGGACTTGGCTTACAGCTGCGTTGAAATACGCCTCACCTCGTTGATCAACAAGTTGCTTAGCTTTGGCGAAATTACGGTGGTCCAGCGCAGCGAACGTCGAGCCTGCTTCTTCCAAGAGATATCGCCCCATTTGCATCGCTATAAAGCACGAAGCGTATCTCACAAGTACCGGGTCCGAGTGCGCAGGTCGACGCCGATGATTTTCGGCTATCCGATACAACAGGACAGCGATGATCAGCTGAGCAGCATTTAGCGATTCATCGAACGTTGTGTCGTACAACTTACCAAAGTGCTCGCGTGCAAAAAATTTGGCTTGATGTGGTTTTTTGCGCCACACGGCAAGCAGCGCCTCCGCCGCTATCCCCGAAGTAATGTCTTTACCAGCCGGAGCGTCCATTCGTTTTCGACGATATGTAAACCCGAGGAGTTTAACACTCTCCTCTAGTTGAAGCTGTTTGCCATCGTTCGAGCGAAGGTCTTTGAGATCAACCGGGTTCTGACTATTGGTGGCATGCGTAATCTGAAGAACAACATCGTTCTCCTTCGGCAACTTGTAGATGCGCACCAAAACACTTGCATCAACAGGCGCTGCTTTTCCATCGCGCTGCATTTGCTCAAGCGTTTTCGCAATTGTCATACTGGTTTGGCCGCCGTTAACTATCTGTAGATTGTCGACATTGATTTGATAGTTGCTGCTCTGCAGCGCGTTGTATGTGAAGTCACTACAAACTAACGTTAGGCCGTTGTTGAAAAAGTAAAAATTGCTGGATTGATCGGACTCCAACGTCGATTGGATCCCTTCATTAACTCGATTTCCGTGTAGGCCCAGATATCTTCGAATGTTTCGCTCCAACAATCGTTCACCGTGAATTTTCATAAGCTCGGCGATTTCAACCACTGGAATGCGGCCTACGCACACGCGACTAAAATTCAAATCCTCTACAATCGCCTTTCCAACAAGGCGCAATGTCGCGTTGACAGGATTCGAACGTTGCAGAACGTTCAGCAGAACATCGTGATTTACGTAGTCCCACGTTACTTGGCTGCCTAGGTTCGCACGGTCAATCACATCTTGTGCAGATGAATTCCATTTGATGCCATTGTTACACGCGATCGCGCGCACTCGTGGAATCAGCCCATCACGGATTAGCGATCGCGCTTCCTCAACTTTTGTGCGCAGCCGCTCGTTTATCGAGTGCAACGTAGCTGACGGATCGAAGATGTACCGAATACCGTCGAGTAGAGCTTTGATTCCATTTTCTTCGAAATTTGACGACGCCTCGAGATTGGCCTTGTACTTACCTTGAAAGAGCGTGACGCCAAATTCACCGTCAATTTCACCAGTGATATGCATGGCATCAATGCCAAAATCGCCGCCACCTTCGGTCAGACAATCAAACGCCTCGTCGGCGTCGAGATCCAGCATCGTTTTGACACACAGATAGACAAACGCCAATGACTTCAATTTTACATCATTGGTGACATTTAGTTCGTTAGCGGCTTGCTCACGAACGTCCGCGACAACAGAAACCAAGCGTTGATCGATGATGGAAGCGTTGATATTCATCTTGGTTCCCCAGCGGTAATCAAAGGCTCTCACGGCACTACGGCAAATTGCAAAAAAGTCACCACTGCCGAAAAAGAAACTAGCGATGAGAATCATCTCACCGCTAGTTTGAAAAGGTGGCCCCAGGCACCCACTAGATCCGCTACCGTTGCTCCCTTCCGGGCCTGGCGGGGTTCACAGTCGTCGCGTCACCCGGGACCATAAACGCAAATGGGTAGTTTGAAGCGTCGCGTTACTCGCGCGATGCTTTAGAAAAGTTTGCGGAGAGGAAGGGATTCGAACCCTTGGTACCTTGCGATACACACGATTTCCAATCGTGCGTCACCACCAGGGGACTTTCCCGTCCCCTCTTCGGCGGCTGAGCCACCGAATTCACCCCACCGCGCGTTACTCGCGCGATGCTTTCGGAAAAGTTTGCGGAGAGGAAGGGATTCGAACCCTTGGTACCTTGCGATACACACGATTTCCAATCGTGCACCTTCGGCCACTCGGTCACCCCTCCTGATTCAAATGCTCCGCGCAGCGCGCAGCAGCGAGGGCGCCAACGGGGAACGCTGCGTTCCCTCTAGTTACAAAATTGCGGAGAGTGAGGGATTTGAACCCACGGTGCTTTCGCACATCTGATTTCGAATCAGACACCATCGGCCACTCGGACAACTCTCCATAAACTAACGACCGTATTTCGGTCCGCGACGCAGGGTCGCAAAAAACTGTTTCAGCTCATCGGCACATTCTGTTGCCAACACACCGCCGACAACATCGACCTGATGATTGAGCCGGCTATCCGAACAAATCGTGAAAAGCGTTTTTACCGAGCCGGCTTTGGGATTTTCACATCCGTACACCACTCGTTTCACTCGAGCGTTGACCAAAGCGCCTGCGCACATCGGACAGGGCTCTTGCGTCACATACAACGTTGCTTCCACTCGCCAAATGCCGAGCTTCTTGGCAGCATTGCGCAAAGCCAACACTTCGGCATGCGCCGTTGGGTCGGCATCTGCTTCGCGGCGATTATGCCCGCGACCGATGACCTCATCATTGAAGACCACGATGGCACCTACTGGTACATCGCCGGCAGCGCCCGCAACTTTGGCTTCCGCCAAGGCTAGTCGCATCCATTCTTCGTCGGTCATCTTGTTTTCCGCTGGTAGCGGATCCGAGAGGGGTCGAACCTCTAACCCCCGGCTCCGTAGGCCGGTGCTCTATCCATTGAGCTACGGATCCATAGATGGGGACTTTCCCGTCCCCTCTTCGGTGGCAGAGCCACCGAATTCACCCCACCGCGCGTTACTCGCGCGAGGTGAGGTTATGG
>JAKQOD010000703.1 GCA_029565465.1 Deltaproteobacteria bacterium
GTGGGGCGCAAATCGACGTGATGGTCGGTGCGCGCTTTGTGTTGTTCGTTTTCAAAGATCGTGCGTCGTAACGCGAGTTGATCGATACGGGCCAGCCGGGCATTGAGGTCAGCGAGCTCAGCTTGTTCGGCGACGGTTAACTTAGAAGGATTCGCTTTAAGTTGATCTCGGCGCTGCAGATCGGTCTGTAGGGTGTCGCCATATTGGTTTTTTGCTGCGATGTGTTCAGCGCGTGCCGTTGCATCTTTAACGTTGGAGTTGGCTAGCCCGTCGGGTTCTTGATTGACGCGTTGGTTGCGTTCTTCGAGAATCCGTTCGCGAACCTTGGCGTTAGCCTCGGCTTGCTCAGCGCGTTCGAAATCGGCAGCGGCGCGTTGGCCGGCCTGGGTTTCTTTGTTGGTCACGTAACGAGCTTCAACAGCGGAGTTGCGGATAGCACCGGGGCCGCGCTGGGCCTGATACTCGCTTACTTGGGCCCGCACTCGATCGCGTTCCAGGCCTTTGGCGCCGTCAACCGCCATATCGCGGCGGGCCGCGACAAGCTCAGCTTCGGCGCGGATAGCGGCCGCTTCTTGGCGCTGCGCGAATTCGGTGCCGCTGCCCATGCTGCCTGCTTTGGTGCCCAATGCTTCCGTGCGGGCACCAAATGACTCGGCGAGGTCAATGCGCTTGGCTGCGCTGGTAGTGCGTTCACCGATGCGATTGAGTCCGTGGGCAACCTTTGAATCACCCCAGCGATCCATATTGGCTTGTTGCCAACCCGCCACCTTCGTTTTCATGCGCGACACCAGGCCTGGCTTGGGCGCTCCGGTTTCAGCAGCCCGCACTGCATTGCCACCAAGTGTGCGCTTGGTCCAATTGTAAGCTTTGCCAGCGCCCCGCGCCAAGCGCGCGCCAATCCGTTTGCCGAAGTTGATGACGGGGCCGCCCATCTTTACGGCGACTCTGCCGATGACCGCTTTGGCTCGGCGAAACAACGATGCAATGACACCTTTGCTTGCGCCACTAACGCCTTTGAAAAACTTCGGGCCGAATTGCATCGCCACGCTCATGACGCTGGCGGCGGCATCATTCGCTTCGGTGACCATCAAGTCGGCAGTCGCTGCTTTTTCTTCTGCACTGGCACCGGTTGCGATCTGCTTCGCAAGCACAACCCCGTTCATGCCGACGAGCACACCGGAAAGCGCGAGCCCAACAAGGTCACAGATTAACCCAACCGATGACAACAGCCGTGCGATGCCCGAAACTGCAGCACCGATCGGTGGGAAGATCATGCCCAACAACCCAATTACCGTGAGCACCAGCCCCAACTTGGTGCAGATTTCGCCCACCATCGTGGCCATGCTTTTGACGGCCGAAATGCCCGTCATGATCTTGCCGAGCGTGCCCCCCATTTTTCTGTAGGGATTCGTGGCCCAGATCGCCGACGCATTTTTGCCTTGGCCAATCAGGTTCGCAGCGCCTGCGATCGCCTGCTCAGCAGCGCCGCCTTGTGCGACGTATTTGTCGAGCGAACCGCGGAAGCCCTGCGCAATTTGACCCATTTGGGTAATGCGCGAAAGCATGGCCGTGCCTTGCTGACTCTTGGGCGTGTAGCCGTTGAGCATCGCGTCGAGTTCGCCGTCGTTTTCGGTAGCCCCGGCCGCTGCAGCCATGCCTTTGGGCATCGCGCTGGTGGATTTTGCCGAAGTTGTCGTCGGTTTCGCCACTGGCTTGGCGCGTGCAGTGGCAGGTGCGCTAGCGACCGCTTTGTTGGCATTAACGGCAGGTGCTTTGCCGCCACCGGTCGATTTGGCAACCGCTGGTTTTGCCGCAGGCGCAAGCGCGGGGGCGGTACCTGCATCAGGTGGTGCCGCGGCCTTGTTGTCGTCGATAATCTTTTTGTGCTCGGAGAGTTTTCCTTGCACTTCACCTTGATCGCTAGCCGCTTTGGCACTGGTTTCGCCGAGCACTGACTGCAGCCAGCCCATCGGCGAATGCGCGATCGCCGTTTCAACGCGCGTTACGATGGCGGTATCAGCAGCTGCGTTCTGTTGAGTTTTGGCTGCGTACTTGCCAATAAGCGCCTGTGGATCAGGTGCAGATTTGGCTCCCGGGATTCCCGCCATAGTTACGATCGTCCTTGTTAGGTACTAAAATCTTTTAGCGTTCGTACATCGTAGTACGCTGGGGCGCGTGGTTCTATACCTAAGTACGCTAACTAATTTGCATACTTAGGTGATCGCAAATAGCTCATTTGCGGCCGCCACATCGGCGGTAACCTTTCGTAATCGTTCAATTCCTGCTTGTTCTTGGAGGCGCTGCATAAATGGCCGGAACAACTGCACCGTACTGCTGCCAGTGGCTTCGCTAAGCGCATGGTTGGATTCGGCTAAGGTCCGAAATGCTGATGCGATGTCGCCGCTGCGCGTGTACATCTCGGCCATCATCCCCACCGCTGCCACATATTGGTGAATGTTGCCTTGGGTAGCGGCGTGGGTCGCGACTTCAACACAGCGGTCTAGTGCGCCTGCGCGGCGGCCGGTGCGTTCGAGTACAGCGGCTTGCGCTACCAACGCTGCCATGTGCAGTTCGGGCCGAGCATCCGCGATGGCCAGCGCAGCGTCGCGGGCTTGTTGCGCATGCCGTGCCGCTTCTGCCAAGTTCACCGCCCCGCCCTGTTCAACCAGCACACCAATAAGCGCCAGCCGGGCTTCAATTTCATCGGCGGGTGAATGTTCGGCATGCGCAAATTTAATGTTGGCTCGTAACGCAACGCTAGCGGCGTTGGCATCACCATCAGTAAATGCCGCCGCGGTCAGAAGTTGGCGGATCGTAAAGAGCTGGTCCCGCCCTGCATCGAGGGTCGGCATCGTCTGCAACGCGCGCAGCGCATCGAGGGCAGCGCGATCTGGCTCAGTTTGTTGAATTTCAAATTCAGCGATTGCGATGCCAAGTTCAAGCACTGCGCAGCGCCATGCATGGGCATCAGACCCGACCATGTCGGCCGTCAATGCAGCCAATGCTTGATGCGTAGGCATGTTTTGGGCCGCCGTGATGAGTGCGCTTTGCGCGAGCTCGTGCTGGCCCCGCCGCATCGCAACCCGACATGCGCGAACGCCAGCCGCATAGCGCCAGGGACTTTCGTTCGGGGTGGCGCTGCCGATCGCTTGCAGTACTTCTTCGGCCGCCATCGGATCGCCAGCAAATAGCTTTGCTTCGGCCAAGCGAAACAGGATGGCGGCCGTGAATTCTTGTCGCAACTGGGGGCTCAGCTCGGCCGCTGCGTCGACGGCGGAGGCCGCCTGTTGCGCGCTCGCCGCGATCGCCCCGTGCAGCGCCGGTAATGCCGGCAACGACCACAGTTTCCACACTTCATCGCGGGCGGTGCTCATACTATGCAAGGTAGCAAGATTTGTTGTACCGCGAGCCTTTGGGCCTCGAAAAAGTTGTCGCATCGCCTCGTGGACTTCGAAAGCCAGCTACAATGCCCGGCATGCTGGCTCGTGGGCACGCGTGGATACGGCTTGCGCAATTGCGCAGCAAAGCTGCGTTGTTGTATCGCGGTGGCGAGCACGACGGCGCGGCCGCGGTGTTGCAACAAATGATAGCGCAAGATTTGCAACTTGGGCTCAACGCGGATGCCACCTTACGTGCGCGCCAAGCCGTGGCGTTGGGCGTCGCACATGATCAAATTTCACCAACTGCGTTGGCGTTGTATGCACTTGCATTGCTGCAAAGCGGCGACCTGGTGCAAGCCCAGCATGCTGCGCTAATCGCGCGCGACGCCGCTGAAACCACCACGCAACCCAGCGCGGCGGCAGCAG
>JAKQOD010000707.1 GCA_029565465.1 Deltaproteobacteria bacterium
GTGGGGCGATCGCCGCAACGTTACTACCAACGGCGTCGACGTGTATGGTCAGCTGTTGACCAGCGCATTCGCGCTCAGCGGCACCGAGTTCATCATCAGCAATCCGTTGCGGGGGCAACAGTTGCCGGTAGTGGCGGCGGGAAGCACTGATTATTTCGCCGTTTGGTCGGATCAACGTGACAACAATGTCGACACCGCCATGGCCGCGCGCATTACCCAAGCCGGCGCTGTGATGGATACCAACGGCATCGTGTTACCGCTTGGCAATAACCGTGAATCAACCCCTGCGGTTGGTCGCGCCGCCGGTATCTTCGGTGTGTTCTGGGGCGACAGTCGCGTCGTCGGCAACAATATTCAGATGGTCCGTTTCAACGGCAACGGCTCGAAACTCGACACGACGGCAAAAATTGTTTCGAGTGCCCAATTCGCACAGTTCAATCCATCGTCCACGGTGAGCGCCAATAGCAACTTCCAAGTTGTGTGGAGTGATGCGCGTGGCATTGATCGTGACATCTACACTGCGCGGGTTGACCCAAATGGCACGTTGCTCGACGCCAATGGCGTTGTTGTTTCGAATGGAACGGCGGATCAGCTGGTGCCAGACATTGCTAACGGCGGCACCAATTCGTTGGTGGTTTGGCAAGATCGTCGCGCTGGTTCGTTTGATATTCGGGGCGCGGTTATCAGTGCAACCGGCGCAAGCGTAGTCCCTGACTTTGTCATCTGCAGTGCGACTGGCGATCAAACCCGGCCAACCGTTGCCTATGACGCGACCAACAGCCAGTGGATGGTTATTTGGTCGGATAGCCGCGTTCCAACCAACCCTGACATCTACGCTGCTCGCGTATCGGCCGCAGGCGCAGTGCTCGATGCAAACGGCGTGTTAGTGAGTGGCGCAGCGCTTGGCCAATTTGCTCCCAACATCGCGTTTACCAACGGCACATTCCTCGCAGCGTGGGAAGATCGTCGGCTCGACACCGCAGGTGACATTTACGGCACGCGCCTCAAAGGTGGCGCTACCTTACAAGTCGTTGATGCTGCTGGCATCAAGATGTCGAACGGCACCGGGCAACAAACCAACGCGCAAGTCGCGAGCTTGGGTACCAGCTTCTTAGCCGCGTGGACCGACGGTCGCACCGTGGCGACCACCGGCACCGACATCTACGGCGTGCAAATCGCGTCGACCGGCACTGTGACGGCGACCGACTTTGTGATCAGCAACGCCGTTGAAGACGAAACCAACCCAAGCTTGGCCGAAGGCGCTGCGAGCAACGTCCGTATCGCTTACGAAAAACTGCGCCCGGATCTCGAATCGGTTCGCGTCCAAAGCCGCCAAATCACCGTTGCTTCGGCCACAAGCCAAGCGTGTAGCAACAACAGTCAATGCAGTTCCGGCTTCTGTGTAGACAGCCGTTGTTGCGAGTCGGCATGTGGTGGAGACAGCAAAACTGACTGTCAGGGCTGTTCGTTTGCTAAGACTGGCCAACCCGATGGGAACTGTGCGCCGCTGCCATCGGGACAGATTTGCCGCAACTACGCCAACACCATATGTGACTTGCGCGAATACTGCGACGGTGTGAATTCGAATTGCCCAGAAGACGTTGGCCGCAATCAGGGCTTGGTCTGCAATGCGACAATAGGTAGCGTGTGCCCATCAAACGCTGCGCCAGGTCCACACGCCTGCCCATAACCCACGCCATAACATAGGGTTGGGCCGCGGTCTCCGCGGCCCTTTTTTTTTGAAGCTGCCAAACTCGCCAAGCTCAACATCAGAGGGGCTTGGCTGAGCCGTCGTCGCGTCGTTGGTAAGCTGCTGGGCGATCGTACCGGTTGTGGCGGCTATTTGCGCAGGCGCTTGCGCGTCGAGCTGCGCCGTGACTTGCCGTGCCTTGCCTTGTTGTTCGATCTCCGCAATTGCAGCTTCGCGGCTTGGCACGCCGTGGTGCTTTGCACCGTTGGCAAGCGGCGGCACCGGCGATTGTGGCGCCACAAGGTTGGTGCAGCAAGGCTCGTTAGCTGTGACCGCGTGCTTTTCTCTATTGCGGCCATCGCGGTGGGATAACTGGGCAAGGCTGTCTATGGCAAAATAGCAAGATACAAGTCGTCGAAACGAGTGCGGCCAACTTGGTCAACGCGCAATTCTAGATCGAACTTTGCAGTGTTCGCCGGCAAGTCGGCCAACTCTAACGTGCGCTCAAACCACGCGTAGTTTCCACTTGTCAACGAGACTGGAATTGGGATTGTCCCGGCATTGGCGCCTGCGGCGTTGAAGCGACGAACTGTGGCAGTCGTCACCGGAGCGCCCGAATCAATTTTTGCCCAACCTCCAATTCGGTACCGCCGACCGGGCACATGAACAATCGTTTGTGAAACCAAGGTGTAATTGGGCACCGAAAAGACTTCCAACACCAACGATGCTGCTCTGCGGTGCGGTGGACCCATTCGATCTATCCGACCGTCGCCGCGTTGAATCTTCCAGCCAGGAATTTCAGTCGCGACTCCGGTTGTTGACCGGGTTTCGAAGCCTGGATTCATGAAACCGTTTGTTTCTAAAATTCGCACATCGTCGAACCACGCTGGTGCGCTGCTTCCGCCTCCGACCCGCAGTGCAACCTCTACCATGTACGTATTCGCACTAGAAATAACAGTACCTTCTAAGTAGCTCCATTGGCTTGGTGGCACGTCGATTATTTGCTCGGTGAGAATAGCTCCGGCAAAGTCACGCGTCCGAATTACTAACATCGCTAGACCGTTGGTCTTTGCCCAGGTGGACACTCGGTA
>JAKQOD010000716.1 GCA_029565465.1 Deltaproteobacteria bacterium
GGTCAGGCCGGAACTTTTTGGCTTCTGCCAACCAGTTGAACAAAACCGAGGTCGGGCTGACGACGAGGGTTTTGCCTTGAATCGCTGCAAGCGCTTGCAAGGTTTTACCAAGACCCATGTCATCGGCGAGCACGCAGCCAAGCGATGCATCGCGACAAAACGCGAGCCAGTCAACACCGCTGATTTGGTACGGGCGCAACAGCTCGGCCAAACTCGCTTTGATGTTGGCTTTGGGCAAGCCCGCAAAGTCCGCAAGCAACGGCCGCAACTGCGAAAGTTCGAGTGGCGGCGGCGTGTTGAGGTCTTCGCAAAGTTTAGCGAGGTCAGGCAGCGAGAACAGCGGCACTTTATTGTCGCTGCCACGCGTGGCGAGAATATCCGCGACGCGTGCGCCGTGTTTATCGAGCCACGACATTGGGATTTTGCCCCAGCCGCCGCCTTCGAGTGGCACCACATCGACGCGAGCTTGCCACGCGCGCAACACCGAGGCTGCCGACGCACGTTTACCACCCGACGAGAACTCGACACCAAACTTAGTGCCTTCGATCTGCACGTCAGCATCGAGCATGATCGTGCGGGCATCGCTTGCTGCGGTAGCATCACGACGCAACCAGCTGCCGAGCTTGCCATGTACAGCCAAGGCATCGCGACCGTTGAGCGTCACGCGGCGGCCAGGCACCAGATTGAGCTCGTCGCGCAGCCGCCAGGTGAGGTTTTTTTCCGAATCTTCGTCGCGGAAAGGCAACACACCGCCCAGTGGCACCAGCTTGCCACCATCGACGCGGGCACGCGGCGGATCGCCGTACACCAACGTTGGGAAAATGTGCAACGCGTCGCCTTCTTGCACCACGTCGAAATTCATCCGCGGCTTTTCGCGGCCTTTAATTTCCGGCAGCTTTTTGGCTTTGATATCGACGGGAATCCGAGCTGCGAGGGCCGGCAGGGTCTTGGTAATGAGTTCGGTGTAGCCGTGCGGCGGCACATCGAAGGCTTGCGGCAAGCGTTCCAGCTTGGGCCCGGACAAGTCCATGACGCCGATCGGCCGCAACACAGTGAACAAGCGCACCACGCCAGCGGTCACGATTTCGTGAATGTCGGAGTCGGCAATGAGCCGCACGCGGACCCCATCACGGCCGTCTTCGACCACGGCACGCGGCAATACCGGTTCGCCGTTGGTGGTGACTTGCACGTTTTTGTAACGGATATCGCGCACATCGGCCAAGATCGTGAGCAAACGGTCGATGCTTGCGCCAGCGATCGGCTTGTTGCCGACGGGAATAATCTTATCAGCCAGCAAGTCGGCTTCGATCGTTGCGATCTTCGGCCCAGGTTTGCCAGCAATGATCGACGCAACCGAGGTTTTCAGCTGCTCGGTGCTGCCGTCGCGGGCAACCACCATCCGGGTGACTTGCAGGCCACCTGGCACAGCATCAATGATGTAGCGCAGGTTGCCGCCAACATTATTGCCTTGCGGCAGCGCTTCTTCGTCGCCGTCTTCGCGGGCCTTAACCAGCGACAGAATTGCAGCGCAAACATGCGCACAGACTTCTTCTTTGCTGGTGCAATCACATTCCCACTCACCATGGGTTGGATTGAGCACAGCGGTAAACGGGGTAGGTTTACCCGGCACGCGAACGTCGAATTCGAGCTCGCCTCCGCCTTTACGGCCAGTGACCTTGCCATCGCGCGCTAAGGTAACGCCCGTAGACCAGGTTTTGTCGGTTGCAGCTTCGCGTATTTCTGCGCGGAGGCCATCAAGAGCTTCGTCGGAACGGCGGGACACCAAAACGCTAAGTACCGCGTCTCGACCCCCATGCGCAAGCATCGGCAGCCTTTACGTTTTAATCAGTGCAGGAATGGCAATGGCCAAGGCCTGTGCTAGCGTCAATAGCTATGGCAGGCACTCAGATGGAGCAAACCAGCACAAGCTGGGACGCAGAACCATCTGACGAGCATTTGGTCAAGCTAATGGCGGCTCATGCGGCGCCTGCGAATGATGGCGCCACCCCTGATTCCGCGGCGGCCGACGCGTTGAGTGAACTGTATCGTCGCTACGGCGGCTTGCTGCTTGGATTGGCCATGCGAATTTTGCGGTCTAGCGCCGAAGCCGAAGATCTAGTCCACGACGTGTTTCTTGAAGCTTGGAAAAACGCAGCTGGCTATGATCCGCAACGCGCCAGCGTTCGTACCTGGTTAACGGTACGTATGCGATCGCGTGCACTCGACGTCATAAAATCTGCTCGGGTCAGCCGCAACGCTGGCGCCGATCCGCTATTGGCGTTGGTTGAGCAACCGATAACCGCCACCGATGTACATGCCAACTCACACCTACATGAAGGTTTGGCCGGTTTGTCGCATGAACATCGGGTCACGCTCGAAGCGGCGTATTTTGACGGCTTAACATGCGCCGAAATAGCTGCACGTGATGGCGTGCCTCTTGGTACAGTAAAGTCCCGGACCGCCAACGCATTGGCTAAACTGCGGGTGGTCTTTGCGGAAAAGGGGGGCGCCGGTGGCGATGAATAAAGATTTAGATGCGATCATGCAGCTGGTACCGCTGTATGTGCTTGGCCTGCTCGAAAGCGAAGAGGCCAAGCGGGTTGAAACCTCAGCCAAGACCAATGCCGTGGTGGCAGCAGAGATTGCTGCGTTAACCGAAACCGTCGGCCGGCTACCTGAAACCGTGCGAGCGCCTGCGCCAGCACGAATCGGTGATCGCTTGCGCACGTCGATGGGCCACGGTCGGTTTGAGCGGCACGCACCGCGCATCGCTCGCATCTTCGATGTCGACATGCCACGTGCGCGCGCGCTGTTGGGCAACATTGATCGACCAGCATTGTGGGAATCGATGGCGCCAAACATCACGTTGCAACATTTTCAAGCTGGGCCCGCCTGTGCTGGCGCGGACACCGGATTTGTGCGGGTTGCAGCTGGTACTAGTTTTCCGTGGCACGGTCACGACGGTGACGAGGTCACCTTGGTACTGGGAGGTAGCAGCCGTGACTACAGCGGGACAATTCTGACGGCGGGTGATGAGTTGACCCTCAATGGCGGATCTGCTCATGAATTTACCGCGTTGGGTGATGAAGATTACATCTACGCGGTGCGCGTCGTTGGCGTGCGCTTCGATGTAAGCAAGCCTGCCAAGTAGTCGCCTGCCTGCGCGGGCCGATCGCTGCAGTTTGTGGCGCGCTGCGCGCTTTCACTGAATTTCGCGTGGTGTTACCATTCTCCAATGCGGTCAGAAATGGGAATGCGAGTGGTGGGGACCATTCGCTCCATTGAGCTGCACACCACGGCAAAATTCGAAGGTATTTCGCCTCGGCAAATCGCCAAAATTGCGCTCGATATCGAACGTGCGCAAGACGAAGAAGGTCGCGACATCAACGTCGAAAACCTCGCAAACATGTGTTTCCAAGGCCCGGTCGAATTGGTGCCACGCTTCTCCGAAGGCGAACGAGTCCAGATCACCACGGCCATTGCCGGCGGCATTCAGATCGCAAGCATCCGCCGCGCGCCGCTGTCGTAGCGCTGGGCTAAAAACTACCAGCCAAAATTAAGCCGGCGCCGGTTTGGGAAACGCTTGGAGCAAGGCGTAGCGATCGTGCGTGGTCGCGGGCATTTCGCCGCCGCGTGGCCGACGGAGCAGTCGCAATATCGTAGATCGAGCCTACAAAGTAGGTCACGCCGCCGGCTGCAAACAGCGTTAAGCTCGTTTCGAGGTCGAGGCCATTGGTCAAAGTGCCGGCCGCGGTCGCCAGCACCAAGACGGAGCCGGCGACTCTAATCTTGAAGCCTGTCGTTAGCCACGTGCCATCGGCGTAGACGTGTCCCATCGACGGCCCGATCACGAACAAGGTGCCTGCGGCGATGCCCAACGGAATTTGCACATTTTTATGCTCGTCCGCGAGCGCCATGAGCGCCGCCGGCAAAATGTAGCCTGCGGTGAGCGATATTAAGCCTGCTAGTGCAGGACTACGCGATTCATCCTCAGTTTCTGGGGCTGGGGCCGGTGGCAATACACTCGTTTGGCCGGGCGGCATCAGCACCGGGCGCGTCGGTTCTGTGGCGCTGGCCTCGTGTGGCGTCGCAAGCCAAAGCGATGTCAGAGTGGCAGCGAGTAGAGCTTTAGACATAGCCTGGATTCAGCAGCTTTGATGCCAGCGTAAAACGAGCTGTGCCGCGATATCGGTGTGGGAAATCAATCAGGTTGAGGGAATGTTGACACGTTTCTTCGTCGGCTCGTCGATGTTTGCGAGCTGCTTGCGAAATATTATTACGATTCCCACGCAGCCGTTGACGCAATGCATTTGCAATGACGCAGTTCGTTCGGCCTCGTCATTGCTGTTTCCAAGCCTGCAACTGCATCGCTTTTTTGTACTCGGAGAGCGTACCTAGGCCAACCGCTGCCCGTCGTTCGTCAACATGTGCGGGGTCGGCGATTGGAAACGGCGTCGTGTCATTGATGAATTGAGTGCCATAGCGTTGTGGTCGATGTTCGGCAACCGCAATGCGGTCTTCAAGGTAGGCGACGTTCATTGCGTCAACTTCGCCGGTCGGCAATGCTTGTTGCATCAACGCAAGGCATTGGCGTTGGAAAGCAAGGTCCTTGTCTGCATGCTGCACCATGAGGAACGCTGCGAACGCTCCATCTTGACCGACCAGTGATTTGCTTGGCCAGCCATGGTCGATAATCGCTTGCTTGAGCCACGCTGTGTTTTCCGCATCAGTGGCAACCACGGCTTGTTGCAATGTTTGATTCGAAAAATCTGCGGCCCATTGCCGCCGCACAGCTTGATCCACCTCTTTGCGCTCAAGTAGTTCTTGTCGCAACGCTGGATTTGGTGGGCGTGCAGCCTGCTGCGTGGCGATTTCCGCAGCTATCGCTTTCCATCGAGGATCTGCATGCAGCGAATGCAAATCCTCGTCTTCTGCAAGTTGATCTGTGATTGCTGGAATTTTGAGACTGAGCGAAAGCGTCAAGGCGCGAAATGCGGCATCTGGTTTGCCCGCACGTGCACTACAACAAGCTGTAGAATAGAGCGCTTTTGCGATGACTATTGGGCTTGTTGCACTATCTGCGACGGTCTGGAATTCACGTGCACACTCGTCAAAACGCTGTTGATCATACGCTGCCCACGCCGAAACTTCGGAAACGTGCTGTGGCTGTGCAAGCTTGCGGTGCGTACTCGTACTGCAACTGCAGGTCAAGGATACAAGGAGGACGCACAGCGCGCGCATATGCAAATTGGTAGCACGCGTAGCCTGCACAGGCCTTTGGGCAACGCTACTTCGTCGACCAGTCGATGGCGCCGAGGTTGGCGTCTTTGGCACCGTAGATGGTGAGTTCAAAGCGTTTGGTTTTGCCATTCGTACCGACGGCTTTGGCTTTGTAGATGCCAGGCGCAAGTGGCATGCGAGCGAATG